>CANPIU010000032.1 GCA_947574235.1 uncultured Clostridium sp. | reverse complement strand
AAAAGGTGGGTATGATTGTGAAATATAACAGATTTGGATATTTAATTGGAGAAGGGTTTGGAAATGTATTCAAAAATAAAAAATCAACAGGAGCATCCTTAATGATAATGTGTGCAACTATGATTATTTTTGGTATTTTCCTAATTTTAACAGAAAACATTAATCACTTTGTAGCAGAAGTAGAATCAGCACAAGGGATACAAGTTTTTATCAATAATGAAGCAACACAAGAACAAATAGAAGAAGTAGAAGAAAAATTAAGGGCCTTAGATGGGGTTAGTACCACAGATTATGTTTCTAAGGAGGATGCCCTAACACAAATGAAGGACCGTTTTGGTGATAAAAAAGACTTGTTAGCTGGTTATGAAGAAAACAATATCTTTCCAGCTTCTTATGTTGTAACACTAACCGATTTAAGCAAAAGCAAAGAAGTGCAAGAGCAAATTTTAACGTTTGACAACATCAAAAAAATAACTAGCAAAGATGAAACAGTTACCACTTTAATCAATTTAGCTAATGGCATTAAAATTGTAACAGGAGTCATTTTAATTTTATTGGTTATCATATCAATCTTTATCATAGCCAATACCATTAAACTTACAGTACATGCCAGAAGAAAAGAGATTTCTATTATGAAATATGTAGGAGCAACCAATGGCTTTATTCGATGGCCATTTATTGTAGAAGGTATGATAATTGGCGTATTGGCTAGTAGCATTTCCATTATCTTAGTAGGTATTGCCTATAGCTTGATTGCTAAACAAATGGTAAACTCTCAATTTATGCAAGTCATTAATATGAGTTTAGTAACTTTTGGCGATATGTTCAATTCCATTATCTTTGTTTATATGTTGTTAGGAATTGGTATAGGAGCCATCCGGAAGTGTTATCTCAATGAGAAAATATTTAAAAGTATAAAGGAGAAAACATGCGTAAAATTTTATGTGTTGTTTTAGCTTTCCTAATTTGTAGTTTTAGTGTCATTTCTTATGTGCAAGCAGAAGAAGTGCCAGATTTACAAACGAAACAAGAAGAATTAAAAAATCAAATAGATGAAGCAACAGGAGAACTAGAAAATGTACAAGATGAATTGTCAGAAAACTTAAAGCAAGTGCAAAAGTTAGACGAAAGAATTGCTAGTTCTCAAACAGAGTTAGACGAATTAAATACGAAAATTACAGATTTACAAAATTCGATTGATGAAGTAGAAGAAAAGCTAAAAGAAGCAGAAGAAAAATACAAAAGACAAAAAGAAATTTTAGAGGTACGATTAGTGGCTATGTATGAAACCAGTGATACCCAGTATTTAGACGTTATCTTAAGTTCTAGAAGTATTACCGATTTCTTATCCAATTATTTCCTAATTACCGAACTTGCCAACTATGACACGGAATTATTGGAAGATATGAAAGCGCAAAAAGAAAAAATAGAATTAGATAAAAAGAAATTAGATAATACGAAAGAACAATATGCACAAATCAAACAAAATCAAACCAAAACAGCCAAAATACTAGAAAATACAAAAATCGTAAGAGAAAATTACATAGCTAAATTATCGGACAAAGAAAAAGACGTACAAGCCCAAATTGATGAGTATAATAGACAATTTGAAGAAGTGAATAAAGAAATCTTATCATTGGCGTTAGAAGGAATTGATACCAAATATATAGGAGGAGAATTGGCTTGGCCAATTCCAGGATATACCAGAATTACCTCAAAATATGGGATGAGAACCCATCCTATTACAGGTGTTTATAAATTACATACAGGGGTAGACGTGAGTGCACCAATGGGAGCCAACTTTGTAGCTGCCAATGATGGAATTGTTACCAAAGCAGGCTATAATGGAGCCTATGGAAATATGGTAATCATAGACCATGGAGGTGGCGTATCTACTTTATATGCCCATGGTTCAGAAATTATGGTGCAAGTGGGAGATATGGTAAAACGTGGCGAAACCGTGGTATTAAAGGTTGGTTCAACTGGTTATTCCACAGGACCACATGCTCACTTTGAAGTTCGTCTAAATGGTGAGGTAACAGACCCTTTGCCATATATTACCAATGGTATGATACCAACGACACAAAAGCAAGAGACGAACCAAGAACAAACAGAAAAAGAAGAAGAAAATACTAGCACAGAAAATACAAATAATTAAGAAATAATAGGAGGAACGTATGAGAAAGTTAAGTTTAAAAATAGTAGGGGGACTTGTAATAGCAATATGTTTATTACATAATAGCATAGCAATTGCAGCGACAAAATCAAAATCAGAATTAAATAGTAATCAAGCTGAAACACAAAGGAAAATAGATCAAACAGAAAAAGAATTGGATGGAATTCAAAAAGAAAAATCACAAACATTAAAACAAGTAGAAGAGTTAACAGGACAAATTTCTGAATATGAAACACAAATTAGAAAATTAAATCAAGAAATTGACGGATTAAATGACAAAATAAAACAAGAAGAAAGCAATCTAAAAAAGGCAGAAGAAGATTATAGCAAACAAGAAAAATTATTAGAAGATAGATTAGTTGCAACTTATGAAGCAGGAGAAACCTCTTATTTAGATTTTATTTTATCTTCAGCTAGTATTACAGAACTAATTTCAAATTATTATTTAGTAACAGAAGTAGCAACCAGTGATACAGAATTGCTAGAAAAAATTCAAAATCAAAAGAAAGAAATAGAAGAAGCAAAACAGAAGTTAGAAGATAGTAAAAAAGAATTAGATACTTCTAAAGCAAGCAAACAACAAGTAGCAACACAATTACAAAGTTCTAAAAAAGAAAAAGATACGCAAGTGGCAAAATTAAATCAAGAAGAAAAGCAAACACAAGCAGAATTAGACCAATTTGAAGCAGACAAAAGAGAAATACAAGCAGAATTAGCAGCTATTGCAAAAAAAGAAAAAGAAGAAAGTAATAAAAACAATAATAGTAATACAGGAGGAAACACAAGTAATAGTGGAAACAGTGGAAGTAGTGGAAACAACGGAGGCTCAAATTCTGGTTCTTCGAACAATGCTGGTTCAGGTAGTTCAAGTGCCAGTGGATTTGTTTTCCCAGTAGCAGGTTTAAGCAAAGCGAATATAAGAAATAAAAATTTCCCATCTTATGCAGGTCATACAGGAATAGATGTTAATATCAATGTATCAGGAAAAACAATTGTAGCTGCTAAGGGTGGAACCGTACAAAGGTCAAAAGCTTATATAAATAATGGTAAATACTACAGCTATGGAGAATGTATTGTTATCAATCATGGTGGCGGTGTTGCAACCTTGTATGCACATGGCTCACCAGGTTCAAGAAGGGTATCAGTAGGACAAACTGTTCAAGCGGGGCAAGCTATTATGACAGTGGGAACAACTGGAAATTCAACAGGAGAACATTTGCATTTTGAAGTATTAATCAATGGAAATCCAGTTAATCCATTACCATATTTACCATAGAGAGAAAAACAATAGGCGGAAACTTTCCGCCTATTGTAATTAATTTTTTTTAGTTGAATACATATAACAACGGAGGTCAAAATGGAAGAGAAAAAAAGATATAAAGTCTATAAAATTATAATGTTAGTGGTAATCGTAGCATTTGTTACCTTTATGATAACGTCAATTGGCATGTATCAATTATTAAGTGACAGAGGTGTAAATAAGGCAGGAATATTGATGAAATCATCTTCATCAGATGCCGAATTAACAACCACACTTAATCGATACAGAAAAATTATTGATAAATATTACCTAGGAGAAATCGATGAAGAAAAGTTAAACGAAGGAGCCATTAAAGGATATATAGAAGGTCTAGACGACCCTTATACAGAATATATATCCAAAGAAGATATGAAAGACTATTTAGATGACACGATGGGGAACTTTGTAGGAATTGGAATTTATATGGTAAAAAACACAGAAGCCAATAAAGTGCAAATATTAGCACCCATCAAAAACAGCCCAGCAGAAAAAGCAGGAATTTTGCCAGGAGACTTAATTGTAGCAGTAGATGGTGTGAATTATACAGGGGACGATATGTCAGTAGTTTCTAGCAAAATAAAAGGAGAAGAAGGAACAACGGTTAAGGTAGAAATGCTAAGAGGAACTGAGACGAAGACTTTTGAATTAAAAAGAGAAAATATCAAAGTAAATCCAGTGGAAGGAAAAGTGCTAGAAAACCAAATTGGTTATATTGAATTTTCTTCTTTCGACGAAGGAACGGCCAAAGATTTTAAAGCAAAATACGAAGAACTACAAAAACAAGGGATTAAATCTTTAATCATTGACCTAAGAAATAATGGTGGAGGCATTGTAGACGAAGCTTTAGAAATCGCAGATTATATCGCAGATAAAGGTTCTGTTTTGTTATATGAAGTAGACAAAAATAACAACGAGGAAGTAAAAAAATCAGAGCATGACCCAATCATAAATATGCCAATTGTTATATTAACCAATGAAAATACAGCAAGTTCATCTGAAATATTAGCAGGGGCTTTAAAAGACTTAGGAAAAGCCAAAACTTGTGGTGTAAAAACCTATGGAAAAGGAGTCATACAACAAGTATTGACTTTAGCAGATGGAAGTGGCATTAAAATAACCTCTGAAAAATATTTAACACCAAACAAAACAGAAATCAATAAAATTGGAATTGAACCAGATGAAAAAGTAGAATTACCAGACACGGTGGAAAACGTATTATTAGTAGAAGAAAAAGATGATACACAATTACAAAAAGCAATGGAAATGCTAAAATAAAAGGGGGATAAGAAAAAATGAATTTACCCAACAAATTAACCATATTTAGAATTATATTAGTGCCAATCATGGTAATAATTCCTTTTTTAGGAATACAAGGCGATTTTTTAAGCCTACCAATAGAATATTGGTTAATAGAAGGAATTTTTATTCTTGCCTCTTTAACCGATAAATTAGATGGGTATCTTGCTAGAAAGAATAATCAAGTAACCACTTTTGGAAAATTTTTAGACCCACTAGCAGACAAAATTTTAGTATTAGCCGCTATGATTATGTTAGTAGAAATGGCAAAATTACCAGCTTGGATACCGATTATTGTTTTAGCTAGAGAATTTTTAGTATCAGGCTATCGTCTAATTGCGGTAGAAAAAGGTGGGAAAGTAATTGCAGCTTCTAATTGGGGAAAGCTAAAAACTGTAACTCAAATGATTGCCATTATCCTTGCTTTTGTAGACCTACATAGTTTTGGAGAGTGCTTTACAGGAAATTTGCAAGGGGGAGCTTTTATTCTTAATGTAACAGTAACTGTTATGATGCTAGTACAAACCGTTGCTACTATTTTTTCTGGGGTAGATTACATGAAGGGAGCAAAAGACCTTATAAAAGATTAATGAAATTTGCTTGACAAATTTCATTTTTTGCCGTAATATAGTAGATGATTTTTTTGAAAAGTAAATAAGAAAACTAGATAGAAGGGAGAAAATAACATGGAGGAAAAGGAAGTATTATTAACACAAGAAGGGTATGACAACTTAGAGAAAGAATTAAATTATTTAAGAACGGAGAAAAGAGCAGAAATCGCTGATAGAATTAAGGTAGCTTTAGGCTTTGGAGATTTATCAGAAAACTCAGAATATGATGAAGCCAAAACAGCACAAGCTGAAAATGAAGTAAAAATAGCAGAATTAGAAAATAAAGTAAGACATGCTAAAATTATTGATGAAAAAGATATTGATACAGAGTCAGTTCAAGTAGGAAATATTGTAAAAGTACTTGATATGGAATTTGACGAAAAAGTGGAATATACGATTGTTGGTTCAACGGAAGTTAACTTAGCAGAAAATAAAATATCGAATGAATCACCTTTAGGAAGTGCTTTATTAGGTGCTAAGAAAAATCAAGTAGTGGAAGTAAATGCACCAGCCGGTATTATGAAATACAAAATTTTATCCATTAAAAAATAAATAAAAAAGACCAGTTCTATCATAGGAAAGAATTGGCCTTTTTCATTTTAGTTAATTTTTAAAGAAGCATCTAAAGCTAATTTTATCATATTGTTTAAGCCAGTTTCTCGCTCTTCACTAGTAGCAACATCCTTAATAAATCGAGAATCAACAACAGTCATAAGGCAAGAAGCTTTTTTCGAAAAGAACTTGGCATTGTAAAATAGAGCAAAAGCTTCCATTTCGCCAGAATAAGGATTTAAATCAGTAGGTAATCTACGGATAAATTGGTCAAAATCTGGCATATAAGGGTCAAAGACTTCTAAACAAACCGTATTGCCACAATAAAGATTAAGGTTGGTAGTTTTTGCTGTTTCTTGAATAAGGGTATTTAATTCTTTGCTAGCAGAAACTAAATGACAATCTTTGTTGTTAAGGGTTAAAGCGTAATTTCCTTCGCAATAGACATTATCAGATAATACGATATCAAATAATTTTAAATCTGGTCGATAGGCTCCACAAGAACCGATACGGATAATGTTTTCTACTTCATAAAATTTGTAAAGTTCATAACTATAAATTCCCATACTTGGTATTCCCATACCAGAAGCCATGATGGTGATTTCTTTTCCTTGATAAATTCCTGTGTAGGCATACATACCTCTAACTTGATTGACTAATTTGGCATTTTCTAAAAAATTTTCTGCTATGTATTGTGCTCTTAGTGGGTCACCTGGCATGATGACGGTTTTGGCAATTTCTCCTATGGCTGCTTCATTATGTGGTGTTGGCATATTGAATTCCTCCTTTGTTTATTATTTTTTGTAATTAACTGTAAATAAGTATAACAATAAATTTGAAAAATTGCAAAGAAATATTTTGGAAGAACTATGTTAATTAATTGACAGTTAATGACATGTTTTTTGTTATTTGTTACAATGATGGCAAAAGTAGAAATAAGCAAAAGAAGGGGAAGGGAAGTATGAGTATTAAAAATTTGAAAGAACAAGAGAAAGAAAGTAGAGGTATTACTTTAATTGTTTTGCTGATAACAATAATCGTATTACTTATTTTAGCAGGAATAACAATTGTATTTTTAACAAGTGATAATGGCATTTTAAATAAAGCAGATAAAGCATCAGAAGAGACGAATAAGCAGACAGCGACGGAAATGATAAATTTAAAAATAACCAATGCTCAAATAGAAAGTTATAGCAAGACACAACAAATGCCAACCCTACAGTTCTTAGCAGACAATTTGTGTGAGGATGAAGAAATAGAATATGTAGCCTTAACGACACAAAAAATAGCAACTTTGGTAGAAGGTAAACAAAAATCAATTACAGTAGGAGAATCGAAATCTATTTTTACGAAATTAAAGGAATATCCTTATGAGTTTGAGATTGATGGGAATTTAAGATTAGCCTCTATCAATGGAGTAAAAATAGCAGAACAAGATACAGAAAAAATAGATGAATTGGAAAAGGAAATAAAAGACTTAAAAGAACTGTGTCAAAATTTAAAGAGTGAGTCAACTAAGCCAGTAGGAAGCTTGATTTCTTATATGGGAAATCATGCGCCAGATGGATATTTACCTTGTAATGGACAAGTTTATAATATTTCAGAATATAGTGACTTAGCAGAACAAATAAAAAAAGAATTTGGGAAATATAATTATTATGGTGGAAATGGAACAACAACATTTGCAACGCCGAATTTAACAGGAAAGTTCTTAAAGGGCTCTAATCAGGCAGGGGTAAGCCAAGAAGCAGGATTACCTAATATTAGTGGAGCCTTTCATGTTTATGCTTGGGGAAGTGCTCATAGTACGGGAGCGTTTGATAATGCAATTAAAGCGAGAAATCAATTGACAAGTGGAACTACACCAGAATTTAACTATCATGAGTATGAATTTGATGCTTCTAGAAGTAGTTCAATTTATGGAAAATCAACAACGGTAACACCAGAGAATATGTCAGTTTTGTATTGTATTAAATATTAATTACAAAAATAAAACAAAAAATTACAAAAAGCACTTGAAAAAAAATAGGACACGTGCTACAATAAGGATAGATTAAAAAAAAACCGATTTTGGCAATTTTTTTAATCTTTTTTTAATTTTTTTAAGAGAAAATAATGCCAAAACTTAAGTGGATTTCCCCAATTAAACCCGGAAGTAAGTGGGGGAGAAAGGAAGTTTAGTTATGAATACAAAGTACATTTTTGTAACAGGAGGAGTTGTATCAGGATTAGGAAAAGGAATTACGGCAGCGTCATTAGGAAGGTTATTGAAAAATAGAGGCTATAAGGTTACTATCCAAAAGTTTGACCCTTATATTAATGTAGACCCAGGAACGATGAACCCTTATGAACATGGAGAGGTTTTTGTGACAGATGATGGGGCAGAAACAGATTTGGATTTAGGTCATTATGAAAGATTTATTAATGAGAATTTAACGAAAAATTCAAGTATCACGATGGGAAAGATTTATCAAAATGTAATTGAAAAAGAAAGAAGAGGAGATTATTTAGGAAAGACCGTGCAAGTAATACCTCATATTACCAACGAAATCAAGGAAAAAATATATGGCTTTGAAAATACGGATACAGATATTGTGATTACTGAAATCGGTGGAACGGTAGGAGATATCGAAGGATTATCTATCATTGAGGCAATTCGTCAAGTAGGATTAGAGAAAAATCCAGAGGACGTTATTTATATTCATGTTACTTTATTGCCTTATATATCAGGTTCTAATGAGATAAAATCTAAACCAACCCAGCACTCTGTTAAGGAATTACAAAGTTTTGGAATTAAGCCAAATATATTAGTGTGTAGAACCGAAACAGATATCCCTGATAGTATTCGTGAGAAGTTATCTTTGTTCTGTAATGTAAGAAAAACGAGTGTTATCCAAAATAAAACGGCTGATAATTTATATGCAGTTCCTCTAATGTTAGAAGAAGAAGGCTTAGCAAGAGAAGTATGCAATCATTTGAAATTAGAGAACTATGTGCCAGATAATAGTAAATGGGAAGCTATGGTAGAAAACATTAGAAATATTACAGAAGAAAAAAGAGTGAATATAGCGATTGTTGGAAAATATGTTCAACTAGAAGATGCCTATATTTCTGTTATGGAGAGCCTATATCATGCAGGGTTTGAAAATCATGTAAAAGTAAAAGTTCATTTGATTGATTCAGAGACAGTTACCAGTGAAAATGTGGCAAAAAGACTAAAGGGAATAGATGGTGTTGTTGTACCAGGTGGCTTTGGAAGTAGAGGTATTGAAGGGAAAATTGAGACGATTAAATATGTAAGGGAAAATAAAATACCATTTTTAGGCATTTGTTTAGGGATGCAGATGGCAGTGGTAGAATTTGCAAGAAATGTGCTAGGACTAAAAGATGCTCACTCAGCAGAATTAGATGAAAAAACGAAAAATCCAATTATTCATATTATGGAGGACCAAAAGGCTATTGATAAAAAAGGCGGTACGATGCGCTTGGGTGCTTATCCATGTACGATTAAAGAAGGAACACTAGCCAATAAAGTGTATGGAACGAAAGAGATTTCAGAAAGACATAGGCATCGCTATGAATATAATAATGAATATAGAGAAAGATTAGAAGCAGCAGGGTTGAAGATTTCTGGAACTTCGCCAGATGGCTTGTTAGTAGAAATGGTAGAAATTCCAGACCATCCTTATTTTATTGCTGGTCAATTTCATCCAGAGTTAAAGTCAAGACCTAATAAACCAGCACCATTATTTGTTGGGTTAGTAAAAGCTTGTATATAAAGACTTAAGAGGACACGAAAGAAATGATTGAGAAAATTTTTGAAAAACCCTTGACAAAAAAATGAAAAACGATTATAATTTATAATTGTCAGGAGGATAATTTTGCAGGTGTAGTTCAATGGTAGAACCTCAGCCTTCCAAGCTGATGACGTGGGTTCGATTCCCACTACCTGCTCCAAAATATCCTGATATATGTAACATTTATTTGCAGGTGTAGTTCAATGGTAGAACCTCAGCCTTCCAAGCTGATGACGTGGGTTCGATTCCCACTACCTGCTCCAAATAATAACAACTTACAAACTTATAAAGAGTTTCGTAAGTTTTTTCATTTTTAGAAAAGATGAATTAAGCTTCATAAAAATATTGAAAATGTTCTCTTTAGGTGCTTCTATTAAAGATTTAGGAAAAATATGCTTTGCCATTAATAGAATTAAAGAGGTAGAAATTATAGAAAAGTAATCAATTTATAATTATTCTAGATAAGCTGAGGACTAGAGCAAATAATTTATTAATAATAAAATAGAATTAGGGAGAAAATTATGAAAAAAAGTATTCTTATAACAATTATTTTATTCTTGTTTAGTACGATATTACAATTATTGTTAGATAGTATAATTAATGGGCAAATTATATCTAGAATCTTATATGGTGTGGATTATTATACATATCGTGAAAATTATTACAGTGAGACAGGGATAGGTGGTTTTTTTAGACTAATTTCTGGGAGTAAAATGCCATATGAGTGGGTGTTTTCACTTTCTAAATTTATAATAGCTATAGTATGTGTAGTATTAATATTTTTAATAATAAGAAAACTAAAAGAAAGATATACTGTAACCAAGGGAGAATTTATAACTATTATGAGTCTATTTTCAACGTTATCTTTATATCATGTTATTATATATGTCATTAAATTGTATAGTATTCCACCAATAAAATTTTTTATGCTACCAACTTTGTTTATCATTTCAACATATGTAGGTATTTATAAAATGTTATATCAAAAATGTGATAAAGACAATACTTGACCAAAACTATTTACAGCCAAAAGATAAAAGAGGAGTTTATCATTTCTAAAGATATTGAAAAGACACTAACAGAATATAATTTAATAGAAGCATAGACAAGCAAATTGTAAATTATTAGTGAATACTTTTAATTTGCTTGTAAATTTTTGCGTTTTAGTGTAAAATACCAATAGATTGTAAATAATGATAGAGAAAAGAAAAGTGAGGAGTATTTTTTAGCACAAAAATGAGCTAAGGAAAATGTACCGAAAGGTATAATTTATCTGCATGCATAAAAATCAAACAGCTAAGAAAGCCAAACTTAAACAAGGAGAGAAAATGAGATTTGTAGAAAGTGAAGAAGATAAAAAAGAATATAAAAAATTTTTAGAAGGGCATGAAAGATGCAATTTCCAACAAGCCTTAGAATGGGCAGAAGTAAAAAAGCCAAATTGGAAACCAGAGGTTATTTTAGCAGAAGGAAATCATAAAGAAATCATAGGTTCTCTGTGTGTATGGATACGAAAGATGCCTATTTTTGGAAATATCATGTATTCTTCAAGAGGCCCAGTGTGTGATATTCATAATATGGAAGTTATGAAACAACTAACAGATGGAGCCAAAGAATTAGCCAAAAAATATAAAGCAATTGTACTAAGAATAGAACCAGATATTGTAAGTGATGACCAAGACTTTAGAAATGTAGTTACGAATCTAGGATATCGCATTAAAGACGATGCCAAAGATTTTAAAGATGAAATTCAACCACGCTATGTATTTCGATTAGACATTAAAGGAAAAACAGAAGAAGAAATCATGGCAGGTTTTAAACAAAAATGGAGATATAATATTCGTTTAGCAACCAAAAAAGGAGTAACTATCAAAGAAGGAACGAAAGAAGATTTAAAAGATTTTCATAGAATTATGATAGAAACAGGAGCAAGAGACGGCTTTATTATTCGTCCCTTAGCCTATTTTGAAAAAATGTATGACTGTCTAGGACCAGACCATATGAAAATTTTAATGGCCTATTATGAAGGAAAGCCAATATCAGGGGTAATACCGATTTTTTATGGAAATAAAACTTGGTACCTTTATGGAGCAAGTAGTAATGAGCATCGTAATTTAATGCCAAACTATTTATTACAATGGGAAATGATAAAAATGGCAATCCAAAGAAAGGACGATATGTATGACTTTAGAGGCGTATCTGGTGTCGTAGATGAAAGCCATCCACAATATGGCTTATATCGATTCAAGCAAGGATTTGGTGCTACTTTTACCGAATTTATTGGAGAAGTGTATCTACCCTTTAAACCATTTATGTACAAGTTATATCGCTTCTCAGAAAAAGCATTTAGAACAATAAGACAATTGAAAAGAAAAATAAGAAAATAAGAAATCTAAGGTGCCAGAGAGCCATACGGGGCGGATGGAGGAGAAAAACTTGAAAACTTTAGTAATAGAAAAAGAAGATTTAAGGCATAATATAGAGCAAATCAAGAAATTTGCTAGTAAAACAGGAAATGATGACAAAGGAAATCCCATAACAATAATAGCCGTGGTAAAGGCAAATGGATATGGGCTAGGAATAGTAGAATATACGAAATACTTAATTGACCAAGGTATTTCCTTTTTTGCAGTGGCAACTGTGGAGGAGGCTTTAACCTTAAGAAAAGCTGGCATAAAAGAAGAAATTTTAATGTTATCTTCCACAGCCATTAAAGAAGAAGTGGAAATTCTAGTTCAAAATAATGTTATCCTAACAATTGGTTCAAAAGAAGCTGTGAAAGTAGCAGACCAGATAGGAGAAGAACAAAATAGAAAAATACGTGCTCATCTAAAGATTGATACTGGATTTGGAAGGTATGGTTTTGTTTATAGCAATCGTGATGAGATGGTAGAAGTTTTAAAAACAATGAAACATATCCAGATAGAAGGTACTTATTCCCATTTCTCTAGTAGTTTTTATGATGATAATTATACAAAGAAGCAATTTCAAAGATTTATTGATTGTATAGAAGTGTTAAAAATAAATGAGATAGAAAGAGGAATCTTGCATATTTGTAATTCTTCTGCATTTTTGAAGTTTCCCAATATGCATCTAAATGCTGTTAGAGTTGGTTCTGCATTTTTAGGTAGGATTTCTTGCCAAAATACCATTGGTCTTAAAAAAATTGCCCATTTAGAAGCCAAGGTTTCTGAAATAAAAACGTTACCAAAAGGCTTTAACATTGGCTATTCTAATATATATACGACACCAAAAGAAATGAAAGTAGCAATCGTTCCATGTGGTTATATGAACGGTGTTAATGTAAAAAATGATAAAGATATGTTCCGAACAGTAGATAAAATGAGATATTTGTTAGAAAGTATCAAAGCCTTTTTTAAGAAGCAAGATAAGTATGTAAAAATTCGTGGGACTAATTGTAAAATCTTAGGAAGAATTGGAACTTATCATGTAGTGTGTGACATTGAACAAAAGGAAATAAAAGTGGGCGATAAGGTCGATTTTGCCATTAACCCTAAATTTGTAGACTCAGGAATAAGAAGGGAGTATCGATAATGAAAATAGGTTTTTTTCAAAAGGTATGGAATGCCATTACAAAAATAGAAAAATATCCTGATATGGCTGCTGAAGGTCTAGGAAAAGCATTTTCCTATATTAGCAAAGTAGTAGCAATTTTAGTTTTGGTTCTTTGTTTAGGAACCATTTATCAGACACATAAAATCCTGCAAGAAGGGATACAATATATGCAAAATGAATTCCCAGAGTTTTCTTATCAAGAGGGAAAACTAGACGTTTTAGCAGAAAAAAGATTGACGATTTCCGAAGATGACTCTTATGTGGGAAGAACGATAATAGACACCAAAACAGAAGATGAGCAAGTAGTCAATCAATATATTGACGAAGTAACCAAGGCAGGAAGCGGGATGATTGTACTAAAAGATAAGGTTATTTTGAAAAATGGAGCAGTAGCAGGAACCATTAGTTATCATTATGGAGAACTTTTGGGTCAAATGGGAATACAAGAATTTACGAAGCAAACGGTAATTGATTATGCACATAGTTCACAAGTAATTACCTTATATATTAGTGTATTTTTAACCATATTTGTTTATAGTTTTATTATGTATTTACTAACAACATTATCTAATGCTGTATTTTTAAGTATATTTGGCTATTTAACAACTTGGATAGCACACATTAAAATGCGTTTTTTAGCTGTGTTTAATATGTCAGTCTATGCTTTAACTTTGTCCATTATTTTGAATATGTTATACATTGCTGTTAATATTTTTATTGACTTTAAGATGGAATATTTCCAAGTCATGTATGTTTCTGTATCAGCCATATATTTGGTGGCAGCGATATTTTTATTAAAAACAGAGTTTGTAAAACAACAAGTTGAATTAATGAAAATTGCAGAAGCACAAGAGATTGTAAGAAGAGAAATGCAAGAGCAAGAAGAAAAAGAGAAAAGAGAACAAGAAAAGAAGGAAAGACAAAAAAAGGATAAAGAAGAAAAAGAAAAACAAACAGAAGATAATGAAGAAAAAAAAGAAAAAAAGCAAGTAGGAAAAAGTGGAGGAGAGCCACAGGGCTCTAATGCTTAAAAAGGAAAGGGAAGAAGAAAAATGAGTAAAAAAAAGGATAACAAGAAGAAAAAAGACCAAAAAATGTGGCTATTGATAATCAGTTTAATGGTGCTAGTGGTAATATTAGCAGGGCTAGCTGTATTTTTAATGAAGGACAAAGAAAACGAAGAGGAAAAAACTTTAGCCTATACCGATTTAATCAAAGAATTATCCTATGGCAACATAGAAAAAATAGAAATGACAGTGGGAAGCACTACGGTTAAAGTAAAACAAAAAAATGTAGAGGAAGAAAAAACGGCTATTGTTCCAAATACAGAAAGTTTCATTGGTTTAGTGCAAGAAAAAGTAGCAGAAGGAAATGAAATTGAGTTAGTACAAAAACCAAAAAGTGTGTTAGCACAAATACCGGCATTTGTAATTTCTTTCTTACCAACATTAATTATGCTTGCTTTGTTTGTTATGATATTTAAAATGCAAGGATTAGGAGAAAAAGGAAAAGTATATGATGACACCGAACGAAAGACAAAAATAAAATTTGACGATGTAGCAGGCTTAGATGAAGAAAAAGAAGAATTAGTAGAAATTGTAGACTTTTTAAAAAAGCCAGAAAAGTTTACCAAAATGGGGGCTAAAATTCCAAAAGGTGTTTTATTATATGGAAAACCAGGAACGGGAAAGACCTTAATTGCCAAAGCCATCGCAGGAGAGGCAGACGTGCCATTTATTTCTATGAGTGGTTCAGAATTTATTGAAATGTTTGCTGGACTAGGTGCTTCTCGTGTTAGAAAACTATTTGAAAAAGCAAGAAAATTATCACCATGTATCGTATTTATTGATGAAATCGATGCCATTGGTTCAAGAAGAACTTCAAATAGTGGAGCCGAAACAGAAAACAACCAAACCTTAAATCAATTGTTAGTAGAAATGGATGGCTTTAGTTCAGAAGAAACCATCATCGTATTAGCAGCAACCAACCGACCTGAGATGCTAGATAAAGCGTTATTAAGACCAGGAAGATTTGACCGTCAAATCACTATCCCAACACCTGATTTAAAAGGAAGATTAGAAATTTTAAAAATTCACTCTGCGGATAAAAGAATTGCAGAAAATGTAAATTTAGAAAGTATAGCAGAAGATACCGCAGGCTTTACTGGTGCAGAATTAGCTAACATTTTAAACGAAGCAGCCATCATTGCGACGAAAGCAGGACATGAGGACATCGAAAGAGATGACATAGAAGAAGCTGTCAAAAAAGTAACGGTAGGAATCGAAAAGCGTACCAGAGTTTATTCTGAAAAAGACAAAAAACTAACCGCTTACCACGAAGCAGGACATGCCGTAGTTAGTAGATACTTAGAAACTCAGGCCGAAGTAAAAGAAATTTCTATTATACCAAGAGGTGTTGCTGGTGGTTATACGATGCAAAAATCAGACGAAGACAAATATTATATATCTAAAACAGAAATGCAAGAAAAACTAATTATGCTATTAGGAGGACGAGCAGCAGAAAGATTAGTGATGGAAGATATTTCAACTGGTGCTAGCAATGACATTGAGGTAGCTACGAAAATTGCAAGAGATATGGTAACTAAATATGGTATGAGCGATACGCTTCGGACCAATTGACTTCCAAGGAAAAGAACCTTATGAAATGCAAATGTTTGGAGAAAACATTGGAGATAAAATAGGACAAGAAGTAAAAATTTTAATTGATACAGCTTATCGTGATGCACAAACCTTGTTACAAGAACATAGAGATAAGTTAGATAGGATTGCAGAAGCATTACTACAAAAAGAAAAAATTAATGAACAAGATTTTAAAAAATTTTTTGATGAGTAATAGGGATGAGACAAGAAGGACAGGTCTTTTGAGACAGGAGGGACAGGTCTGAAAT
>CANPIU010000031.1 GCA_947574235.1 uncultured Clostridium sp. | reverse complement strand
ACTTATGCAGATTATGCTATCGGTAGCCCAACAGCGGAATTGTTTACAGCTTCTAGGAACGGTGATACAAATTGGAAACCACCTTATGGTGCCGTGGATGAGGGATATCGTTTTGGAAATTCACAGTCGGGTAGTAGTGTTAGTGGACAATTATATCATGGAGAGGATTATTGGCTAGCTGGACCTTATGCATCTTTCAGTAGAGGAAAAAGAGAAGTGATGGCAAATAAAGGTGGTTCTACATATGGATGGGAACTTTATGATAGCAGTGTTGGTAAAGGCTTTAGACCTGTCGTTAGGCTAAAAGCTAATGTTATATTGGAAACAAATGATGAAGGAGAAACCTACCAAATGAAATTGAAAGATTAAAAACAAGCTTAAAATGGCTTGTTTTTTTGGTAAAAAAAGTATATAATAGAAGACAAATTGAAAATAGGAGATGAGAAAATGCAAGTAAGCAAAGAAGAAATTTTACACATAGCCAATTTAGCACATTTAGAAATTAAAGAAAATGAGATTGACAACTATCTAACGAATCTACAGGAAATTTTAAATTTTGCCAATATCGTCAACAATGTGCCAGTAGAAAATTTGGATATAACCATAGGTGCAAACGAAGCTAAGAACATATTCAGAAAAGATGAGATACAAGTATTTGAAGATAACGAAGGGTTACTACAAAATGCAGTAGACAAAGAACAAAATATGTTCAAAATACCAAAAGTATTATAAGCAAGTCAAAAGGAGGAAAATAGATGAATATTACAGAATTAACGGTACACGAATTACAAGAAAAAATAAAAAGTAAAGAATTAACAATTCAAGACGTAGTTAAGGCCTATGTCGATAGAATTAACGAAAAAGAAAAAGACGTACAAGCTTTTATTACAACTTTGCAGGACGAAGCTATCAAGCAAGCAAAAGAGATCCAAAACAAAAAAGAAACAGGAGAAATTACAGGAGATTTAGCAGGAATACCAATTGGAATTAAGGATAATATTTGTACCAAAGGGGTAAAAACCACTTGTGCTTCTAAAATGTTAGAAAACTTTGTAGCACCTTATAATGCAACCGTTATCGAAAAACTAAATCAAGAAAATATAATAACTTTAGGAAAAATGAATATGGACGAATTTGCGATGGGAAGTTCAACCGAATATTCATATTTTCAAAAAACAAAAAATCCATGGAATTTAAACAAAGTACCAGGAGGGTCTTCAGGAGGAAGTGCAGCAGCAGTAGCAGCCAATTTAGTGCCTTGGGCATTGGGGTCAGATACAGGTGGGTCTATTAGACAACCAGCCAGTTTTTGTGGGGTAGTTGGACTAAAACCAACCTATGGATTAGTATCAAGATATGGATTAGTAGCTTTTGCTTCATCTTTAGACCAAATAGGACCAATTACCAAAGACGTAAAAGATGCGGCGATACTATTAAACCTTATCGCAGGTCATGATGAAAAAGATACTACTTCAAGCCAAAGACCAAACATAGACTATACCAAAGCCCTTAAAAATGACGTAAAAGGACTAAAAATAGGAGTCCCTAAAGAATTTTTTGGAGAAGGAATTAATGAAGAAGTAAAAGAAAGCTTACAAAAAGCAATTGAAAAATACAAAGAATTAGGAGCCGAAATAGAAGAGTTTTCATTAGATATTTCTAAGTTTTCATTAGCTGCTTATTACATTATTGCTTGTGCAGAAGCAAGTTCAAATTTAGGAAGATTTGATGGGATTCGTTATACCTATCGTACCAAAGAATTTAAAAATTTAAAGGAAATCTATAAAAAATCAAGAAGTGAAGGGTTTGGAGCAGAAGTAAAAAGAAGAATTATCTTAGGAACCTATGTCTTATCTTCTGGCTATTATGATGCGTATTACAAAAAAGCACAACAAGTACGAACTTTAGTTATGAACGAATTTGGCAAAGGTTTTGAGAAATATGACGTTATTTTAACACCAACCTCACCAACTGTTGCCTTTGATATTGGGTCAAAATCTGACAATCCATTAGAAATGTATTTAGCAGATATTTGTACAGTATCTGTCAATGTAGCAGGGCTTCCGGGAATTTCTATTCCATGTGGTGTAGATAAAACAGGTATGCCAATTGGGATGCAATTAATCGGAAACAAGTTCTGTGAAGAAACGATATTAAATGCAGCTTATACCTTTGAGCAAGCTATCCAATTTAGAAAAAATTATCAACCTACCTTTACAAAATAAGGGGAAAAGCAATGAAAAAAGAGAATGGGATTAAAAAAATAATACCTAATATTCTATGTTTTACGATATCCTTTTTGCCATTGCAATTTGGAATGACAATTTTGAAATTGGCTATTGAAAATAATGATAGGCCTAAAGGAGAGATAGCTAAGGCATTTTTAGTATTCGGAATAATGACGGAGATGGTAATCATAGGGATGACTATAGGCCTTGCTATCATATTAGCAGTAATAGCCTTTAAGTCATTAAAAAAGATAAAACAAGATAAAAAATTATATGTAAGGATAGTAACACTAGAAGCAACTCTATATGTTGTAATAGTCATAGTAGAGATGCTACTAGGATAAAAAATTTAAAAGGAGGAAAAAATGTCAAGAGAAAATTATGAAGTAATAATAGGGCTAGAAGTTCACGCAGAGCTTTCAACCAAAACAAAAATATTTTGTTCCTGCCCAACTAAATTTGGAGCAGAGCCAAACACCCAAACTTGTCCAATTTGTATGGCAATGCCAGGAACCTTGCCAGTCCTAAACGAAAAGGTAGTAGAATATGCTGTAAAAGCAGGACTAGCAACTAATTGTGAAATTTCAAGAGATAGCAAAAACGATAGAAAAAATTATTTTTACCCAGACTTACCCAAAGCTTATCAGATTTCACAATTTGATAAACCACTATGTGAGCATGGGTTTATTGAAATTGACACAGAAGATGGCAAAAAGAAAATCGGCTTAACTAGAATTCATATAGAAGAAGATGCAGGAAAATTAAATCATGACGAATTTGGTGGAGGGACTTTAGTTGACTTAAATAGAGCAGGCGTTCCATTAATCGAAATTGTATCAGAACCAGATATTCGAAGCACCGAAGAAACAGAAAAATATCTAAGAAAATTAAAATCTATCTTAGAATATATTGAAGTATCAGACTGTAAAATGCAAGAAGGTTCACTAAGAGCGGATGTCAATGTATCTGTTCGAAAAAAGGGAGATACAAGATTAGGAACCCGTACAGAAATGAAGAATATGAATTCCTTTAGAAGTATTACAAGAGCCATTGAATATGAAGTAGATAGGCAAATTGACGTCATCGAAGAGGGTGGCAAAATCGAACAAGAAACCTTAAGATGGGATGAGGTATCAGGTAAAACCTTTTCTATGAGAGATAAGGAAGATGCCCAAGACTATCGTTATTTTCCAGACCCAGACTTAGTAGCCATTAAACTATCAGAAGAGTATATTCAAAATATTAAAGAAACTTTGCCAGAATTACCTGAAAGCAGAAAACAAAGATATTTAGAAGAGTATAAATTATCACAAAAAGATGCTAATTTGATTACTTCATCTAAATATTTATCAGACTTGTTTGAAGAAGCAATTCGAGTATGTAACAATCCAAAGGCTGTAAATAACTGGATTATATCAGATATCTCAAGAATCTTAAACGAAACAGAAAAGGAACCAAGTGAAATACCATTCGATAGCAACCAATTAGGAAAATTAATCATTTTAATTGACAAAGGAACCATTAGTTCTAGCATTGGAAAAAAAGTATTAGTAGAATTATTTGAAAATCCAAGAGACCCAGAAGATATCATCAAAGAAAAAGGATGGATACAAATATCAGACGAAGGAGCCATCCAAGAAGTAGTACAGAAAATACTAGAAGCAAACCCACAATCCATTGCAGACTATAAAGCTGGAAAAGATAGAGCCTTAGGTTTCTTAGTAGGACAAGCCATGAAAGAAACCAAAGGAAAAGCCAATCCTCAAATGCTAAATAAATTATTCCTAGAAGAATTAAAAAAATAATAAAAATCCCTCTTAAAAGGGGGATTTTAGCATTTTAATAAGAGTTTAATAGTACAAAAGAACTACGTTTAAACAAAATGAAAATTCAACTTATAACACATTGACATAATCTTTAAAAATTCGATAAACTAAAAAAAGAAATTAAACAAAAGAAGGAGAAGATTATGAAAAAAAGCAAAGGAATTACATTAATATCTTTAATTATTACCATTATTGTATTATTAATTTTAAGTGGGATAAGTATAGCAAGCCTAACAGGAGAAAACGGAGTCTTAACCAAAGCAAGTTTAGCAGGAGAAGAAACAAAAAAGAAACAATATGAAGAAGTATTAAAAATAATAGGAAATCGGACTACAGCAAGATAAGATTTTGAAAAATTGGGATGCACAAAGATATTTAGATGAATTTGAAAAGGAAATTTTAAAAGAAGAAATATTCCAAGATGCAGAAATGAATAGAAGAAATGCGGAAACCTTAATTGTTGTAACAAAAGAAAAATATGTCTATAAAATAACAGAAAATGCAGTAAGTTATATAGGAAAGCAGGGAGAAAATCCAGCACCAGACTTACAAGAAAGTGATATTACATTTAATATCACACCTCAAAAAGAATATACCAATACAAATGTTATGGTGGAAATAATAGCAAACTTTAAAATAGGAACAAACTCTTTACAGTATTCTATGGATGGTACTACTTGGAAAGACTATGGAGAGCCCATAACAATAGAAGAAAATAGTGCTATCTATGTAAGGCTTATCAATGAATTGGGAGAAGTCGGAAACAGTGCAACTAAAAATATAACAAAGATAGATAAACAAGAGCCACAAGAAGCAATCATTACTTTTAATAAGACAAGACTAACAGAAGGAGAGACAGTTGTAGCAACCGTAACACAAAGTGATAATGGGGTAAGTGGTGTCGATATAACAAACTGTAAATACGTCTTTACGACAAATAATGGAGCAATTGGAACCAGTGATACTTCAAAATATACAGGGGGGACCTTTAAAAAAGAAGTAGGAGAAGAACTAACCATAAATTGTACTAAGGCAGGAACCTATTATTTGCATGTTTTAACAGTAGACAAAGCTGGAAATAAAAAAGAAAGTATAGCTAAAACCCAAGTCATAGTAGAGAAAGAAAAAGAATTACCAAATGAAGCCATTATTAGCTTTAACACAACTTCAGTGACAGAAGGAGAAAGCGTTATAGCAACCGTAACACAAAGTGACAACCTAAGTGGTGTCGATATTAAAAACTGTAGATACGTTTTCACGGCAAGTAATACAACAATAGGAACAAATGATATTTCAAAATATACAGGAGGAAGTTTCCAAAAAGCAACAGAAGAAAAGATAACCTTAAATTGTTCTCAAGCAGGAACGTATTATTTACATGTCTTAACAGTTGATAATTCAGGAAACAAAAGAGAAACAATATCTTCACAAGGTGTTTTTGTAAAAGCAAAGCCTTTATATCTTGTTCAAAATGGAGTATTAAAAATGTCAGCCCAATCGGTAGTTGGAGGGGCTTCTCTTACACAAGACAATGGATACGTAAAATTCAGGATGGACCGTACAGCGGGTAATGATTGGCTTCCATCCTATGGGGTATCATGGTATTTGTCAGGTACAAGAAGATTTTCTAAAATCCATTGCAAAATATCTGCACCATGGGGAGCTGCCGATAGAGCAGGTTTCTATCTATTTGGAGGTAGAACCCAAGCGGGTGCTGGTAGAGCAGACAGCATCTATGCTAATACAGACTTTTGTAGAATACAAATACTAGAAAATGATAAAAATCCATTTACCGATATTAAAACTTTTTCATCTGCTTTAAACAGTTCACCATCACAGCTATATGTTGGCTTTCAATTTTATTGGAGAAATTACACAGCACCAGGAAGACAAATAAATATCTATGAATTATATTTAGAATAAAAAATGAGACCTTTGGGATTTTGACACTTTCTGTGGCCCTTTTTGGGACAGGCACTAAAGTGGACTTTAGTACTTTGGGGACAGGTATAACCTGTCTCTTTTCAGTGCTTGAGACAGGTTATATCTGACATTTATATTAGATTAATTGTTTTTTAATACCATCAACTATGAAACCACAAACAACAAATTCGATGGCAAAAATCAAGCTAAGTTTGAACAAATTAATACCTATGTAATACATAGAAGGAGAAGTAAAAGCAAGGCTATATGCTAGAAGAATAAAGACTGATAAAATGCAAATAGCAAAGCAAAATTTCAAACCATTATACATAATTTTGTGGGTTAATGTATCTAAACTTTTAAAATTTTTTAAGAATTTTTTTAACATAAGACACCTCATCTAAATCAATATTATCATAATTAATAGTAACATGAAAATGAGAGAAAAACAATGGAAATTAAAGGTAGATAGAGCCCAAAATGTATGGAACAGAAAAATGGTGGTTGAGAGGGGGATCTTAGAGAAGGGAAATGTCCACTTTAGGGACTGTCCCAGAAAGTTCCCTAATGTGTTAAAAAGGTGTTAAAATGGTTAAAATATCATTGACAATGACAAATGTTTTCTATATAATAGACAAGAAAAAAGATGAATAAATACACATAAAAAGGAAAGAATAACAAAGGAGGAAAAATGAGAGTAAAGGATAAAAACCAAGGAATTACTGTGATTGCATTAGTGATTACTATTATTATATTATTGATTTTGGCAGGTGTAATGATTGCAATATTAACAGGGGATAATGGGATTTTAAATAAAGCTAATAAAGCATCTAAAGAGACTGATAAACAGACAGCAACAGAAATTATAAATTTAAAAATAACGGAAGCACAAATGGCAAGTTATGAGGAAAGTCAACGAATGCCTAATTTGCAGTTTTTAGCAGATAGCTTATGTGAAGATGGAGAAATAGAGTATGTAGAATTAGTAACACAGAAAACAGCAAGTTTACAAGAGAGCAAATTAGAATCTATCACAGTAGGACAAGCAAAATCGATATTTACGAAATTAAAAGAGTATCCTTATGAATTTGAAATAAATGGGGATTTTAAAATAGTTTCTATGGATGATATTGAGATTGATAATAATGATGATACTAATACTGAAAAAGAAGGTTATGAGGAATTATCAAAAAGGATGGAGTTTTTAGAAACAGAAATTAATACTCTAAAAAGTAATAGTTTTAGATATGAACAGAAATTTTTATGGGAGAGTAAAAGTATAAATAGTGGTGGAAGCAATCAGATATATGAGATTGAAAAAGATGGAATTTATTATGTTGAAGTGATGGCTTTAATGGATTCAGGAAATAAAAATGCTAATTTGCAAACTCTTATTACACAAAATGAAAAGAAGATTGCAGGAAATTATGATAGGTTAGATGTGACATATCCTACTTGTTCATGTAATGCAATTATAAATGCGAAAAAAGGAGATAGCATTATAGGTTATATATATTCTTCAAATAATATAACTTCATCTGACAATGGAACATTTAGAGTTAAAGTTGTTCAATTACAATAAAAAAGCCCTACTAACAAGTAAGGCTTTTTTACTATAAAAACTATGCATAATTTTTATTATAATTTTAGTATGATTGTCTTACGCCATAGCTGAATTTAATTTTTTTGATAAGCTAGATTTTTTTCTAGCAGCTGTATTTTTCACAATAACACCTTTGGTGCAAGCTTGGTCGATTTTTTTGGTTGCTTCAGAGAATAATACTTTAGCTTCTTCCATGTTTCCGCTTGCGATAGCTTCTTCGAATTTTTTAACAGCTGTCTTATAGGCAGATTTAATCATATTATTTCTTAAAGTTTTTTTCTCAATTACTTTAACTCTTTTTTTAGCTGATTTAATATTTGGCATTTCTTTTAGGCACCTCCTCTTAGTCTAAATTACACTATAACATAGGATATTCTAACATATTTTTTTGGAAAAAGCAAGCAAAATTAGAAATTATTATTGTAAAGCCTGTATTTTTATGATATATTGGTATAAGAAGAGGTAAGAAGGGAAGTGGAGATATGATAGCAATTGGTTGTGACCATGGGGGATACCAATTAAAAGAAGAAATTAAAAAGTATTTAGAAGAAAAACAAATATCCTATAAAGATTTAGGGTGTATGAACGAAGAAAGAGTAGACTACCCTAATATTGCAAAAGAAGTGGCAAAAGAAGTACAGTCAGGAAATTGTGAAAAAGGAATCTTAATTTGTCGTTCTGGAATTGGGATGAGTATGGTTGCCAATAAATTTAGAGGAATTCGTTGTGTGCTTTGTCACGATGAATTTACCGCTAAATATTCAAGATTACACAACGATGGTAACGTTTTAGCTTTAGGAGCAGACGTGGTAAGTGTAAATGAAGCAATTTGTATTTTGAGGATGTGGCTTGCTACGGAATTTGAAGGGGGAAGACACCAAGAGAGAATTAATTTAATAAAAGACGTGGAAGCAGAAAATATGAAATAGGAGGCAAGGCTTATGTGGGGAGATATAGCCATTGCTTTTCTACTAGCCTTTATTGTGACATTTATGGCAACACCATACACGATAAAGATAGCTAGAAAAGTAGGAGCAGTAGATGTACCAAAAGACCAAAGAAGGATGCACAAAAAAGCTATGCCTAAATTTGGAGGACCAGCGGTTATATTGGGATTTCTAGTGGCAATGATATATTTATTAATTGTAAAGAGTTTAGAAAATACCATAGATTTATTTGGTCCAGAGCAATATGGGATGAAATTGCTTCGGAATGTTTTTAGGTGGAATAGTCATTTCCATTTTTTGCGTATTTGATGATATTATTACCATAAAACCATTAGTAAAATTATTAGGACAAGTGATAGCAGCGAGCATTGTAGTAGCCTTTGGGGTAAGAATAGATGAGATTACACCAGCTTTCCTAACAACCAATGAATTAAAAGAAGCATTTTCAATTATTTTAACAATCGGTTGGATTGTTGGAGTAACCAATGCCATTAATTTGATTGATGGTTTAGATGGACTATCTGCTGGAATTTCTGTCATATCAGCAGTATCGTTATTGATTATATTTGTACTAAATGGTTCGCCACTCATTTCCATTTTATTGATAACGGCTTTAGCAGGAGCTTTAGTGGGATTTTTGCCATTTAATTTTGCACCAGCCAAAACTTTTATTGGTGATACTGGTTCTAATTTTTTAGGATTTTCACTTTCTATTATTTCGATATTGGGTGTGGCTAAAACTTACACAGCAGCTGTCATTGTATTACCATTGTTAGCGCTAGGTTTACCAATATTTGATACTATGTGGGCGATTGTTAGAAGGCTAATAAAAGGAAAATCCATTAAAGCAATTTTTAAAGCAGATAAAGGACATTTGCATCATATTATTGTTTCAAGAGGCTTTAGTCAAAAACAAGCTGTGTTAATCTTATATGGAATTGCTGCAACTTTTGGGATATTTGCTATTATTTTACTAGAAAGTGGCATTTGGAAAGCATTATCGTTCTTATTAATGGTGATAGTTGCACTAGGACTAGGCTATAAAAACTTTCAAGCAGAAAAGTTTGATTCTCAAAGATATGAGTGTGTAGAGTGCAAATATATTTATAATCCGAAGTCTGGAAATGAAAAGGCTGGTGTTAAACCAGGAACAGAGTTTGAAGATTTACCAGATAATTGGGTATGCCCTGTTTGCGGGGAAGGAAAAGATATGTTTCAAGTTCATAGATAGAACAAAAAAGTTACGATATATGTAACTTTTTTTGCCGTATATGGTATAAGTAATGAGATAGAATAAGCGTGCGCTCATTGACAATAAAATGTGGAAGTGATATAATTCATCTGTTATCAATGAGTAACATAAATAAGATAAAGAAGGGAAAGTAAATGGAGAAAAAAGTTAGTGTAATTATACCTGCTTTTAATGAAGAAGAAAATATAGCAAATGTGATAGACAAATCAAAAAAATGCAAGTATGTAGAAGAAATTATTGTAGTAGACAATAAAAGTACAGATAAAACGCAAGAAGTGGCAACCAAAAAAGGTGCGAAGGTAGTAAAGTGCGAGCAACAGGGAAAAGGTTATGCTATGGAAGAAGGAATTAAGCAAGCTATAGGTGACATCATTGTTTTTTTGGATGCTGATATTGCAGATTATACAGACGATGTTGTTGATAGATTAATAAAACCAATTGTTGAGGAAAAAGTAGATTTTGTAAAAGCAACTTTTGATAGAGAAGGTGGAAGAGTCACAGAATTGGTAGCAAAACCAATGTTAAAAATATTATTTCCAGAAATGGTACAATATCAACAACCATTAAGTGGGATGATAGCAGGAAGAAGAAAATGTTTTGAAGAAATTGAGTTTGATAAAGATTATGGGGTAGATATTGGAATTTTGTTAGATATGGTAAAGAAAAATGTAACGATGCAAGAGGCTTACTTAGGAACACTAAAAAATGTTTCTAAAGATTGGAAGTCTTTAGAGAAAATGTCAACAGAAGTTATGATTGCGATTTTAAAAAGAAAATAAAAATAGTACCACTTGTCTAAAATTTAGTTGACAAAGTTGGTACTGATTTTTTATCGTGACGTATCCTGTTCTTTTAAAATATCGAAAGAATAAGCTCGATATTCACAATTTCCTACACTTAAAAGTTGTAAATCCGTTTCTTTTGGTAAATCCTTAATAATGGATTCTAGCACCTGAACAACACCGCCATGAGTAGCTACAAGTATTTTTTTGTCTGGATAATTCGTTTTTAAATCAGTTAATAAATTAGAAAGTCTAATAAAAACATTTTGGATTGGTTCTACATGATAAAGATTATAATTTAGATGATAGTCTAATAATTTATGGATATTGCAGTCAAAAGAAGAAATGTCATCCAATCCTTCAAAATCACCAAAACCACGTTCTATCAGTCGAGAGTCTATAGAGATGGGTAAGTTTTTATATTGATTAATAATACTTGCTGTATCATATGCTCTTTGGAGAGGAGAAGAAAAAATAAAATCAATATCAATATTTTTAAAAGTTTCAGCCAGATTTTGTGCTTGTTTTATACCCGTATTATTTAAAGGAATATCGGCAGAACCTTGTAAACGATTTTCTATATTCCAATTGGTTTGTCCATGTCTAACAACATATAATTTCATGGTAACACTCCTTTTTCAAATTTTTATGTATTATACCACAAATAAACTTGCTATTACAAGTAAAATGTATTAAAATAGACAAAAAAAGGTTACAGTTCACTAACTATTGAATTTATTAAATTATTCAGTATAATTAAAGTTTAAATTTTTATTAAAACGTCTTAAATCGGATTTTAAACATTAAAAAATTTTTTCAGTGAACTGTAACAAAAAAAGGAAGGGAAGAAAAAATGTCAGACAAAATCATAAAATTTTTAGCACATAACGGAAAAATATCCGTCATATGTGCAGATACCACAAACCTAGTAGAAAAAGCAAGAAAAACACATGACCTAAGTCCAGTCGTAACTGCTGCCTTTGGAAGGATGCTAACCATAACAGCCATTATGGGAGCTGAAATGAAAGGGATAAAAGACAAGCTAACCGTACAAATCAAAGGAAATGGACCAATGGAAATGATGGTAGCAACCACTGATAACTTTCCAAGAGTAAAAGGATATGTTAGCAACCCACAGGTAGATATGCCTTTAAACGAATTTGGAAAACTAGATGTTGGAGGAGCAGTTGGCTATGAAGGCTATATCAATGTTATTAAAGATATTGGGTTAAAAGAACCCTATATTGGAATTTCGCCATTAACTTCAGGAGAAATAGCAGATGACTTTGCCAACTATTTTGTCAATTCAGAGCAAAGGAATTCAGCAGTGGCCCTAGGGGTATTAGTGAATAAAAATGGTGTAAAATCGGCAGGAGGTTACTTAATCAATCCTATGCCAGATGCAGGAGAAGAAGAAGTTTCAAAAGTAGAACAAGCCATTTTTAAGGCAGGGGCTATATCAAAAATGTTAGACCAAGATTTGAGTTTGCAAGAAATCGCGAAAAAAATCACAGGAGATGAAGAAGTAAAAATCCTAGAAGAAAATATTACACCGATTTTTCAATGTGACTGCTCCAAAGAACATATGACAGAGGCCTTAGCAACCATTGGAAAAGAAGAATTACAAAATATCGTAGATACAGAAGGAAAAGCAGAATTAGTGTGTCATTTTTGTAATGAGAAATATCAATTTTCAAAAGAAGACTTAGAAGAAATGATTAAAAATATTGACAAGCAATAGAAAAGAAATTATAATAAAAGCATTGAAAAATAAGAAGGAAAGAGGAAAATAAAAATGGAAAACAAAGTATTAATTTTTGGACATAAAAATCCAGATACAGACTCAATTTGTTCTAGTATGGTACATGAAACTTTGAATAAAAAAGTGGGATGGGAAGCAAAAGCAGTAAGACTAGGAAATATTAACAAAGAAACACAATTTGTATTAAACTATTTGGGAATAGAAGGACCAGAGTTAATTGAAAAAGTAGAAGAAGGGCAAGAAGTCATTTTAGTAGACCACGCTAATTTTGACCAAAGTGTAGAAGGAATTGAAAAAGCTAGCATAAAGATGGTAACAGACCATCATAATATCAGCAATTTTAGAACTTCTGACCCATTATACTATTTAGCAAAGCCATATGGTTGTACAGCCACAATTTTATATGAAGAATTTAAACAATTCAATTTTGAAATAGAGAAAAAAGAAGCTATATTAATGGCAAGTGCCATCATTTCAGACACCCTGTTGCTAAAATCACCAACCACCACAAGATTTGACAAAGAAGCACTAGAAGAATTAGGAAAAATAGCAGGAATTAATGTAGAGGAATATGGACTAGAAATGTTAAAAGCAGGAACCGATTTAGGAGACTTTTCCGTAGAAGAATTACTTAACATTGATGCCAAAGAATTCAACAAAGAAGGTACTAAATTTGAAATTGCACAAGTAAATACAGTTGATATTGAAGACGTATTAAAAAGAGAAGAAGAAATCAAAGAGGCGATGCATAAAACCATAGAAGAAAAAGGATTAAGCTTATTTGTCTTTGCGATTACCGACATTTTAAATAGTAATTCAGAGATTATTGCTTTAGGAGAAAAAGCAGGCGTAATAAAAGAGGCTTTTGGAAAAGAATTAGAAAAAGATAGAGCCTTTCTAGAAGGTGTGGTTTCAAGAAAGAAACAAATATTACCAAATATTGATAAAAATATTTAGAGAAACAGAGAAAAAATAGGAGATGAAAGCATCACAATTTTTTCTCTGTTTTTAAAAGGATAAATAACTTTTTTCAAACTATTGAATATTTTAGTAATTAAATCTATAATAATAAAGTAAAATGAATAAAGGGGAAAATAATACAGAAGAAAGGATTGGAAAAAAAGATTATGCCAAAGGAAAAAAAAGAGACCTTTATGCAAGGTGTTATCACTTTGATTTTTTCACAAGTCTTGATAAAAATGTTAGGCTTAATTTACACCTTGTATCTAACCAATCGAGAAGGCTTTGGAGACAAAGGAAATGGAATTGTAGCAGCAGGCTATCAAATTTATGCCATGCTACTTACTATTTCATCGATTGGCGTTCCCAATGCCATCTCTAAATTAGTATCAGAAAGAATTGCCGTCCGGAGACCATAAAGGGGGCTATCGAATTTTCAAAATTGCTTTTGCCACCTTTGCTATGATTGGTTTAGTAGGAAGCCTATTGCTGTTTTTAGGGGCTCATATGATAGCTAATTTGTGGTTACAAATACCAGAAGCGGAAATGACGTTAGTAGCCTTGTCACCAGCCATCTTTTTCGTAGCCATATCATCGGTTATGAGAGGTTATTTTAATGCCAGACAAAATATCAAAGCAACCGCTAGGTCACAGAGTTTAGAGCAAGTATTTAAAACCACACTAACCATTATCTTAGTAGAAATCATTGCCATTATTTCAGGAGCATCCACAGAGTGGATGGCAGGAGGAGCAACCTTAGCGACTACCTTTGCGACATTTGCTGGCTTTGGCTATTTATATATGTACTATCGAACCAGAAGTAGAGAAATTGCAACTGAAATAAAATCAACTGTTAATTATAAATATGAAAGAGTCAAAACCATCATCAGAAGGATTTTGTTAGTTTCAATTCCAATTGCACTAACCGCTATCATGTCATCCTTAAATAAAAATATCGATTCTTTTACCGTAGTAAGAAGCCTAAAACAATTCATGTCAGAGGATATGGCAATTTCACAATATGGTATCTTAGGTGGAAAGGTAGATATGCTAACCAGTTTGCCATTATCCATTAATGTAGCTTTCGCAACAGCGTTAGTACCTGCAATATCAGCAGCAAAAGCAAGAAAAGATAAAAAGACAATTACACAAAAAACCTCATTTTCTTTAATGACATCTATGTTAATAGGACTTCCTTGTACCGTTGGAATGTGCTTATTTGCAGGACCTATCCTTAATTTGTTGTTTCCTAATGCTAGTTCAGGAGAGACCATATTACAAATTAGCTCTTTGACCGTTATATTTACAATACTAGACCAGACGATAAATGGGGCTTTGCAAGGGTATGGAAAATTAATGGTGCCTACGATATCGCTAGGATGCCGGTGTACTTGTTAAGTTGATTTTGAATTTGGTGTTAGTACCAATTCCAGAAATTGGGGTAAATGGAGCAGCTTGGGGGTCAGTGGCTTGTCATGCGGTAGCTTTTAGTATTGCGATAACTGCCCTTCGAAAAACCATCAAATTGGATTTAACGTTTTCAAAATTTGTCATAAAACCAATGATAGCAGTAACCATTATGGGAATTTGCTCCTATTTCAGTTATGTGACACTTTCAGGAATAATTGCTGGGAAATTGGCAACAATAATAGCAATCGCCATAGCGATCATCATTTATGCTCTAGCTATTGTAGCATTAAAAGTATTTTCAGAAGAAGAAATAAAAATGATGCCAGCAGGCAATAAAATTCACAAAGTATTGAAAAAACTAAAAATCTATTAAAAAAGTGTAAAAAAAAGAAGGATTTTTGCTATTTTTGGCGAATTGATTAAATAAGTACATGATTGCGTTGTTCATGCAGTCAAGTACATAAACTATTAAATCTTATAGGAGGTAATTTAAATGAACAAAGCTGAATTAATCGCAGCAATGGCTGCAAAAACAGGAGCTACTAAAAAAGCAGCTGAAGAATCAGTAAACGCTTTTGTAGAAGTAGTAACAGATGCATTAAAAAAAGGAGACAAAGTTCAATTAGTTGGATTTGGTTCTTTTGAAGTAAGAAAAAGAGCAGCTAGAAAAGGTAGAAACCCACAAACTAAGGAAGAAATCAAAATACCTGCATCAAAAGCTCCAGTATTCAAAGCTGGTAAAGCATTAAAAGATTTAGTAAACAAAAAATAAGATATTTATTGATATATAAATATATGAATTCATAGAGGAGACTAGCAATAGTTTCTTTTAATTTTATCCCAAATGCCTCAAATTCTCCTATGTCCCCAATCAAACCCGGAACCGATGGGGAAGCAAAGGAGAAATTAATTTTTTTTCGACAAAACTTTACAGAATATTCCAAAAATGGTATAATTTGGAATAGTTAGGAAAAGAGGAAAGTAAATGTCGAAGAAATATTTAGAAAAAAACGTGTTAGATGCTGCTATGGAGAGGCTAGAAATTATGTTCCAGAATTTCGATAACATATATTTTAGTGTCAGCCGGGGGAAAAGACAGTTCTGTCATGGTGCAGTTGGCAAATAAGGTGGCCACTAAGCTAAATAAGAAATTCGACGTACTTTTTATTGATTTAGAAGCTCAATATCGTTATACCATTGAGCATATAGAACAACTAAAACAATTATCACAAATTAGAGACTTTTATCATATTACCCTACCCATTGCTTTAAGAAATGCCGTCTCAGTCTTACAACCTAAATGGATATGTTGGGAAGAAGAAAGCAAACACCTATGGGTAAGAAGTATGCCAGAAAATACCATTAATATTAAAAACTGTCCCTTTGACTGGTTTAAAAAAGGAGAAGAATTTGAAGAATTTATTATTCAGTTTGCGGGTTGGTATTTAGAAAAATACCAAGGGAAAGTAGCTTGTGGGATTGGAATTAGAACCGATGAGAGTTTAAATCGATTTAGAACCATTGCCTTTCAAGAAAAAAAGATTACTTTTCGTGATTATAATTGGACGACAAAATTAAAGGTAAATGATAAACATATAGACGTTTATAATTTTTATCCTCTTTATGATTGGGCAACAGAAGATATATGGGGAGCTGTAAGCCAATTAAATTTAGATTTTAATTATATCTATGAATTAATGTACAAAAATGGGGTAAGTATCTATGAACAAAGACTCTGCCAGCCTTATGGAGATGACCAAAGAAATGGACTTGACCAATTTAAAGCCTTAGAATATGATACGTGGTCAAAGGTACTGAGCCGAGTAAATCGGTGTCAATTTTGGGAATATTTATTGTAAAACAACAGCACTGGGAAACATTAAATCTTGCAAGCCAGAATTTATGTCATGGCAAGAATATACCGTCTTTTTATTAGAAAGTATAGGAATTTATAATCGAGATTTGATGCTACACTATTACCGAAAAATTAAAAAATTCATGATTTGGTACAAAAATAAATACAATGTTGACCTTGAAAATATTCCAGATACAGCTGAATGCAAATTAGAAAATCAAAAGAAAGCTATTTCCTGGCGAAGAATTGCAAGAGCCATAGAGAAAAATGATTTTTATATGAGAAGATTATCGTTTGGGCAAACCAAAAATGATGACAGAGAATTAATGGAGCTAATTCATAAATGGGATAATTTATTAAATAGGAAAACAAGAACAGATGATAAGACGTTGCAAAAAGTAATTCAAGAAAATTGGAAATAAAGACTAACTATTAATTGTCAATAGATTTATTAGAATTTTTTAATAAATT
>CANPIU010000030.1 GCA_947574235.1 uncultured Clostridium sp. | reverse complement strand
CAATGTTTTGGCAATTTTAAAAATAATTGCTTTTTTCTATTATAGCACTTTTTCTACTTTTTTCAATACTTTCGACTATACTTTTCATCGCAATATTCGACATTTTATTACAAACAACATTTTTTACAAATAACATTTTTTACAAATAAATGTTTGACTTTTTGTTTTTTTGTGGTATAATAAGTACAAATGTTTGGTTTGATTTAGGAAGGAACGGGATTAAAAATGGAAATCTTAGATAAATTAAAAATTCTAGCTGATTCAGCAAAATATGATGCTTCTTGTAGTTCCAGTGGAAGCAATCGAAAAAATACAAATAACGGAATTGGTAATGGTAGCAAAGCTGGCATCTGTCACAGTTGGGGTGCTGATGGAAGGTGTATTTCCTTATTAAAAATTTTGCTTAGCAATTGTTGTATTTATGATTGTAAATACTGTATTAATCGTTGTACTAATACTGTCAAAAGGGCTACCTTTACGCCACAAGAAGTAGCAGACTTAACGATTAATTTTTATGAAAGAAACTATATTGAAGGACTTTTCTTAAGTTCTGCCATTGTTAAATCGCCAGATTATACCATGGAATTATTAGTCAAAACCGTTTCTATCTTGCGAAATGAGTATCAATTTAATGGCTATATTCACTGCAAAAGTATCCCTGGATGTAGCGAGGAACTAATTGATAAACTAGGTGCTATGGTTGACCGACTTAGCATCAATATTGAACTTCCTTCTAATGATAGCCTAAAATTATTAGCACCACAAAAAGAAAAGACTGGTATTTTAAATCCTATGAAGTATGTTGCGACTAACATTAAGCAAAACAAGTTAGAAAAAAGCAAATACAAGCCTAGCTTTGTTCCTGCTGGTCAAACCACCCAATTAATAATAGGTGCTACGCCAGAAAGTGATTTAAAAATCCTAAAACTCTCCGAAGGGCTCTATTCTAAATTGAGTTTAAAAAGAGTTTATTACTCTGCCTATATTAGTGTTAACGAAGATAAGAACCTCCCTACTCTAGAAGCCCCTCCTCTGCTTCGAGAAAATAGACTTTACCAAGCCGACTGGCTCCTTCGCTATTATGGTTTTAAAGCAGATGAATTGCTAGATGAAACCCACCCTAACTTCCATTGTATTTTAGACCCAAAATGTGATTGGGCACTAAGAAATATCGACAAATTTCCAGTAGAAATTAACCAAGCCGATTACTTCTCCTTGCTTCGTATTCCTGGAATTGGCGTTATTTCTGCCAAAAAAATTATTCGTGCAAGACGTGACTTTTCTCTCGATTTTGAAGCCTTGAAAAAGCTTGGAGTTGTACTAAAAAGAGCTAAGTATTTTATCACTTGCAAAGGAAAGTATTTTAGTAAAGCCTACCATTTTGAACCAAATTTTATTGAAACCAATCTAACCTATCAAGAACGAAACAGTTTACCGCTTCCTCAGTTTAAACAACTTTCTATCTTTGATAGTCTACCACCCACAAAGGAGGATAAAATAAAATGTCTAACTGGAAGCTTGTAAATCAAGTCTATTTATATGATGGTACCTTTTCTGGCTTTTTGACCCTTGTATTTGATTGTTATGCTACCAAAACACTTCCTCAAAAAATCTCTTCCCAAAAAGATTATTGTCATAACTTTTTGGATAAAACAGTATTCTTTGAAACGGATGATGAAAAATCAGATAGAGTCTTTGCTGGCATCGAAAAGATAATTGGTTATACCGCTTTGTATAACACCTATTATGCTTTTCTTTCCAACGAAAAAGACAAGGAAATGTATCTATTGAAATATCTTTGCGATGGGTTTGAACTAGGACCCAAAATCAACAATAGGTTAACTCTTTCCTATGTGTTTAACGTAATGCGTATTAAAAAAAGATGCTTTGGAGAGTGTCATAGATTAAAGGGATTACTTCGCTTTCAAGAAATTGAAAATCACTTGTATTATGCTTCTATTCATCCAGATAACAATATTCTTGAGCCTTTAGGTCATCACTTTATCCATCGTTTTCCCACACAAGCTTTTATCATCCACGATAAAATAAGAAATTTATGCTTTCTTTATCATAACCAAGAATATAAAATAGTAGAGGCAACCACGCTAAAAATTCCTGCTATTTCTGAAGAGGAACAAAAATATCAGGAATTATGGAAAACTTTTTTTAAAACGATTGCCATCGCTGATCGAAAAAATCTAAGATGCCAGATGCAATCTATGCCAAAAAAATATTGGAAAGATTTAATAGAAGAGCCTTAATGGGCTATTTCTATTCTTGTCTTTTCTTTTATTTCTTCGTCTAATGCTAAAATTTCTTCTACGGTATTAAGCTTTCTTGCCGTGTGCTCTTCTAGCATTTTATTAAGTTCTTTTGGAATTTGGGTATAGGTTATTTTCTTGTTTAAAAAGGCATCCACTAAAACTTCATTAGCAGCATTTAACACCACTTGATGACTATGCCCTTTTTCTATTGCCTCAAAAGCTAGTTTTAGGCATTGGAATTTTTCTAAATCTGGTTGTTCAAATTTTAAAGTTTCAATAGCAAATAAGTCAATTTTTTCGATTTGATTTACCAAACGATTGGGATAATTTAAAGCATAGGCAATCGGTATTTGCATTGATTTTGGTCCTAAATTGGCCATAATGGTTCCATCTTGAAATTGTACCATCGAATGCACAATACTTTTTCTATGTACCACTACTTGGATTTGGCTTGGCTCAACGTCAAATAGCCATTTTGCTTCAATGACCTCAAACCCTTTATTCATCATCGTAGAAGAATCAATGGTTACTTTTGGTCCCATTTTCCAAGTAGGATGATTTAGGGCTTGCTCTACTGTTATCTCATCTGTTATTTCTTTGTCAAAAAATGGTCCACCAGAAGCTGTTAGCAATATCTTGTCAATTTTATTTTGCTTTTCCCCTTGCAAACATTGCATAATAGCACTGTGTTCACTATCTACCGTCAATAACGTTGCGTTATTTTCTTTGGCCGTGTCCATAATCAACTTTCCGCCAGCTACTAATACCTCTTTATTGGCTAAAGCAACTGTTTTTCCATTTTTAATCATGTTGTAAGTTGGACGTAAACCAGCTATGCCAACTAAGGCAGATACGCTAATGTCAAAGTCAGTTAATTTAGAAATCTCTTCCATCCCCGCTTCTCCATGAAAAACATGTATCTCAGGATATAATTCTTCCAACCTTTTAGCATTTTCTTGTGCTGTAATATAGACATTATTCGGTTTAAATTCCTCAATTTGCTCTATTAATTTTTGAATATTCTTACCAGCTACCAAAGTTACCACTTGGAATAAATCTGGATTTTCTCTAATCACGTTTAAGGTACTTTCTCCTATGGAACCTGTAGAACCAAAAATAGCAATTCTTTTCATTTTAAATTTTTCCTCCTTCCAAGGCAACAATAGTTTCTCCAATTCCTGCCTCAATAGCAATAATAGCCTCTCCTCTACCAATCACTTGCTGATTCGATACGGTTTTACCATCTACTTTTAGGGTTCCCAAACCTGTTTTAGTTTTTATTTGGTAATCCTCTGGTCTCCCCATTAAATTTAATTCCATTTTCCCAATGCCACATTTAATGTCTGCTTTTTCCATAATTTTGCTATTTAAAACAACTTTTCCAATCCCACCATTTAGCTTTAACTTCTTCGCTTTCAATATTTCAATATTGGTATCATTAATTCCCGCTTCTATGGAAACTTTGTCTAACACTAACTCTTCTGGCAAAGAAATAACAACCTCTGGTGACGTTTGATTTATCCCCCAAAAATTTGTCGTTACCTTCTTGTCTTTTACTTCTAATTTGCCTTCCTTTGCTTCACAAACAAATTGGTCAGAAACGTCAAATGCCTCTACCTTAATAATATTTCCTTTTTTTATCGTCAATTTACCAACGCCCATATCAATATCGATATCCTTAATATTGGTATATTCTTGCTCCCATTTTGTTATCCCTTCTGTATGGTTGCTACTTTCAAACACTTCTATTCCCATCCCAATACCACAAACAACAGTAATGCCAAATACAATGGCTCCTATTATCATAAGTGATAAATAAATAGAAAAAGCAAGGGCTATATATTTAATTATTTTTTGAAAGGTTGTCATCGGATTTCAACACCTCCAAAAATAGCCACGCCATTAATGTAAAGTGTAGGCAAATTCTCGTTATATTCTGTTTTCGTTTTATTATCTACACCTCCGAAAATAGGAGTTGATTTTACTTTGATATTTACCCCACTTGGTACCCTAATTTCTATGCCTCCAAAAATAGCACTCGCATTTACCACTTGGTCTTGTTTCATCATCGCTTTTGACAAGTCTAATTCAACACTTCCAAAAACAGCATCTAAGTTGGCTCCTTTAAATTCTTGCCCTGCTAAATCACTTTTTTGTTCTCCAAAAGTAGCACAATATTCCTCAAAATTTCCTCTGTTATGATTTAAGGTTCTTATTTTTTCGGCTATTTTTTTGTTAAAAGTATCTTTGAAAATAAGACTAATACCTATCATCACTAAAATAAATGGAAAGATTAATTTTCCAATGAAACGAAAAGATAGTATGTTTTGTGCACACAATAACAATACAATTCCTATACTTAGCCAAATAAAACTCCACATTTTATTCGTGCTTCTAACTAATTCAATAAAGCTTGGGATAATGATAAATAAGGTCCACCATCCGCGAAAGAAAATATTAATATTGGTTATTCCCATAGCATTTAAGCCAAAAATAACACCAATGGCAATAAGTACAATTCCCCACAATATATTTCCAAATTTTTTCATCTTACCTCTTCCTCTCTTTTATTATTTTTTCTACCTCTTGAAAGGTTGCTTCTTCTTTCGTTAATACTACGTCATAATTTTCTTTGTAATACTCCCAATTTTGTTCTATGTTATCATTTAAGAAACCAATTCGAATTGTAGTTTTCTCTTGTTCTTCTGGTAGCATTTGAATATCTTCTATTAAGTCCCCACAAAGAATTGCATAATCTTTTTGTGGCAGCCCGCCTTTTAACTTTTTATTCATAGAGTGAATCATTGGCTTAGTAAACTTTTGCATTTTGTCTTTTTCAAATTCAATAAAGTTACTGATAATTTTAACATTGCTACTATAACATTTTTCTTCTTCTAGGAATTCTTGTATGACATTTCCAATTCCTGCTGAAAGGATAATGACTGGTATGTTATTTTTTTGCAAATTTTGCAAAAATTCTTTGGCTCCTTTTCGAAAAGTTAAAGGCTTTTTTTGTAAGGCTTTTTTGAGATTTGTATAGGTCAATTGATAGTCATACAAAAAATCCATACTTTGGGTATACCACTCTGTCATATATTTTTCTTTTTCTTGTTTGGTTAGCGTATAATCTAATTCGATTGGTGCATATTTAGCATTGATTGTTTCCATTTCTTTTTTACAGGTTTCTCCATATATGTCAAAGTCTAATACGGCTAGCCAGGAATCTAAGCTTTCCTTACTTGTTAAAGTTTTGTCAAAGTCTAATACGACATAGTAATTAGTTTTATCTAATTGTATCTTTTCTAATTTTTTGGTATTCGTATATTTCATTTATTTGTTTCCTTTCTGCTTTTATTTTACTATACCTTACTTTCGATTACAAGTAAAAAACGTTAAAAAAACCAGATATTTGTTATCTGGTTTACTCTATGAATAGATTACTTCTCCTTTTAGTTCTTCTAATTCTTGTTTTGTTATTCCTGTATATTTCATAATTTTTTCATCGGGCTCTTTGCTTTTTAACATATTTTTGGCCGTACTTTTTATACCTTGAATAATTCCTTCTTTTTCTCCCTCCTTCCTATTTTCATATTTTAAATCAAGAAGCATTTTGGTTAGTGGACTCATACCGATTTCCCCCTTTCCTTCTATTTTTTCTAACATTTTTCTTGTTTCTTCTTTTCCTATACGATTTTGTATAATATTACTAATCATTTCTGCTATCGCCTCTAAATCTTTTGTATCACTCATTTGCTCAATAATATTATCTAATTGTAAAATTAATTCTTCCTTGTCCTTACATTTTTCCATTATCATAATACTACTAAATAGCGTATTCTTAGCAAGTAGTTCCTCAAAGCTATAATCTTGCAGTGCTATTAAATTATACGCTAAATCAATTTGATAGTTTTGATAATTCCTTGCCTGATATTGTAGTTTTTTAAAATTAGTTTCTAACTTCCATCTTTTAAATCCTGTATAGATAATGATAGGAATAACTACAGGATATACCTTTTGTATCCTATTTTCTCTTCTCATAATTTCCCCAATGTATTCCCATATTCTAAGTGGCATATTTTTATCAATCGTGCTCTGATGCTCGAGTAAAAAATACACTGGTTTTTCCTTTAATTTGTAGATGATATCTGAACGTCTCTCTTCGTATCGACTTGTAATTAAATCTGTATGACATTGGATAATTTGTGTTTCTTTAACTTTTTCTTTGAATGACAAAAAATCATTTAAAAACTTTACCATCTCTGTTTTTCTACTTAAGATATTACGAAACATTTTATCATGTTTTTTGTCTATTTCTTTTATCTCTTTTTCGTCATAAATTTTGTAATTTTCTTCTAATTTATACTCCATCCCAGTATCTTCTAGTCTCATAAGATAGGTATTTTTGTAATAATTTCGGTATTGTTCGTAGGTTACAAATTTCAAACTATCCCTTCTTTCTTTATTATACTTCTTTTTTATTCATTTGTCAATTTTTATTTTTAAGTAAAATTATTTTTTATTGGAAATTATCGAATTTAACTTTTGAAAAAAACTGATTTAATAATTTATGGTTTCATCTTAATCTATTTTCCCTTAAAAATCAAGATTTTTCACAAACAATTCACATTTTTTCTTTCTTATGATATAATGATACAAAATTAAGAGGAGAAATAAACGATGAAAAACTTTTTTATTCTTTTAGCTATTAAAATCCTACACTTAGGACTAAAACTTGCCAAAAAAAATGGTGGTAACTTCTTAGGAAAAATAGCCTATGACTGGAACCCATATATCTTTCAATACTTTAAAATTGACTGTCCTATTATCGCTGTCACAGCTACCAATGGAAAAACGATGACCAATAATGCTATTGGTCACGTGTTTAAGACAGCTGGTAAAAAGGTCATCAGCAATACCGAAGGAAATAATATGGAAACTGGTATTTTGTCTACCCTATTAAAACACTGTTCTTTGACAGGTAAAGTCAAAGCCGATTATTTAGTATTTGAAGTAGACGAAGGCTATGTCCCTGTTGTTTTCAAAGATTTAAAATTAGATACTTTAGTAGTTCTTGACTTTTTTCGTGACCAACTCGATAGAAATGGCGAAGTAGAAGCTTTAATTTTGCGAATTCAAGATTTTTTAAAAACTTATACTGGAAACTTAGTTTTAAATAATGATGACCCCAATGTTGCAAGGCTAGGACAAGCAAATCCATCCAATCACAATGTGTATTACTTTCATGTCGAAAAATATGCCAATGCTACTACCGAAATGAAAGAAGCAGGAGAAGGAAAATTTTGTCCTTTTTGTAATACACGCCTTACTTATGACTATTATCAATATTCTCATATTGGAAAATTCAAATGCCAAAATTGTAACTATGGCGATAATGAAATCTATCAATTGGCTACCGATATTGATTTAAAAAATAAAACTTTTACCATTGATAATATTTCTTACCAAACGAATTTTAACAGCATTTATAACATTTATAATTTTGTGGCTGTTATTAGTTGTTGTAAGCTTTATCAGATTGACACACAAACGATACAAAAAGCACTTTCTACTTTTGTGCTAAATAATGGTAGATTAGAAGAACTAGAAATCAATGGTATTCCAACCATTATCAATTTAGCCAAAAACCCAACTGGTAGCAATGTTAGTTTAAGAATTTTAAACGAAGATGAAGCGAAAAAAGAATTACTTTTTGTTTTAAATGATAACTTAGCCGATGGTCGTGACGTTTCTTGGATTTGGGATATTAACTTTGACGACTTAAAATCCAACGTTACACGAATTATTACTGCTGGCACACGTGCTTATGACATGGCAATTCGTATCAAAACAGCAGGTTATGAAGTAACAAAAATTGAACCCTATTTAGATTTGCACGAAGCCATTAAAAGCTTGTATACCACTGACGTAAAAAAATATGTCATTGCCAATTATACAGCTCTGCAACCTACTCGAAATGAAATTTTAAAATGGAAAAAGGAGAATTCATAAATGAAAGAATTAAAAATACTATATCTCTATCCTGATATACTAGAATTGTATGGCGATTACGGAAATATCCAAGTGTTACGTTATCGTTTAGAACAACGAAGCTTCCAAGCCATTATCGAACCTTATTCCATTGGTGACACCCCTCCTGATTTTAAAAGTTATGACTTAGTATTTGCTGGTGGTGGTGCTGACCAAGAACAGGGAATTTTAGCACAAGATTTATTAAAACATAAAGCTTCTATTCAAGAAGCTATCGATGCTGGTGTGTTTTTCTTATTAATTTGTGGTTCTTATCAATTGTTTGGAAAATACTACAAAGGTGTCGAAGGAGATATCATCCCTGGTTTAGAAATCTTTGATTATTACACAGAAGCAAACCCAGATAGAAAAAAACGTTGTATTGGTAATATTATCATTGAAGCAGATTTAAATGGTAAAAAAACAAAAGTAATCGGTTTTGAAAATCATGGAGGACAAACCTTTAATATTTCTTCTCCTTTTGGCAGAGTATTATCTGGTAATGGTAATCAATTTGGCGATACGCAAGAAGGTTTTTTTCGAAAAAATGTCATTGCTACCTACCTACATGGACCTCTACTTTCTAAAAATCCTGAACTTGCTGATTTTATTCTTACCTATTGTCTTAATCGAAAATACGAAGAAAAAATTGTCTTAGAACCATTAAATGATGAATTTGAAACAAAATGTCGCAAACAACTGCTAGGGGATTTAGGAGACGCTCCTTAAAATCCCTTTTTTAAGGATTTAGGGGACAGTCCTTCTTTTTTTCTTTCAAAGGATTGTCCCCCTATTTCCTATCCCTACTATAAATGCATTACTCTTTGTTTAATTTCTTTTGTTTTTCCTACGTTCCAGAAGTTTTCGCCTAAGTAACCACAGGTTCTTCTAACGACTGTCATTTTGTTATGGTCTTTGTTTCCACAGTTTGGGCATTCCCACTCATTGTCTTTGTTGATGATAATTTCTCCGTCAAATCCACATTGGTGGCAAAAGTCTGATTTGGTATTGAATTCGGCATATTGAATATTATCATAAATAAATTTAACAACTGACTCTAAGGCTGCTATGTTTTTGCCCATGTTTGGTATTTCTATGTAAGAGATAGAACCTCCTGATGATATTTTTTGGAATTCACTTTCAAAGGTTAATTTTTCAAAGGCATCAATTTTTTCTCTTACGTCTACGTGATAAGAATTGGTATAATAACCTTTGTCTGTTATATCTTTAATCGTTCCAAATTTTTCTTTGTCTATTCTTGCAAATTTGTAACATAAGCTTTCTGCTGGTGTTCCATATAAGGCAAAGCCAATGTTGGTTTCTTTTTTCCAGTTATCGGTTGCTTCTCGTAAATGTTTCATTAGTTTAGTTGCAAAGGCATGTCCTTTTTCTGTGGTTTGTGATTCTCCTGTCATTAGTTTGGTTACTTCATATAGTCCAATATACCCCAATGAAATAGTTGAATAGCCACCATATAATAATTTATCAATGGTTTCTCCTTTTTCTAAGCGGGCAATTGCTCCATATTGCCAATGAATAGGACTAATATCTGATTTGGTTCCTAGTAAGGCATAATGTCTACACATTAAAGCTTCTTTACATAGTTCTAATCTTTCGTCTAATTCTTTCCAGAATTTTTCTTCATCTCCATCTGCTACAATTCCTACTTGTGGCAAGTTGATGCTTACTACTCCTTGATTAAATCTTCCTTCAAATTGATCGTTTCCTTGTTCGTCCTTCCAAGGAGATAAAAAGCTTCGGCATCCCATTGGACTAAATACGTTTCCTTCGTAATTTTCACGCATTTTTTTAGCAGATATATAATCTGGATACATCCTTTTGCTAGAACATTTAACGGCTAATTTGGTTAGATAGTCATATTCTCCCCCTGTTAAATTATTGAATTCGTCTAATACATAGACTAATTTTGGGAAGGCTGGTGTTACATAAACACCTCTATCATTTTTAATGCCTTGTTCTCTTTGTCTTAATACTTCTTCGATTATCATAGCATTTTCTTTTATGTATGGGTCATCTTTTTCTAAATGCAAAAATAAGGTTACAAAAGGAGATTGCCCATTGGTTGTCATTAAGGTGTTAATTTGATATTGTATGGTTTGTACACCTGCTTTTAATTCGGCTTTTAGTCTATCTTGTACAATGCTTTCCATTACTTCTTTTGGTAAGGTTCCTTCGTATTTTTCTTGCATTTCTTTTTGGAATTTATCATAACTTTTTCTTAAATATTTTCCTAAATGGATTAAATCAACTGATTGCCCACCATATTGGTTACTTGCTACTGCTGCGATAATTTGAGTAGTTATGGTACATGCTACTTGAAAACTTTTTGGTGTTTCAATCATTTTGCCGTTCATGACAGTTCCTTTGTCTAACATATCTTTAATGTTAATTAAACAACAGTTAAAAATAGGTTGCACGAAATAGTCTGCATCATGAAAGTGTAATACACCCTCATTGTCTGCTTTTACTATTTTTTCTGGTAATAATAATCGTTTGGTTAAATCTCTTGAAACTTCCCCTGCCATATAATCTCTTTGGGTAGAAGCAAGTAAGGTATTTTTATTAGAGTTTTCTTCGGCTAATTCTTTATTTTCATTTCGAATTAGTCCTAAAATAGACTCATCTGTCGTATTTTGTTTTCTTACTAAGGCTCTTGTGTAACGATATACAATGTATTTTTTGGACAATTCATATTTTCCCATTTCCATTAATTGTTCTTCAATGATATCTTGAATATCTTCTACTAGCATCCTCTTTTTGCCAAGTTCTTCAATGTGGGTAATTACTTCTTTGATTTCTTCTTTTTCTGCTCTTTCTTTTGGTCTTACTTCTTTGTTTGCTTTTTCGATGGCAATTTTGATTTTTTCTCTATCGTAATCAACTGCTCTTCCGTCTCTTTTAATGATTTTCATTGTTTTTCCTCCAAATCCCCTTTTATTTTGTATGTTCTTATTATACCTTAAGTTTTTTGTTTTTCTGTTGTAAAAGCAACAAATTATGGGTAATCTGTTTAGAAAGCACTGAACCACACTATTTTGTCTAATTATTACATTTACATTACAAACTTGTTACATTTTGTTTGAATTGGCTCCCTGTCTCTTTGTAGCTTTTTTAGTCTCTAATAGTTGCAAATGCAACTTTTTTGTTGTATAATAATTCTCATAGGAGAAAAGAAAATGAACATTAATTTTAATATGGAAGAATTTGTTAGTAACTTCGAAAATAGTTGCCATAGAATACAAAGAAAAACATTTTCAAGAAATGAAGTTATCACTAGCTATATAAAGAAAAGAAACCAATTTTGTATTTTAAAAAGTGGAAATGCCGATTTAGTCCGTTATGACCTAAACGGAAATCGAACCATTGTTGAACACTTTTCTCAAAATGACGTTTTTGGTGAAGTCTTTTATTTGATTACTACCAACAATGAGCTATTAGTAGAAGCTCGTGAAAAATGTGAAGTACTTTTTTATGGTTATAATGATATTCGTAGTAAGTGTAGAACTGGTTGTAAATTTCATCAAAAATTAGCTGAGGATTTACCGGAATTAATCTTGAGTAAAGTAACAGATTTAAACATGAGAATTGAATTGCTTACGAAACGTTCGACTCGTGATAAATTAATTGGTTATTTTACAATGCTATCCACTAGAACCTTAAATAAAAGCTTTTCTCTTCCATTTTCTTTAACCGATTTAGCTGACTACTTAAGTGTTGATAGAAGTGCTATGATGCGTGAATTAAAACTTTTAAAAGAAGAAGGTTTTATTGAAAAGACAGGAAATAAAATTACTTTGCTTTATAAATAAAGAATCGAACCTAAGATTTTCTATCAAATCTAAATTTTAAGAAAATCTAAGGCTCGCCATAATTATCTTGTTTCCTACAATATTAAAAAAAGCCGACAGATATTTTGTCGACTTTTATTCTTATTTTTTATTCAACTTCTTCTTCAACTTCTGGTTGTTTTGGTTCAGTAGGTTCTTTAGGTGTTTCTATTTCTTGTTTTGTATCTACTTCTTCCTCTTTTTCCTTGTCTTCTTCTACTTTTGTTGTAGTATCTTCTTTCTCTTCTTCTTTTTCTGAAGTGGTTGGCTTCTCTGCTTCTGGTTCTACTTTTTCAACTGGTGCTACAGGTGCTTTTACTTGTTGAGGAGCAGTTTCTACTACTGGTTGTATTGCTTCTGGTTCTACTGTTTCTGGTTCATCTGCTTGTGGTTCTTCTGCTTCTTTTGCTTGTGTTAATACGTTTACTCCATTTTCATAAACACCATTTAGTTTAATGGTAGCAGTTTTACGTCCAGATGCTGTATCATATTCAATGCTTAATCCATCTCTGATATAGTCTTCCCATCCATCATCAAGGTCAGCTGCTATACTTATTCCAATAGCGTCAATTTTGTCATCTACTTCTGTTTTATTTACATATTTTCCATTTTCTTTTTTATAATAAACAATACTAACATCTTGCGCACTTAAGTATTCTGTATCAGCAGTTTCATAAATTACTATTTTTCCTGTATAATCTTTATTTTCTTCTTTACCTTCTACAATATCACCTTTTTTAACGTCGAATTCATCTCCATCTGCATCAATTAATTGAAGTGGTACAATAGTATATAAGGTTCCGTTCATTACTATCGTTTCATTGTTTCCAGCAGGAGTTGGATTGGTATCTTTGTATAAGTTGATATTATTGTCTACTACTGTTTTAGTTGCAGAAAGTCTGGTTCCATTAAAGGAAATTCCTTGTAGTGGTTTAGTTGCTCCTGTTACATTTACATTAACGATTCTTTCTTGGTTTGTTTCTCCATAAACTGAGTTATCCACCGTTATTTTTACTGTTCCTGTTCCTTCTTGTATTGCTGTTAAAAGCATTTTAGTAGCATTTTGATTATCTGCTTCAAATGCTGCATTTATTATGGTTCCTGTTTTTGTGATAGTAGCTCTATCGGTATTTACAGTAACCGTTTCTGCTTCTTCACCAGCTTTGTTATAGTACGTATGTAAGAAGTTTACTTTGTATTCATTTTCTTTTCCATTTGCTTTAATGGTAATAGCTTCTGTCTTAGGAATTACCTTTCCATCTTTATCTGTAATTTCAATATCTGTTACCGCTGTATTTTCTGTTAAAGTAATTTCAATTGGTTCTCCTTCTATTACACCACCATCAACAGTAGCCCCTACTATCATTGGTATAATTTCATAAGTTCCTGTACGTGTTCCGTAGAATTTTAAATCAAAGTTTTGTCCTGCAGGTACATAAGTTACTTCTGCTATATCATTTCCTACTACGGCTCCTTCAAATCTTACTTTGTAAGTTAGCATTTCTTGTGTAATGGTTTGTCCACTTTTTGCAGATACCATAGCAACTGTAATTTCTTCATAACGATGATTTTTTCCACTTGTTGCTGCAGAAGCTTCTACACCATTTACGTCATTTCCTGCTTCTTGTGGATATTGGTCAATAATGGTATTATTTTGTGTATTATATTGTTTCTTTAATATAAATGCTTGGTTTGCAAGTGCATTTGCTTTTTCGTCATTATCTTTACTAGCATCTCTTACAACGTCAAGTGCTTCTTCTTTTACGGTATCTACTGTTTGGGTTCCATTATCTACTTTGGCTGTGTTTAAAGCATCTAAGGTTGTTACTTTTCCATCTCCATTTACGTCTCCATAAACTAAAACGGTATAAGTTTGCCCGTTTAAAGTAAAGGTATCTCCCGTTCCTAGTATACCATCTTTTACGGTTACTTGATTTCCAAATTGTTCTTTTAAAGTATTAGAAGTTACAACGTCTTGGCTATCTGGCAAAGCATAAGCTACTACATTTTTACCAGCTACTAGAGAACCATATATTCTAATAGCGTCTTGACTTCCTGTTTGAGGAAGTTTTGTAATGGCATTTCCCTTACCATCTAAATATTGACCACCGTTTGCTACTTCTACGCCTCCAACGATTTGTTTTACAGTTACTTCTTCTTTATCGAAAACTTCTCCATTTTCTCCTATTTCTACAAGTCCTACCACATTAAATGGTACACTTTCTCCTGCTGCAATGGCTTTAAATTTCATTTTAACAGTATCTGCTTTTGCTCCTTTAAAATCAAAGGCTGAAACTCTTACGATATCAGTTGCAATATAGTTTGAGTCCGTTGCTTCTAATTTTCCGTCTGTTGTAGCAGAATCGACTACATATTCATATTTGCTTCTATCAAATTTTAAATCAAATTGAATGGATTCAACTGCTTGGTTTGTAGTCACTTCGATTTCTACAATGTCTCCTATGTTCATTTGGTTTGTTTTGGTTGTTAAGGTAGCTGCATTTACAGTTACTGGTAACATAATTGCTAATACTAGCATAATGGTTACAATTCCTAATGATAATTTTTTCATTTCATCCTCTCCTTAAATTTTGATTTAATTTAAATTTCTCGTGCTTTTAATATGAGCCTTGTGTAACCTCCTGGATTGCAAGTAATTAAGGTTACTTCTTTTGACCCTTCTTTTTCTTGTTTGAGAACTCGGTCTACTTCTGTTGGATTAACTGAAAATTTGTCAAAAATTTCATAGGTTATTTTTTGCTTTTTGGCCTTGTCTATGATATAGAAGGTGTCTTTTAGCTCTAAATCATTAGCACTTTCAAAAATGTCTTTATAATTATGTCCTGTGATACAAAAGTTTCCTGTTTCATTTAAGTCTGGTCCATAAAATTTGGTAATGGCTAAACTTAATGCATCATCATTGGTTTCTTCTAAAATGTTTTTTTGCAAGGCTAGCTTGTCTATCACAAGAACGCCTAACACTTTATATTCTCCCATTTTGTCTGGTATGTTATTAATATCGACTGTGATTTCTTCTTGGCTTACATTTTTTTCTTTTGTATTTTTCATTATGTCAGTTTCCTTGATGCTATTTATCCCAACAATTACTATTAATATAGCAATGATGATTCCTGAAAAAAATTTTACCATTTTGCTACTTACGAGTTTTTTATTTTCTTTGTTATGACTATGCTTTCCTTTTTCAAAATGCTTTCCCAATAAAATTCCTCTTTTCTTTGTTTTGACATTAATAAATATCCTAAAATTGTCTCGACATTTTTTCAATCGAGTTCATTATAGCATATTTAATTTTCTTTGTAAACATTTTTTTGACAGAATTTTTTCGTTTTAAATACCAACTTGTTTTTCCTCTTCTGGCTGTTGCTTATTTTGTTCTTCTCTTGGCATATCTTGGTTAGTTTCTTTCCTCATTTCATTGGTTGTATTTTGTGTCTCTACTCCCTGATTGGTACTTCTATTACTCAATACACCTATGACAATTGCTACTACAATAGCCACTCCTATTATGATTCCTATCATTACTTTTTTTCCTGTGTTATTTTTTTCCATTTTATCTTTTCCTTTCTTAATAATAGGACTGATATTTGTTGTTTTTATCAGCCCTATTTTTTCTTATTTTATTTTTGACATTTTACTTGAAAAGTATCTGTTGTAATTCTTGTTCCTTTTGTTGTTTCGATTTCTAGTTTGTAAATAGCATCTTCTGTAAATCGATAGATACCATCTACAATTTCATCTTTAATTTCTTTTTTGCCTTCTCTTCTAATAATGGTTATTTTTGTCATTAAGTTGTCATTTTCAAATCGAATACCATAAATCGTATCATCTTCATTTTCTAATAATACATATTTAGCTTCTTTTCCTTCTACTTCTAAAGTTCTTGTCAAAATGCTATTTCTTCTTTCTTCTCTATCTTCGTTATCCTTTTTGGTAGTAATGATTACAATTCCTATAATACAAACTACTAATAAAAGAATAGGAAGTATTAAGACTATTTTATTTTTTGCTTTTTCTCTTTTTCGCATTTGAACTTACCTTTCTATTTTTGTTTAATAAGCACAATTGTTTTATTCTTTTGTAGATAGGACTGATTTAGCATCAGTCCTATTTCTACTTTGTTTTATTGAGCCCTAATGGTAAAGCTTTCTGGTTGTGGTGTTTTTCCTTCTGTTACTGTGATTGTCATTTTGTATCCACTTCCATTTTGAGCTGCTGTAAATTCGTAAACGCCATTGCCTGCTCTTAACATATCTGGTGTTATCGGAATGATAGTTCCTCTCTTTGAAATTACAATTGAAGCTATTTTGTCAATATCTTGTGTTGCTACTCGAATTGCATAAACACTTCCGTCTGCATTTTTTAACAACTCATATTCTGGTTCTTTTTCTTCTTCAATGATTACAATTCCTTTTGCTAGCTCAATTCCATCAAAGCTTACAATAATTTCATAAGTTCCTACTTCATTTAAGGTGTATTCACCGGTTTGGAAATCTTCTCCATCTTTCTTGATGGTTGTTAGATATCCTTCTGGTAATCTACTATCTTCTGATTCATAAATTGTTACACTCTTAGTTGAAGTTACAGGTTCATCTTCCTCTAAGGTTCCCATATTTCCATTAATTGAATATTCAATCACTGGTTTATAAGTATTTAAAGTAAGAATTGCTGTTTTGCCTTGATAACTTACTGGTATTTCAATGGTATCTGCTATTGCTCTTTCTGGCATACTTCCTACTGTTACCCCATCTTTAATTGCATAATCATGAGCTCCTGAAGCATAGTTTAATGTGATGGCAACATTTTTACTATTTAAAGCATATCCAAATGGACAACTATTATTTACAATACCATCATAGAATGGTGTGATAGATACCACATAGTCTTTTACTTCTATTCTGAACTCGGTTGTTAAGTCTCCATAGGTTACTTTTACGTCATGATATCCTAGTTGATTATTGACATATTCAACCTTACACTCTGGGTCATCTAATGAAATGGTTCTTGTTGTAGTATTTTGTCCGTTTGAGCTTGTTATTGTTAATGAAATGTTTGCTAGTGGAAGTTCTTTTCCAAAGTCAAGTGTACTTGGTGCATTTACCACACGAATTTCCGTTACTTTTTCAATTATCAATTTAGCCTCCATTGTCATTGGTTTAATTTCTTTATAATTGGTATCTAGTAATTGTCCTGCTGGTGTTGTTGTATCAATGGTAAAGGTTGCTTTTACTTGATATACTCCCATTTCTGTCTTTTTATTGTTTTCATAGCTTACTTTAATTCCTTCTGGAACGTTGCTTGCTAAGATTTCATGTTCATAACCGTCATAGTCTACTATCATGTCTTTAAAGGTTACATTTTCTGGTAGTGTATAAATTCCTTTTTCAATGATAAAGTCTTTTCTCATTGTGAATTCTCCAGCATAATCTCCTTGTCCAGTTACTTTAATTACTGCTGTATAACTTCCTGCATTTTTTGCTTTTCCGTCTACTAGGTTTGCCCCTTCATAGATTACTTCGCATTTAGCATTTACTCCTGCTTTAACAGTTACAGTTGCTTCTTTAACTTGTCCGTCATATACTAGATTATCTAATCCTGTTACTGTTATATCACTTTCTGTTACTGCTTTACCAGCAATTTTAAAGCTTACTGTCTTGGTAATGGTTCCTGTGTAGTTTCCTTTTCCTGTTACGGTAATATGTGCTTCGTATTCTCCTACATTAACTGGTTTTCCATTTACTAGATTATTTCCTGTGTAGCTTACGCTATAAGTAGCATCAATGTTGTTCTTTAAGCTTACTGTTACTTCTTTTGCTTCTCCGTTTACTACTAAGTTTTCTGGTAATTTTACTTCTACGTCTGTTTCTGTAATTGCCTTTTTGTTGATGATTACTTTTACACTTGAATTTACGTCTGTATGGTTCATATCAGTTGCTTTGAATACAACATTTAAGT
>CANPIU010000029.1 GCA_947574235.1 uncultured Clostridium sp. | reverse complement strand
GATTTCATAAAAATTAAATTTTCAAAAGAAATTACACACTTTACTTGACAAAGTCTCTTTGGCCGCCGGAATGCTATACAGCCGGCGGATTTCCTTATTTTTTCCCTAACACCAATTTTATCTCCTTATTAATTTTCCCTCTCGTAATCTTAAGAGTTACCTCATCTTTCGGTCTTTTCGTATAAATATATTGTCTTAAATCGTTCATCGTATTTAAAGCTACATTATCAATACTGTTAATAATATCTCCTTCTCTTAATTCTGTCCCATCTGCCGGTCCGTTTTTTGTAATTTGAGCTACATAAATTCCTTTGTTAAAACTAACATTAGAACCGCCATTTAAATAAGGAATTACCTCTTTATCATAAGCATATATGCCAATCGTTGCTTCTTCAAAATCTTCTGCTATCTTAAAACTTTCTATAATCGGCTTAATAATATTAATTGGAACCGCAAAGCCAATACCTTCTGCTGATGAAATTTTAACGGTATTAATTCCTAGAACCTCTCCATTAGGATAAATTAAAGGACCTCCACTATTTCCCGGGTTAATCGTTGCATCGGTCTGAATTAAATCCGTCATATAAGAAGATTTGTCTGTTTCTTCAATTTTAATGGTTCTATTTTTAGCACTAATAATTCCAGAAGTAACAGTTCTTCTGAACTCAAAACCAATGGGATTTCCGGATAGCATATACCGTTTCACCAACTCGAATTTGGCTCGAATCCCCTAACGTAACATATTCTAAATTTTTAGCATTTATCTTGGTAATTGACAAATCTAAATCTGAATCGCTCCAAGCTACTGTTCCATCATACGTATTTCCATTTTCTAACGTAATATAACACTTACTATATTTTTCACCAGTTACATGTTCATTACTTAAAATATAGCCGTTATCGGTTATAATCATCCCAGTTCCTAGACCCAATTCACTTTCTGTACTTTTCGATAAAATACTATTGCCTGCATTTTTTAACTTAGAAATTCCTACCACTTTCCTTGTCGTTTCCTCAATTACGTCTGCTACTTTTTTGCTATCTGCTTCTACTGTTTCCACAGTTTGTGTGTTGGGTGTGGATAAAACTTTGCTAGCTTCATAATTACTAGGATTTATTTCAATATTATTGTATGTAATATATAAATAAAACGCAAAAATCCAAACTAAAATTGCTAAGATAGCTATTACAATTACTTTTTTAGGATTATCTGTTTTCTTTTTTCTCTTCAAATTTCCCACCTCTATTTTAAGTGTTTCCATTTTTTACTTTTTTAAACAATACCAAAAAAGAAAGTATCTTTTTGGTTAAGATACTCTCTTTTCATTTATTCTAATACAATTATACTCTTTTTAACTCTTCAAATCTTTTTATTTTTTGCGTAGTAGTTTTAGCAAAAGACTTAGTTGTAATTGTTATTTTTTTAATATGTTTATAAATTGGTAACTTTTCATTTATTTTCTTTATTTCTTCCCAAATTATTTGCTTATATTCTTCTTCTGTTTTTTCTCCTAAAGCTTCTTTTATTATATTAAAATCATATACAATTTTTACACATAACATGGTGTCTGTTGTACTTTGTCCTCTTTGATAAACTAAGCTTTCCAATATATATGGAATTTTATTGATTAATTTTTCTATTTCTTGTGGATATACATTTTTTCCATTTCGTAGCACAATAACATCTTTTTTTCTTCCTGTTACAAATAAAAATCCATCTGCATCTATATAACCATAGTCCCCTGTTTTGAACCATCCATTTTGTAACACTTTTTTAGTTTCTTCCTCATTGTTATAATAGCCTAGCATTATGCTTGGTCCTTTTACTACGATTTCTCCTATTCCTTCCTGATTTGGTTCTTCTATTTTTACTTCTAAATTATCTAATACTAACCCCACTGAACCTGGCCTTTTTCTATCATCTGCCTCTGCTGCAATAACAGGAGAAGTTTCTGTTAGCCCGTAACCTTGTGTAGAACTAATTCCTAAACTATGGTAACCGATAATGGTATCTTTGTCCATCGGTGCTGCTCCATAAAGAATTGTTCTCAAATGTCCCCCTAAAATATCTGCAATATTTACCTCTTGTTCTTTTGCTTTCTTAATTTTTTTATACATATTTTCTAATACAACTGGCACAGCTACAAATACAGATACTTTATATTCTTTTAGGTTTTGTTGTATATACTTTAAACCATCGCAAAAAGCTACTGTTGTTCCCCAATATAATCCAAATAAAAAAGTTATCGTACATTCAAAAGTATGATGGATTGGTAAGAAGGATAATAAAGTATCTGTTGTATATAATTTTAAATAATGACTAAGAGATTGAATATTAGCACAAATATTGCTTTGTGATAACATAACTGCTTTTGGTGCATCTGTAGTCCCCGATGTAAATAGCATAATAGACATTTTATTACTATCTATTTCTATTTGGTCATATTTCCTATCTCCTTTTTCTAATAGTTCCTCTCCTTCTTTTATCTTTTCAGTAAACTCTCCTTCATCCATATTAATGGTTATTTTTACCTGATTTTCTTCTTTTACTATTTTTTCTACTAGTTCTTTATGTTTGTTTTCAAAAATAACAGCTGTTGCTCCACTTCTTTTGATTAATTTCTCTAATTCATTATCTGGCAGTGCTCTATCTAAAGGTACTACTACCATATTTCCAGTGGTAATGGCCAAATAACTTACACACCACTCATATCGATTGTTACCTACTAAGATTATCTTTTGGTTCTCTAGTCCTAAATTTAATAATGTTGTACTTAATTTTTTGACATCTTCTTTAAAATCTTTGTATTTAATTTCTATATATTCTGGTATTATACTTGTGATATCTTTTTTGAATTTATACACAATATGTTCTGGTTCTTCTCTTTCAGCAACTTGTATTAATTGTCTAAAATTTCGGATTTTTTCTTGATTTTCCATTTTCTACCTTCTTTCGTTTTTATTCTATAATAATTTTCTATTTTTTTCAATGATTTTCTTGCTTTTTTTACAATATATCTATATAATTTTAGCAAAAGGGAGAACTGATAATGAAGAATAATTTATTAGAACTAACTAGTCCACAAAAGGCTATTTTAACAATGGAACAATTTTATCCAAATACTAGCATGAATACCATTACTGGTAAAATATCTATTCACGATAAAGTTGACTTTTCGTTATTACAAAAAGCCATCTTACTTTTTGTAGAAAATACCAATAATATACGTTTTAGACTCCAAATGGAACAAGATACCATAACACAATATGAAGAAAAATTTGAGCCTTTTACCATTGAACATATTAAATTGACAAAGGAAAACGAGGAAGAAACCAATAATAAAATGGCAAAAAGAATCTTTAACCTATATAATTCACCTCTGTATTATTTTGCCACTTTCGAAAATCCAGATTTAAGCCGGTGGCTTTTTTGTTTGTATTCACCACATAATTTCTGATGCTTGGGCTATGAGTATTTTAATAAGCTCTATTATTTCTATTTATTCCAAGCTTCTAAAAAAAGAAACCTTCACATTTACAGATAGCTTTCTTTATAGCGATTTTATTTTGCAAGAAAATGAATATTTGCAAAGTACAAAATATAAGCAAGACGAAGCTTTTTGGGATGAACTTTTTCAAGAAAACATCTTTGAAAACTCCTCTCAAAAACCTACTGCTTCCTCTAGTTCTCCTTGCCTAGCAAGTAGAACTGAATTTTCGTTATCGAAAAAAATGACGAAGAAAATAATAGACTTTTGCAAAGAAATAAAAGTATCACCTTTTACTTTTATTTTATTTGCTATGGGAATTTATGAAAGCAAAATCAAACAAACTAACTCTGTTGTTCTATCAGCCCCTATTTTGAATAGAAGTTCAAAAAAAGATAAGCAAACTTTTGGACTGTTTGTCAATAATATGTTATTCAAATTAACTATTGAGGATACTTTTTGTGTTGATGATGCACTTACTACTCTTAGCAAATCTCAATTTTCTTATTTAAGACACCAAAAATATCCTCTTCAAACTTTAATTACTAATTTGAAACATAAATTTAATACGAAAGAAAATATTTATGATACTTCCGTTTCTTACCAAAATGCTAGAACAAACCACTGTATCGAAAATGTAAGCTATGATTCTCATTGGCTTTTTAGTGGTTTTTCTGCTGTACCTTTATTATTTCATATTTATGACATGGATGATACTGATAGTTTTTCTTTTATTTATGATTATCAAGAAAGCCAATACCAATATGCTCAAATTAAAGAGATTCATAACCGTTTACTATATATTATGGAACAAATTATAAATCATCCAAAAATTATGATAAAAGATATTGAAATAGTAACAGAAGAAGAAAAAAATAAACTATTAAACGAATTTAATCAAACTACTGTTAAATACGATACTTCCAAAACAATCTTGGATTTATGGAAAAATCAAGTTTCCTTAACGCCAAATAAAATAGCCATTATTTGTAATAAGAAGCAACTTTCTTACCAAGAATTAGACCAATTGTCAAACCAATTTGCTTCTATTTTACAACAAGAATATAAAATAAAATTAGGTCATAACATAGCTATTTTACTAGACCGTTCTCTTGAATTAATAATAGCTATTTTAGCTGTTTTAAAATGTGGCTGTTCCTATGTTTTAATTGACCCTGAACATCCAGAAGATAGAAAAAAATATATGATTGAAAATTCTAATTCTCAATTTGTCATTTCTAAGGTTGATTTTAAGTCAAACACAACTCTTCCTTACCAAAGACAGAAAATTTCATCAAACAATCCTCTGTATTTGCTTTATACTTCTGGCTCCACTGGTCTTCCAAAAGCAGTTACAGTAACTCATAGAAATTTTCATAACTATCTAATTGGAATTTCTAAAATGATTGACTATTCAGGAGATAAAACAGTCCTTTCTATGGCTTCTATTTCCTTTGATGTATTCGGTTACGAGCTTTGGGGTACCTTATTAAATGGTTTAACCTTAGTACTTTCAACCCGGAGAAGAACAAAATAATTTTATTAAATTAAATGATTTAATTACTAACTATCATATCAATATTTTATATGGAACACCTAGCAAAATACAATCTTTAATGACTTCTAAAAATGACACTCATGATTTTTCTTCTCTTTTAGAAATTGGAATTGGTGGAGAAGCTTTTAGTAACTCCTTTTTAAAAGAACTTAGACAATTAACTTCTGCTAATTTTTATAATATGTATGGTCCAACGGAAACTACTGTTGGTTGTTGTTGTAAGAAAATAGAAAGATTGTCTCAATTCCTTACCATTGGGAAACCCTTAGCTAATGTTAGGTTCTATGTGTTAGATAGAAACTTAAAATTATGTCCTCCTGGCATGAAAGGTGAACTTTATATTTCTGGAGATGGTGTAGCAAAAGGTTACTATAATAATAGAGAATTAACTTTAAAAAACTTTTTACCGGACCTATTTGAACCTAGTCTAACAATGTACCGTTCTGGGGATTTAGTTAGTTGGACAAATCAAGGAGAACTAATCTTTTATGGAAGAAGTGATTCACAAGTAAAAATTAGAGGATATCGAATTGAATTAAGTGAAATTGAAAGAGTTCTTAATTCTCATCAATTTATTAGAAGTAGTATCGTCATTAATTACAACGATAATGATAGAGATTTTTTATGTGCTTATTATACTTCCGACTTCACGATTCAAGGGTATGAATTAAAATTATTTTTAGCTAATAAGTTACCAAATTATATGATACCTTCTTATTTTATACCAATTGGTACTTTACCTTTAACAGTAAATGGAAAAGTAGATAAAAAGCAATTACCTTCTCCTTTTTCACTTAACAAAAATGAAAAATATGTACGACCAGAAAATGATTTACAAAAAAATATTTGTGCTGCTTTAGAAGATTGTCTTTTTATTAAAAAACTTAGCATAGAAGAAGATTTTAATAACCTTGGCATTGATTCCTTAACAATCATAAAAGTACAATCAAAGCTATCTACTTTTGGAATTACGATACCTACACAATATTTTTACGATTATAATAATGTAAAAGATTTAAGTTTCGCTTTAGAACATATCTCTGGAACAGAAAATACTTCTTTAGAAAATAATAATTACCCATTTTTGCAACATAATTTATTAAAACTAAAGCCAAAAAAGCTTACCTTCCAAAATATTTTACTGACAGGATGTACTGGTTTTTTAGGAATTCATATTTTAGAAGCTCTACTAAAAGAAAATTGTAAAATATATTGTTTAATTAGAAGTAGTAATTTAGAAAGTGCTAAAAAAAGAATTTTAAGTATGTTTGATTTTTACTTTAAAAACAAATATACCACCGATTTCTTATTCAATAAAATTGAAATCGTTGTTGGTGATATTAAATATAAAAATTTAGGATTAACAGAAGAATTGCAAGAAGTTTTAGGTAATAAAATTGATACTGTTATTCATTGTGCTGCTTTAGTTAAGCATTTAGGAAAATATGATGAATTCAAAAAAATGAATTTAGATGGTACAAAAAATGTAGCTAACTTTTGTATTAAATATCATATTGGATTAAATCATATTTCAACAACTAGTGTGTCTTGCGATTTTATGCCATTAACGCGAACTGAAGATACAGTTGATTTTACAGAAGAAAACTTTTTTATTGGTCAAAATTATAATGAGAATTATTACATAAAAAGTAAATTACTAACAGAAGAATATATTTTCCAAATGATAAAAGAAGGCTCTTTACAAGCAAACGTATTTCGTGTTGGTAATTTGACTCGGTCGCTATCAAGATGGTCTTTTTCAATATAATATTGATAGCAATGCCTTTTATCATAAATTACAGTTTATCTTAAAAAATAAGTTTTTCTACGAAAGTGGAACAATGCAGGAATTTGACTTATCTCCTGTCAATGAAATAGCTAATGCTATCCTTCAGATTATTTTTCACTATGGAAGTGCAAACAAGATATTTCATATGATGCATCCTAGGAAGTTTAATATGAGAACTTTAATCGATGCTTTCAATCAGTTAGATTATAAAATAAAAATTCTTAGTGATAATGATTTTTATAAAAAAATTATGAAAATGGATTTAAATACTAGTTCATTAATGATAAATGACTATAATTTATATACTAACATCCCTTATTTAAATATTAAAACAAAGTGTAACATTACTTTAAAATATTTAGAAAATATTTCTTTCAGTTATGCTAAAATAAATAAATCATACCTTACAAAAATACTAAACTACATGAAAGATATTAAATTTATATAAAGGAGTTTTAAAATGCAAAAGAATACAAAAAAAATATTAAAATTACATACTTACCAAAAAGTTATTCTAACTTATATTATTACCTTTTCAATTTGTGCTTTAGTTTTATACCCTACTATGCATAAAATCTTAAATTATCCACCAGGAACAGTTGATACACAATTTCAAATAGATTATGGGGGGCTTACTTATACGCAACAATTTGGTATTTTATATGTATTTATTACTGCTTTGTTTGTTCTATATCAACGCTTTTTTCTATTTAAGAAAATTGCTAATTGGGAAAAACATGGAACAACCAATTCAAAATATAACATACAAGAAGTAAGAACTACACTTTTGACTGCTCCTACTAAATTTTATTTGTTGCAAATTATTATTCCCTTTATTGCTATTACTATTGGACTTGGTATGCCAATGGTAAAGCACGAAGTAGAATCTTCTGGTATAACAGTCGCTATTCTTTGGGTTGCCGTATTTACCTTTAACGCTACTATTAATTATGTATTTTCAAAGAATTTGTTTAAATCTATCTTGATTAAAACTTTTAAAGAAAATTGCTTATCCGCTAAGCATACTGGTCTAGCCAAAGATATGATGCTATTGTTATTACCGTTATTAATTGCTGGCTTATTCTTTACCGTTATTGTATCCTTTTCGCGTTTAATTAATGTAAGAGGTAATGACATTTATCAATATTACAAAAATGAACTAAGCTATGTCTTTCCTGAAAATACTTCTTATAATGAAATAGAATTGATAGAAAAAATGAAACAATTAAATTTTATCAATGATACCGATTCTTATTTTATCATTGATGCTAACAAAAATGTAACCACTTCAAATGACGTTCCCCTAACTGATTTCTTCCAAAAATATATCTTTGAATTATCTGACCAATATGATGGAAGAGTATATGAACATTATGCAGTAAATACACAAGGTTATATTAAACATATTAATGTAGAAGGACAAGACTTCATTATTGGAATTCACTTTCCTATATCTGGTGGCGATTCTTTGTTTTATATTATTACTACCTTTATTGTTTTATTTGGTATTATTTCTTTTTTGGTTTGGTATTACTCTTCCTCACTTTCTAGCCAAATAAAAATGATTGTAAATGGTCTAAATGACATTAATAACCAAAACAATGCTGAATTTAAGAAAATACCCATTATCTCTAATGACGAACTTGGAGAACTTACCGTTGAATTTAATAAAATACAAGAACTAACCAAGCATAACATTGAACAAATTCATGACAATCAAGAAAGCTTAATGGAAAAAGAACGTCTAGCGTCTTTAGGACAATTAATTGGAGGAATTGCACACAACCTAAAAACACCAATCATGTCAATCTCTGGAGCAGCAGAAGGTTTAAACGATTTAATCAAAGAATATGATAGTTCCATTGGTGACCCAGAAGTAAACGACCAAGACCATCACGATATTGCAAAAGACATGTCTAGTTGGATAGCAAAAATCAAAACTCATACCGAGTATATGTCAGACGTAATCACTGCCGTAAAAGGGCAAGCAGTCACTCTTTCTAACGAAGAAGAAATTACCTTTACCGTCGGAGAACTGTTAAAAAGAGTAAATATTCTTATGAAGCATGAATTAAAAAATGCTATCATTTACTTAAATATCTCTATGAAAACAGATGAAAATGCTGTAATCCATGGCGATGTAAATAGTTTAGTACAAGTTATCAATAATATGATTTCCAATGCCATTCAAGCCTATAACGGAAAACCAGAACAAAACATAGACTTAATCGTTGAAAAAGAACCTTCTAATAATCATTTAATCATTTCCATTAAAGATTATGGTTCTGGAATTCCGAAAAATGTAAAAGACAAATTATTCAAAGAAATGATTACCACGAAAGGAAAAAACGGTACTGGTCTTGGGCTATATATGTCTTATTCTACTATCCGAGCCCACTTTAATGGTACTATGACAGTAGAATCTGAGGAAGGTAAAGGAACTACTTTTAAAATTATCCTACCTTTATAATTATTAAATGTGCCAAAAGGACAAACCTTTTTGGCACACTTTTTATGATTACTTCCTACAATTTTCGAAAAAACTCTTGCTTTTTCCCCAATTTATTAATATAATGTGGAAAATATTAAAAATTAATGAGGTTGTTAAAATGAGAAAAGGATTACAAAATATTGTAAATAGTGAAAATAGAAAGTACAAAATCATAGCCGTAGACGACGAAGAAGGAATCATCGATTCCCTATCCATCTTTTTAAAAAGAACTGGCTATGAATTTACTGGCGTAACCAACCCAGAAGAAGCTATTCAAAGAGTCAAAAACGAACATTTTGACTTAATGATTTTAGACTTCATCATGACCCCTTTTCATGGAGACCAAGTAGTCGAAGAAATCAGGACATTTAATAAAGAATTATATATCCTATTACTAACCGGTCATAAAGATTTAGCTCCTCCCTTGGAAACCATCAAAAGACTTGATATTCAAGGATATTGTGAAAAAAGTGACAAATTTGACCAACTGTTATTGTTAATCGAATCTGGTATCAAATCCATTGCTCAAATGAACGAAATCAAAAAAATCAACGAAGAACTAAAAAACACAAACGAAAAATTAGAAAAAGCTTATTTAGAAAGCATTGAAACCTTACGCTTTACCGTAGAAGCCAAGGACTCTTACACAAGAGGTCACTCAGACAGAGTCTCCGAATATTCTGTCTTAATCGGAAAACGATTAAACTTATCAGAAGATGATTTAAGAATTTTAAAAATAGGTGGACTATTCCATGATATTGGAAAAATCGGTGTCCCTGATAATATTCTTTTAAAAGAAAGCAAATTAACGGATGATGAATACTCTGAAATTAAAAACCATCCATCCATTGGAGCTCATATCCTTTCCACAGCAAGTATTTTTCAAGATATTATTCCAATTGTAAAACACCATCATGAAAAATACGATGGACATGGTTATCCATCTCAATTAAAAGGTAATGATATTCCATCCTTCGCTAGAATTACAGCCATTGCTGATAGCTTTGATGCGATGACTTCACGTAGGACTTATCGTGACTCTTTACCAATGGAAACTGTCATTGCAGAATTCGAAAGATGCAAAGGCACACAATTTGACCCAGAACTTGCTGATATCTTTTTAGATATCTTGAAAAATCATTTTAACGAAATACAAGAAATTCAAGAAAAATATAAATAATGTGAATTTGGGACGTTTCTCTTTGCACAAAAATGTGCAAAAAGAAACGTCCCAAACGCACCTATTAAACTTTCATCGAAAGACCAACTTTTTGTCTTTCTTGGTCTATCTTAATCACTTTTACTTTCACAATATCGCCAACAGACACTACCTCTGATGGATTTCTTATAAACTTGTCACTCATCTCTGAAATATGTACCAAGCCATCGTGTTTTACACCAATATCCACAAAAGCACCAAAGTCAATTACATTTCTAACCGTTCCTGTCAATACCATGCCTTCTTTCAAATCTTCCAATTTTAAAACATCACTTCTCAAAATTGGTTTTGGCATATCTTCACGAGGGTCTCTTCCTGGTTTTGATAATTCCTCAATAATATCAGATAAGGTCATTTCTCCTAAATCCAATTCCTTTGCCATAGCTACTACGTTAACACTTTTTAATTTCTTTCTTAATTCTTCTAATTTTTCTTTATCTGTCAAATCCTTTTTGTCAAAACCTAAACTTCCTAACAATTTTTCAGTTGCTTCATAACTTTCAGGGTGAACTGCTGTCACTTCTAATGGATTATCCCCATCTAGAATTCTTAAGAAACCTGCACATTGCTCAAAAGCTACTTTTCCAAGCTTAGGAACTTTTAACAATTGCTTTCTATTTTTCAACTTTCCATTTTCATCTCTATATTTTACAATGTTTTTCGCTATCGTATTGTTGATACCAGACACATAAGATAATAAAGATGGTGTTGCTGTATTAACGTCCACACCTACTTTATTAACACTGTCTTCTACTACACCAGTCAAGCTTTCTGCTAATCTTTTTTGGTTGACGTCATGTTGATATTGTCCTACCCCAATTGCCTTTGGGTCTATTTTTACCAATTCTGCCAATGGGTCTTGTAATCTTCTAGCAATGGATATAGCCCCTCTAATCGATACATTGATATCTGGATATTCTTCTGTTGCTAGTTTTGAAGCTGAATAAACAGACGCTCCCGCTTCGCTTACAATCACATAATGAACTGGCCTAGAAGCTTCTTTTATCATATCTGCTACAAACATTTCAGATTCTCTTGAAGCTGTTCCATTACCAATGGCAATCATATCAATTTTATCTTTTTCGATTAACTTCAAAAGTTCTTTTTTAGCACCTGTTACGTCATTTTGAGGTTCTGTTGGATATACCGTAGTATAATCCAATACTTTTCCCGTTTCATCAATAACTGCTATCTTACAACCTGTCCTGTAAGCTGGGTCAAATCCCATTACCGTTTTTCCTTTAATGGGTGCTCCCAATAATAATTGCTTTGAATTTTGACCAAATACTTTAATCGCCTTTTCCTCTGCTTTTTCGGTTAAGTCACTGCGAATTTCTCTTTCAATGGATGGCTCAATTAATCGCTTAAAACTATCTAAAATTGTCTCTTTTAGCAACGTTGTAAATTGCGTTTCTCCCTTTATGGTGTCTCTTTCTATATAAGCTAGTATTTTTTCTTCCGGTTTTTGAATTTTTACTTTCAAAAACTCTTCTTTCTCTCCACGATTAATCGCTAAAATTCTATGACTTGGAATATATTTTATGGCTTCGCTGTATTCATAATACATTTCGTAATTTGATTTCTCTTCCTCTTTTGCTGCCTTTGTTTCAATAACTGCTTCGCGATAACATTGTCTTTTAATTTCTTTTCTATATTTGGCATGATCGGAAATATCTTCAGCAATAATATCCAAAGCTCCTTGAATAGCTTCTTCTGTTGTATTTACCACCTTATCTTTATTCTTTTTATCCTCTTCTGATAAGCTATCTACATTAATATAGGCTTTGGCAATTTCTTCAATTGGCTTGGTTTCTGTTTGCTCTGTAATAATAACTGCTAATGGTTCTAAACCTTTTGCTTTTGCTACCGTTGCTCTTGTTTTCTTCTTTTGCTTATATGGTCTGTAAATATCTTCTACCTCTGCTAATGTCTTTGCTATCGCTACGGCTTGCAAGATTTCGTCTGTCAACTTTCCTTGTTCATCAATTGACTTAACCACTTCTTCTTTTCTTTGCTCTAAATTTCTTAAATACGTTAATCTATCCCCTAATTCTCTTAAGACCTCATCGGAAAGCCCACCTGTTACTTCTTTACGATATCTAGCAATAAAGGGAATCGTATTTCCTTCATCAATTAATTTGACCGTATTTTCCACTTGTGATGGCTTGATATTTAACTCTTCTGCAATTAGCTTAATAATTTTTTCCATTGTTTTACTCCTTCTTATCCTTAATATTTTAAAGAATCATCTTTTTCTATCCAATCCTGCACTTGTTCTACTCGATATGCTGTTTTGGTATCTCTCATAACCACTTCTTTAACACCGGCTATTAATTAGCATCCTCTTGCAAAAAGTACATGGCCAATTATCCTTTACATACTCACCATTTCTTTGATTGATACCCACCATATATAAAGTAGCACCTATCATATCTTTTCTCGCTGCACTAAGCATAGCATTTTGCTCACTATGAACAGACCTGCACTTATCATATCCCTTTCCACTTGGCATATCACTTTTAATACAATATCCTAAATCTAAGCAATTTTTTCTTCCTCTTGGTGCGCCTGAATAGCCAGTTGATATAATTTCGTCATTTTTTACAATAATACTTCCATAATTGTTTCTAAGACAAGTTCCTCTTTCTGCAACCGTCTCGGCTATGTTTAAATAATAATTAATTTTATCCACTCTTGCCATATTATTCCACCCCTAAATATTCATTATAGGTAACCTCTCTGTCAATCATTTTGCCATCTTCCTTAATATCTATAATTCGATTCGCTACCGTTTGTGTTAATTCGTGGTCATGGGAAGTAAATAGGATATTTCCAATAAATTTCTTCATTCCTTCATTGACAGCAGTAATACTTTCCATGTCTAAATGATTGGTTGGTTCATCAAACATTAAAAAATTAGCACCTGATAGCATAATCTTAGATAGTACGCATCTTACTTTTTCTCCTCCTGATAATACTTTCACTTCTTTTAGGGCTTCATCCCCTGAAAATAGCATCCTTCCTAAAAAGCTTCTTACATAGGTTTCATCTGGATCTTTGGAATATTTTCTAAGCCACTCTGTTACATTTTCATCGGTATTAAACAAATAGTTATTATCTTTTGGAAAATAATTTTGCGTAATGGTTGTTCCCCACACAAGTTCTCCTTCATCTGGTTCTAATTCTCCTGCAATAATTTGGAATAATACCGTTTTAGCAATCTCATTATCGGCTAAAAATGCTATTTTATCTCCTTGTTTTACGTCAAAAGATATTTTATCTAACACTTTAACCCCTTCTACTGTTTTAGAGATATTTTTTACTTGTAAAATTTCTTTTCCTGGCTCTCTTTCTGGTTTGAAATCAACGTAAGGGTATTTTCGATTGGATGGCTTAATCTCATCTAATTCTATTTTCTCTAATGTTTTCTTTCTAGAAGTTGCTTGTTTTGATTTAGAAGCATTGGCACTAAATCTAGCAATAAAGTCTTGTAATTCCTTAATTTTCTCTTCTTTTTTCTTGTTTTGTTCTCTGGCTTGTTTTAAGGCTAACTGGCTTGATTCGTACCAAAAATCATAATTTCCTGGGTATACTTTAATTTTTCCAAAGTCTACGTCTGCTATATGAGTACACACTTTATTCAAAAAATATCTATCATGTGATACGACAATAACCGTATTTTCAAAATCCATTAAAAAATCTTGCAACCAGTTGATACTCTTTAAATCCAAATCATTCGTAGGCTCATCTAATAACAATACGTCTGGATTACCAAATAAACTTTGTGCTAATAAAACCTTTACCTTATCTTTCGCCTCAATTTCTTTCATCAATTTATTATGATTTTCTGGGATAATTCCTAAATCATTTAATAAAATAGCAGCATCGGATTCGGCGTTCCATCCATCTAATTCGGCAAATCTTTCTTCTAATTTAGCAGCCTTCATCCCATCTTCTTCCGAAAAATCTGGCTTACTATAAATTTCATCCTTTTCCTTCATGATATCATATAATTCTTTATTTCCCATAATAACAGTATCCATTACGGTGTTTTCTTCATAAGCAAAGTGGTCTTGCTTTAATACCGATATTCTTTCTCCCTTGTCTAAGCTAACGTCTCCTTTGCTAGGTTCGATTTCCCCAGATAAAACTTTTAAAAAGGTAGATTTTCCTGCTCCATTAGCTCCGGATAATTCCATAACAATTTCCTTTTCCAAATTTAATATTTACCTCTTCAAATAATATTCTCTTCCCAAATCTTACGGTTACATTGTTTGCACTTAACATTTTTCTTCTTCCTTTCTCATTTCTTGACTTCGTTATTATACACTATTTTCTAGTACTTTTCAAGCAAAAAAAGGAAGAACTATTGCTAGTCCTTCTTCTTGGATTCAACCTCTTTAATTCTGGTTACCTCCTCAAAAGTGGTCCCCATTATGAGACCAGTTTCTTTTTTGTACGCCTCCGCTAATGCATTAACATTAGAAGTTTCCTTCACCATCTTTTCGATGATTTTAGCTGTTTCCTCCGTCATTTCTCCACCTCCTTGTGGAAAATGGCGACAGAAAAAATTTTTCCGTCTAGGTTTGCATTGTTTCTTATGTCATTATAACATATTGACATAAATTTGTAAATTAATCATCAAATAATAATTTTATTCCCCAAATACCAGAAACACCAACTAGACCATAAACAATTCTAGCAAGCACAGTCATGTTTCCAAAAATAGCTTCTACTAAATTAAAATTGAAAATTCCTATTAATCCCCAATTAAGAGCACCAATAACAATTAGTACTAAAGCAATTTTATCAATAACTTTCATTGAAATTCCTCCTTCTCTTTCTCTATTTTTATTAGTATTTTCTTTTATTCAAAATTTATACCTTTAGTTGAAATTTTTTCATTTTTATGATAATTTATAAATACCCTATCCCCAATGTCCCCAATCAAACCCGGAACCGATGGGGACGATTTGGAAAACGGAGAAAAGGAGTTAAAAATGAGAAGAAATCAAAGAGGATATCGAAAATTCAAAGGTTTTAACCAAGAAAAATTTGACAAGAAATTTATTCAATATTTATCGATTGGCGTTGTAAGTCTTCTTATTCTATTAGTGGCTGTTGTGATTTTTTTCCAAGTAACTCGTTCTTTAAAATATAAGCAATTTCTAAAAGAAGCCAATGAAAGTTTAGAACAAACCTCGAAAGAAACTTTTGCTTCTTTCGAAGAAAATAACATATCAGAAGAAAAAGAAGAAACCGATACTACCTTTACGATGACTGCCATTGGAGATATTATGTGTCATAATACGCAATATCTAGATGCCTACCAAAAAGAAACTGACACCTATGACTTTTCTTATGTTTTTGAAAATATTAATCGTTATATTAAAACTTCTGATATTGCCATTGGAAGCCTAGAAACCTGTTTTGCTGGAAAAGAAAAAGGTTACAGCAATTATCCGACCTTTAATTCCCCAGATGCACTAGCTTATGACTTAAAGAAATTGGGGCTTGACGTGATATCAACTGCTGGTAATCATTGTCTAGATATGGGATTTGATGGGCTTTCTAGAACGATTGACGTTTTAGATGATGCGGATATTTTACATTTAGGTACCTATCAAACCCAAGAAGAAAGAGATAAAGTCGTTTTTAAATATGTAAAAGGTATCAAAATCGCTTTCATCAATTACACTTACGGAACAAATGGAATTCCCGTTCCTGCTGACAAAAAATATTGTGTTAATTTAATCGATAAAGATTTAATCCAAATCGATATTGAAAATGCAAAGGCAGAAGGTGCCGATATGATTGTTGCTTGTATGCATTGGGGAACCGAATATAAGACAACTGCTAACAAAGAACAACAAGAACTAGCGGATTTTCTTTTCCAAAATGGTGTAGACATTATTTTCGGAAACCATCCCCATGTCTTAGAGCCTATGGAAAAAAGAACTATCACTTTGGCAGATGGAACACAAAAAGATGGCTTTGTCATTTATGCTTTCGGCAATTTTATTTGTGACCAAAATGCGGAAAATACTAGAAATTCTATTATATTAAATTTAAAAATAACAAAGCATACAGATGGTAAAATTACGATTGACCACGCCGATTATGTCCCTATTTATATGGATAAAAACTCAAGCCATGAACTTAAGAAAATGAAACTATTAGACATTGAACAAGTCATTTACAATTACGAAGCCGGAATTAACTCATCGATTGGACAAAAAAAGTATGAAGATTTAAAAATACAATTAGAAACAATCAAAAAAATTGTTGGGCCAGAATTTTAGTTCTAGCTCAACATATCTTTTCTCTTTAGCCAATACGTTACCACCAAAGTTAATAATACTGATATTAATATCATAGCCACAAATCCAAAGGGACTATTTTGAAAAGGAAGTCCCACGTTCATCCCCCAAAAGCTAGAAACCATTGTTGGCACAGCTAAAACAATGGTAATAGAAGTTAAAAACTTCATAACGCCATTTAAGTTATTGGAAATAATAGAAGCATAAGCATCCATCGTTCCATTTAAAATATTACTATAAATTTGTGACATTTCAATCGCTTGTCGGTTCTCGATGATAGCATCTTCTAGTATTTCCTCATCATCTTCATATAACTTAATAATTTTTCCTCTCATCGTTTTTTCCATCACAAGTTCATTTGATTTTAAAGAAGTCGTAAAATACACCAAACCTTTTTCCAAGCTCAATAATTTTAAAAGTTCTTTATTTTTCATAGAATTCTTTAATATATATTCGGCAATTTCTGTTTCTTTATTAATCTGTTTTAAGTAACTTAAAAAATAAGAAGAATTTAAGTACAAAATTTGAAAAATAAATCTTGTTTTCTTATAAGTCTGAAAATTCTTTATTTTTTTCTTTTCAAAATCTTCAATAATTTTATTCTTTTTTAGCGATACTGTCACAAAAAAATCATCTCTTACGACAATCATCCCCAAAGGCATGGTAGTATAAATTTCAGTGTCTTCACTTCTTTCTATCACAGGAACATCCACGATAAAAAGAGTTGTATTATCATCCTCTTCTTGGTCAATTCTCGCCTTTTCTTCATAGTCAAGAGCATCGCGGATAAAATCCTCCTCCATCCCTACATTTTCACAAACCTTTTTAATTTCACTTTCCGACGGATTTACTAAATTAATCCAAGCTCCTTTTTTGAATTCTTTAATTTCTTCAATTTTATTGGTTTCTATATCTGTATAATATATTTTTAGCAAATCCATCACCCCTTTTTTATTTATCCAATACTTTTATTTTAGCCTTTTTCCTCTCTTTTGTCAATGATTTTTGAATATTTACATAAAATTCAATATAACTTTAAAAACTATGGTAATCTCTTTTTATTACCATAGTTTTCTTCCTAATACACCTCTATTTTTACTTCCTTCCCCTTGAAGGCAAATACCATTTTGGTAATATTGGTAAATCCTCTTTCAATTAAGCTTTCTTCGTATTTCTTCTCTTCTATTTGCTTTTTGGCATTTGCTATGGTTTCTTCTATTGTGCTTTCTTTTTCTTTTTTATACACTTTAAATTCCATAATAAAGCTATTAGCATTTTTATCTTTCGGCTCTAGCATAATGTCGTATCTTCCCATGCCTGATTCTCGATTGGAATTGACATAGTAACTATCTTTTAATCCTACTAACATACCTAGCACAAAAGCATGGTAAAAGTTCTCTGCTGTATTTTCTCCTACGTCCATAAAGCTAAACATTTGCCTTACTAATATTTTAAATTTTTCTTCAAATTCTTCTAAATTTAAAGTTACTAGGTCTTTTAAGATACTATTTAGGTCATTTCCTATCACTTTATCTCGAAACCAATCATCAATAATATCTTCAAATAAAAATTTGATTTCTTTATTTGTCATTTGTACTTTGTATAATTTCTTTTGAATATCTACTATTTCTACTACTTTCAAATAGCCAGTTCCTACTAGTAATCCCCAAATATTATCTTCATTTTTTTCAATTCCGACAATCACAGTTTCTTGGTCTATTTTTACTTCAATTGCCTCATTTTTTAACAATCTTTCTATTTTCTCTTTTACGGTTGTAGAATTCTTTAAAATTAATTTAATTAAGTCATTAGAACTTGTGTTAACCCAATATGGGATTAGCTTTCTGTCTGTTAAGTAATTTAAAATGCTCCATGGATTGTAGATACCAGTTGTATTTCCAATAGTATAGCCATCATACCACTTTTGAATTTCATCCTTTTCTTCTTGTATTTCAAAATCCTCGATTACTTTTACCATTTCTTCTTTCGTAATTCCAAAATCACGACTAAATTCATTGTCTAGTACGGTATACACTTTAAAGTTATTCGCTCCACTAAAAATGCTTTCTTTGGCCACTCTTGATACTCCTGTAATAACTGTTTTTTCTAGGTATTGATTATCTTTAAAGGTTACACCATAAAAGGTTTTAAAAAATTTAATCGCTTCTTCGTAATAACCTTCTACATAAGCATTTTGCAAAGGCACGTCATATTCATCGACAAGCAACATAACTGGTTTTCCATAGTGACGGTTTAAGTATTTGGATAATTCTTTTACACTATTTTTTAATTCAACTTCATTTTCTCTGGTATATAATATCTCCTTTATTTTTTCTTTTTCTTCTGGATATACCTTTTCACTCTCTAACAAATATCTATGTTCTTGATACATTTCTAACACAGCTGTCTTCATATTTAAAATCATATTCTCATAATTTCTATCTTGTACGTCTTTTAGCGTCATATAAATAACTGGATAATATCCTAATTTTGAAGTGTATTTTTCATCTTGTTCCATGATTTTCAAGCCTTTAAATAATTCCCCATTATCTGTTGTTTTACAATCAAAATAATATTTTAACATACTCATATTTAAGGTTTTTCCAAATCTTCTCGGTCTCGTAATTAAGGCTATTTCATTTTTATTGTCTAAGATATCTTTAATATACATGGTTTTATCAATAAAATAGTAATCTTTTACCCTTAATTTTTTAAAATCACTCGTTCCTATTCCAATTCCTTGCATCATTTTCCCTCCTTGTTATAGTTTTCCCATTTTCTTCTAGTAGTATTCTACTACAAGATAATAAAAAAAGCAAGTAAGGCTGTATTTCTCTACACAAAAATCTGATTCATTTGTGATAATGTCTTAATAAATCATTTTAGAAAATGTCCCAACCA
>CANPIU010000028.1 GCA_947574235.1 uncultured Clostridium sp. | reverse complement strand
GAATAGATGACAAGATAGAAAAGAACAACGAAGAGTTATTCCAGAGAATAGATGATAAGATAGAAAAGAACAACGAAGAGCTATTCCAGAGAATAGATGACAAGATAGAAGAAAATAACGAGAAACTATTCCAAAGGATGGATGACAAGATGGAAGAAAACAACAAGAAACTAAAGGAAGAGCTATTTCAAAGGATGGACGACAAAATGGAGAAAAATAACGAAAAGCTATGGGGAAAAATGCAGAAGCAGATGAAAAAAGACAAGAAAGAACTAAAAGACCAAATGGATGCTATGCAAAAAGAAAACCTAGAATTTCGAGAAGAAATGCGAGAGTTTCAAAAAGAAACACATGATTTTCAAAATACGATGCAAGAGCAAATGCATATTGTCAAAGATGTTAATTTGCCATGTATCTTAGAACAAGTAACCAAAACAAGAAAAGAACTAAAGCAAACACAGGAAAAATTTGACCAATATATAGAAGGGCATGAAGTAAAGCACAAAAAAATAGACTATGAATTATCAAATATAAAGTGGAAAGCAAAAATTGCAAATTAGAGAAACAAAAAAACATAGATAAATTACAAATAAATATTGCAAAAAAATAAACTTAAGGTTATACTATAAGAAGAAAAAAGAACAAAGGAAAAAGGGAGAGGAACAAAAAATGGAAGAAATAGACTTAAAAGAAATGTTTAATATTTTTTGGACTAAAAAATTACAAATGATATTAATTATCTTAGGATTTATTGTAGCGGGTATTATCTATACCGCAGAATTTACGATACCTATGTATAGTGCTTCAACAACACTTGTTTTAGCCTCATCAGAAGACACCGAAAAAAATGTAAATACAACCATAACAGCAACCGATATAACCATAAATTCTAAATTAGTATCAACCTATAGTGAATTAGTAAAAAGTAAAAACATACTAAGAGAAGTAATTTCAAATTTAGGAATACAAATTGAAGAAGACTTACTCAGAAAACATGTCAAAGTAACAGCTGTTAAAAATACAGAATTAATTGAAATAACCGTAGAAGATGAAAATCCAAGTAACGCAGCCAAAATAGCCAATGAAATAGCCAACGTTTTTACCGGAAAAGTAAAAGAAATTTACAATATCAACAATGTTCAAATTGTAGACGAAGCAGAAGTTGCAGGGGCACCATCTAATATTAACTATGTAAAAAGTGCGATTTTATTTGCCGGAATTGGACTAGCAGTAGCCGTTATGTATGTAATCGTGGCTAATATGTTCGATACCACTGTAAAAACAGCAGAAGACATTGAGAAAAACTTTGAAGTACCAGTATTAGCGTCTATACCAATGATAGAGAAATTAAATGAAAGGAAGCACAAGAGATAATGAAAAAAGAAGTAATTGCACATAAAGACCCAAAATCTCCTATTTCAGAGATTTTCAGAACCTTAAGAACCAATATACAATTTATCAACACCAATAAAAAAACAAAAACATTATTAGTCACTTCAACCCTTCCAGGAGAAGGAAAAAGTTGGATTGCCTCTAATTTAGCCGTTACCTTTGCACAAACAGGTAAAAAGGTAGTCTTAATTGATGCCGATATGCGAAAAGGAAGACAATATGGGATATTTGATATACCACCAACGCCAGGACTATCTAACTATTTATCAGAAATAGGGATACCCAAAAAGGAAAACATATCAGAAGAAATTATAGCTTGTATTCGCAAAACAGAAGTGCCAAACCTTTATGTTATGCCGGCTGGAAGTATTCCACCAAATCCTTCTGAATTATTAGTTTCTCCTAAAATGCTAAAATTGTTAGAAAAATGTAAACAAGTTTTTGACATTACCATCATTGATGGAACCCCTTGTGAATTAGTAACGGATGCAGTTATTTTATCAAGAATTGTAGATTCAACCATCATTGTGACAGCCCATAAATTGACTAAAAAAGACGCCTTAGAAAGAGTCATCAAAAATATACAAAATGTAGGTGGAAATTTAACAGGTGTTGTCGTTAATAAAATGCCGATATCAGGAAAGAGATATGAAAAACAATATTATTACTATGGAGATAGCACAAGAAAATTAGAAATAGAACCAGCAAAAGAGAAAATCGAAATACCAGAAGAAACAAAACCAGAACCGCTTGAAAAACCTAAAAAAACAACGACAAAGAAAACAACGACGAAAAGAACCAATGAGAGCAAAGCAACGAAGCCGAAAACAACTTCAAAAACGGTAGCTAAAACAACAAAAGTAGCAACGAAAAGTACCAAGGTAAGTGAAGAAAAAAAATCAGAAAAAGCCATAAAAGAACAAAAAACGAGTGATATTTTAAAGCAAATGAACGAATATTTAAACAAAGAAAAAGGAGAAAAAGATGATTGACTTTCACACACATATATTGCCCAATATAGATGATGGAGCAAGAAGTATTGAAGAAACCATTGAGTTAGTACAAGAGGCAAAAAAGGTAGGTTTTGAAGCAATCATTTCAACTTCTCATTATATGGAAGGATATTACGAAACCAATGTACCAGAAAGAGAAATGTGGATTAACGTAATCTATGAAAAATTACAAGAAGAAAACCTTTCCATGAAATTATATTTAGGAAACGAGATTTATTTATCCGAAAACTTAGTTTCCTTATTAAAAGAAGGAAGAGCCTGTACGATAAACGATACTAGCTATGTCCTTTTTGAAATGCCATTAAACATAGAACCTATGAATCTGTATAATGTCATTTATGAGATGATACAACATAAATTAGTTCCTATATTAGCGCATCCAGAGAGATATACCTTTATTCAACAAAAGCCAGAGATGCTAGCAGAATTAATTGAAAAAGGGGTTTTCATACAATCCAATTATGCCAGTATTTTAGGCTATTATGGAAAAAAAGCACAAATCATCGTAAAGAAATTCTTGCAAAGTAATATGGTGCATTTTTTAGGAAGCGATGTCCATAGACCTAATACGATTTACCCTAGAATACCACAAATCCTAGCAGAATTAACTAAAATAATAGGAAAAGATAAATTAGAAGAATTAACAAATGCTAACCCTAAATTAGTCTTACAAAATAAAAGAATACAAATGGAAGAACCGAATAAGATAGAATTAACACTAAAAGAAAAGCTAATCATGAAAATGAGCAAATAGAAGGGAAGTAGAAGGATGAGAAAATATTTTGGAACAGACGGAATAAGAAGAATTGCCAATACCGAATTAACACCAAGTTTGGTTTATAAAGTAGCAAAAGCAGGAGCCTATGTATTATCAAAACACACAGACCATGTACCTACCATATTAATCGGAAGAGATACGCGTATCTCTGGAACACTAATTGAAAGTGCTATGGTAGCAGGATTTTTAAGTTTTGGTGCTAATGTAAAATTATTGGGCGTGATACCAACACCAGCTGTTGCTTATTTAACAAGAAAACTAAAAGCAGATGCTAGTGTAGTGATTTCTGCTTCTCATAATACCTATGAATTTAATGGAATTAAATTCTTTAGCAATAAAGGGATGAAGATTCCAGATACACTAGAAGAAGAAATTGAAGAAATCATGGAATCTGGGAAACTAGACGATTTAACAGCTGTCAATGATAAAATCGGAGTTTCTGAGTATGCTTTAGAATTAATGGATGAATATGTTTATTTCTTTCGAAAGAATTTTGAAGAAGAAATAGAAAAAAATTTAGCAAAAAGTTTTATCGTAGGATTAGACACTGCCAATGGTGCAACTTCGATAGTGGCAGAAAAAGTATTTAAAGCACTAGGAATTCCTTACCAAATCATAAACAATAAGCCAGATGGAATTAATATCAATGAAAATTGTGGTTCAACTCACTTAGAAGGCTTAAAGAAATTTGTAGTAGAAAACCATTTAAGTCTAGGGATTGCTTATGATGGAGATGGCGATAGGTGCTTAGCTGTTGATGAAAAAGGAAATGAAATAGATGGGGATAAATTATTAGCCATTATTTCAAATCATTTAAGAGCAAAAGGAACCTTAAAAAAAGATACCATTGTAGCAACGGTTATGAGTAATTTAGGACTAAATAAATATGCCAAAGAAAATGGCTTACAATTATTACAAACCAAAGTAGGAGACCGTTATGTGTTAGAGGAAATGCTAAAACAAGACTTTAATTTAGGAGGAGAACAATCAGGTCACGTTATTTTACTGGACTACAATCCAACAGGCGATGGAATATTAACTTCTTTAATGTTAATAAAAGCGATGCTAGAGAGTAAGAAAAAGGCCTCTGAATTAGGCAATATGGTAAGGCTATATCCACAAGTATTGGTTAATGCCAAAGTAAGCACGGATAAAAAATATGATTACGAAAAAGATGATGAAGTAAAGGAAGCTATCCAAAACCTAGAAAAAGAATTTGCCGGAAATGGAAGAGTATTAATTAGACCATCTGGAACAGAACCGCTGGTAAGAGTTATGATAGAAGGAGAAGACCAAGTTTATATTACGAAAAAAGCACAAGAAATAGCTGACTTAATTGAACAAAGATTAAGTTAAAAGTCATTTTGTAACAAAAATGTAATAAAAAAATCAAAGAAAAAATATTGCACAAAAAGAAAATTAATGATAACATATAAATAGATAAACAAAAGAAAATGGAGGGGTTAAGAGATGTTTATTTTCGATATTTCAAATCCACTAACCTTAATTTTAATGTTAGCAGCTACAGTATTACTTATATTTTTAGCACAAGAAGTGAAAAAAAGTTATATAGGAGCGATTGTTTTATTTGCCTATTTAATTATTTTAATTGTACATGTAGCACAAATTGCAACTTTATCAGAAGAATTTAGATATATGTTAACAACGTTGTCAAGATGCATAGCAATTGATTTTGTATTTGTTTTGATTAGTTTCTTCTCTTACTTATGGGTAGATGATATAGAAGCAAAAGCCGAAGGAAAGAAAAGCATTGACAATAGTTTGGATTGGTTTTGGAGGAAAGTATAAGTTTAATAAAAAAGAGAGTATGGTATTAAATTATCATATTCTCTTTTTTTGTTTCTTGTCATAAATTACAAAGTTTCGCATATACATACAAAAGGAGAATTTTGGACAAAGGACAAGGAGAAATTATGTTTAATGTTACGATACTGAAAATGAAAGATATCAAGAAATATGTAATAGGAATGTTGGCAGTGCTTATCATTATCATAACAGTTAGCCAATATTTTCCCAAAATCATAAAAGAAAAAAGAAGTATGCCTAAATGGGTTACTGAAAATAGTATGCTTGGGTGTTTAGAACAAGCTGTGCCGACGATGGCTAGTGTTAATGAAGAATATAAAAAGATAGCAAAGGAAGAGGAGATTACAGAAGATAAATTTTTACAAGGAATATTGAAAACACAAATTAGTTCGATGCAGGGGATAGAAAAGGCAGAAATAAGAGAAGAAGTAGTGGCTAAAGAAGAACAAGTAACAGAACCACAACCGCCAAAAGAAGAGAATCTAGAATTAGCAGGAACAGGCTTATCGACGGAAGTGATTACGAATAATCCATTAAAAGACAACTATAATACTCAATATGGAAAAGTGAAAATAAAAAATGAGACAGAATATCAATTAACAGAAGAAATGATGAAACCAGATATCACGATTGAAAATAAAAATATTGTATTATTCCATACCCATAGTTGTGAAAGTTATACTTCGAGTGAAGCCTATCCATATACGCCGACAGGAAATTTTAGAACAACCGACTTGAATTTTTCGGTAACGAAAGTAGGAACCGAACTAGAAAATCAACTAAAGCAATATAACTATTCAGTGATACATGATACTTCTTATCATGATTATCCAGCTTATAATGGCTCTTATACACGTTCTTTAGCAACCGTGGAGAATATTTTAAAAACAACACCATCAGACATTGTAATTGACGTACATAGAGATGCGATTGGTAGTAGAAGTGATTATGCACCAACTGTTAAAATAGGAGAAGACGTGGCAGCACAAATTATGTTTGTAGTAGGGACCAACAATGGAGGCTTGTGGCATCCGAATTGGAACCAAAATTTGAAGTTTGCTATCAAAGTACAAGAAAAGGCAGAAGAAATGTATCCAGGGTTATTTAAGTCGATTACTTTGACAAAGTCAAGATATAATCAACATACAGCAAAATATGCTAATATTATTGAAGTAGGAGCAACGGGAAATACTTTGGAACAATGTTTAACGAGTATGAAGTATCTAGCCAAAGTGATGGAAGAGGTTATGGGACATTAAAATTTAGAGAATAGCCCTATTTATTTACATAAAGTATTGCAATAAATGCAAAAATACGGTATAATAAGGAATAGGGGGTAAAATATGGGAAAAAATGAAAATATTGAAATAAGTAGAATATTAGATATTATTAAAAGTAAAAAGCTAGTAATCGCAACTATTTTAGTAATTTTTATTGTACTAGGGTGTATCTATTCTTATCACTATGTAGTACCAAAATACAGAGCAACCTCAAGCCTATTATTAATACCAAACAGTGCATCAGAAGGAACGGTAATCATGAACTCAGACTTAACCGTCAATGCAGACTTAACCGTAAACTCTGGATTAATCGAAACCTATCGAAGCATTGGAGAAAACTCAAAAGTAATGAAGCAAGTAATTCATAATTTAGGATTAGATATGACAGAAGAAGAACTATTGAAAGATATTAAAATTACTATCATGAAAGATACCTATGTAATACAAGTGGCGGTTACCAATACCAATCCAGAAATCGCAATGCAAATAGCCAAAGAATTTGATGAAGTATTCTTAAAAGAAATTGGAGAAATCTATCACTTAAATAATGTTGGAATTGTAGATGAAGCACAATTGCCAGATGAGCCATATAACATTAATCATATTAAAGATATGGTTTTGTTTATGGTGGCTGGAATAGGAGTTGCATTTGCAACCATTATGATTTTTTATCTATTTGATAACACCATAAAAAGTGAAGAAGAGATAGAAAAATATGTACACTTAAAATCCTTAGGAAGTATTCCACTGAATCAAGACAAAACACAAGAAATTGTAAGTAGAGAAAAAGCAAAATCTTATGTTACAGAGTGTATCAATACCATTCGAACCAACATTTTATACATGAACTCTGCTAAAAATGCACAAACGATATTAATTACAAGTTGTACACCAAGAGAAGGAAAAAGCTGGGTTTCTGCTAATATTGCGACAGCCTTTGCAGAAACAGACAAAAAAGTGTTATTAATAGATAGTGACATGAGAAAAGGTAGAGCACATAAAATCTTTAAAGTTAGCAACTACGAAGGACTTTCCAACTATTTATATGCCATGACAGGAAAGGCGAAAAAAGATATTAAACTGGGTAAACAATATATTCAAGAAACCAAAATACCAAACCTACATATCTTAACCAATGGAGCCATTCCACCAAATCCTTCTGAATTATTAGAATCTGGGAAAATGAAGGAATTATTAAGTGACTTGAAAAAAGTTTATGATATCATCATTGTCGATGCACCACCTTGTAAATTAGTAACCGATAGTATTATCTTATCAACCCTTGTAGATTCTACTATTTTAGTGGCCAATAGTGAAAAAACAAAAATGAAGGACTTTAATGAAGTAAAAAAAGCAATTCAAATGGTAGATGGAGAAATTATAGGAGCTATCCTAAACAAAAAGAAAATTTCAGGAAAAACCTATAGTACAGGCTATTATTATGGTCATAGCACTTCAGAAGAACTAGAAGTGGAAAAAGAAAAGGAAATTATATCAGTTGATAAATTGATAAAAAAGGCCGTTAGAAATTGGAAAGAAAAGGAAGACGATTTATCCTTAGAAGAAATAGCAAACGAAGCAGTAGTAGAAGCAAGAGAACCAATAACGGAAATAAAAAAAGAAAGTATCGATTACCAAAAAATAAAGAAGCTAATGGAAATGCAAATACAAGAATTAGCAGATAACATGAAAGAAAACAATTATCTACAACTTCTTTTAGAAAAGAACGAGAAAGAAAGCTTGAGCAAACAAGATATCGAAAGCATTATTAAGCAAGAAATAGAGAAAATGGATGCTACTAACTTGAAAAAAGAACAAGTAGAAGCCATTATTAAACAAGAAATTACCCATGTAAATTATCAAGAGGAAATAGAAAAAATACAAGAAAAACTAGAGGAAAGCAAACTAGGAACAAACGAAAAAATGGTTCAAATGCAAGAAGAAATGCAAAAAACCATCCAAGAAGAAATGACGAAAGTTGATTATACAGAGCAAATACAAACTATCAAGGAAAGCATTAACACAAACCATGAAAATTTATTAAACACGATCCAAGAAGAAAAAGAGAAGGAAAAAGAAATACAACTGTTACTTGACGAAAAAATGCTTCAAATGCAAGAAGATATGCAAAAAGCAATGCAAGAGGAAATTATTAAACTTGATTATGCAGAGCAAATACAAACTATCAAGGAAAGCATTAACACAAACCATGAAAATTTATTAAACACGATCCAAGAAGAAAAAGAGAAGGAAAAAGAAATACAACTGTTACTTGACGAAAAAATGCTTCAAATGCAAGAAGATATGCAAAAAATGTTGCAACAAGAAATGACAAAAATAGATTATACCCAGCAAATTCTTGCTATAAACGAAATGTTAGATAAACTAAAGAATAGTTATTCAGAAATCGTAAATGAAATAAACGCAAAAGAAGCAGAAAAAGTAGTAGACATAGAAGTAGAAGAACCAAGAAAAAGTAAAAACATTATCGATTTTAAAACACTAAAGAAACAAAAAAGTAAGAAAATGTCCTATTCCATTGAAGAAGATATTGCTTATGAAGATTTAGAAAAGACAGCAGCTTATATTATTCCACTTAAAAATGATAGTAAAAGAGCTTGTGAAAAGATTATATAATGTAAAAAACAGACTTATTTTAAGCGAAGTAAGTTTGTTTTTTTCTATGGACTACTTGAAATTTATTGCATATTCTAATATAATGAGCAAAGAATAACAAAGGAAAGGGAGGATAAAAACATGGCGGAAATAAAATTAAATCTAGAAAATAGTGGGATAGCACAAAAAAATATCTTAGCCTACAAAGAGCAAGTAGAAAAAATCCATAAAGATTTGCACAAAAGAGCAAACGACGAAAACGATTTTGTTGGGTGGTTAGAACTACCAACGAATTATGATAAAAAGGAATTTGCTAGAATTAAAAAAGCAGCTAAAAAAATTAAAAAAGAAGCAGACATATTAGTTGTAATTGGAATAGGTGGTTCTTATTTAGGCGCTAGAGCAGTCATAGAAAGTTTAACAAGTTCCTTTTACAACATGTTACCAAACAAAGAAAGAAAATATCCTCAAATATTATATGTCGGAAACAACTTAAGTCCTAATTACTTGAACGAATTAATTGATTATATTGGAAACAAAGACTTTTCGGTTAATGTCATATCAAAATCAGGAACGACAACCGAGCCAGCAGTAGCTTTTCGAATTTTTAGAGAAATCTTAGAAAATAAATATGGAATAGATGAAGCAAGAAGCAGAATTTATGCTACCACAGATAAAGAAAAAGGGGCCCTAAAAACTTTAGCCGATAATGAGGGCTATGAGCAATTTGTCGTGCCAGATAACATTGGTGGTAGATATTCTGTCTTAACAGCCGTAGGACTACTTCCAATAGCAGTTGCAGGAATTGATATTGATAAATTAATGGAAGGGGCTAGAATTGGACAGGAAAGATATAATGATGCCAATTTAAAATACAATGAGTGTTATCAATATGCCGTAGCTAGAAATATGTTAAACCAAGATAAAAAAGAGATTGAAATATTAGTCAACTATGAGCCAAAAATGCATTATTTTACAGAGTGGTGGAAACAGTTATATGGAGAAAGTGAAGGAAAGGAAGGAAAAGGGATTTTTCCAGCAGGCGTAGACTTTACAACAGACCTACACTCTATGGGTCAATATATACAAGAAGGAAAAAGAAATTTATTTGAAACGGTAATCACCGTAGAAAATCCAGCTAACGATATAACCATCCATCCAGATGATGACAATTTAGATGGCTTAAACTATTTAGCAGGAAAAGGTTTAGACTATGTCAACAAAAAAGCTATGGAAGGAACCATAAAAGCACATGTAACAGGAAAAGTACCCAATATACAAATAACCATGGAAAGATTAGACGAAACCAATTTAGGAGAACTAATTTATTTCTTTGAAAAAGCCTGTGCTATGTCAGGGATGATACTAGGAGTCAATCCATTTAATCAACCAGGCGTTGAAGAATATAAGAAAAACATGTTCAAATTATTGGAAAAACCGGGATATTAATGTCCTATTGGGGGACGTTTCTTTTCCGGACATTTTGGTAGGATAGGTACATTTGCTTAGGAAGAAATGTCTAAAACAAGAGGGGAAGAAAGGAAGCAAAATGATTTACAAAGAGAAGGTAAAAATAGGGTTAAAAGATATCGAAAAAGGAAAAAAAGTAAGCAATCAAGCCATTTTAGAATATTTGGAAAATGTAGCAGGTTATCACTCTGATAAGGTTGGCTATGGTATTAATACAATAGACCAAACGGATTTTAGTTGGCTTTTGTTAGATTGGAAGGTAAAAGTAATCAAACGTCCAGAATACGGACAGATTTTAGACATACACACTTGGTCAAGAAATATCATAAAATGTTATGCTTACCGTGATTTTGAGGTATATGATGAAAACAACAATTTATGTGTCGTAGCTTCTTCTAAATGGCTATTGGTCAACAATCAAACGGGAAAAATAGCAAAAGTAGAACCCAAAATGGCAGAAAAATATCAATCTGAAATTGGTAAAATGGTGTTTGCAGAAGAAATTGAAAAAATAAAAGTACCAGAAAATTTTCAAAGTAGTATAATTTATGAGATAAAAAGGAAAGATATAGATATGATAGGTCATGTACATAATTTATACTATTTAGATATGGCTTATGAAACTTTGCCGAAAGACGTTTATCAGCAAAGACAGTTTGATGAATTTAGCATTATGTATAAAAAGGAAATTAAACTAGGGGAAACTGTAAAATGCCAATATACTTATGAACAAGAAAAACATTTTGTAGTAATTCAAAGTGAAGACGAACAAATACTGCATGCTATAGTGCAACTAAAATGATAAAATTTTAGAAAAATGTTGAAATTTGTAAACTAGATATGATATAATGCAAATCGATTTAGTAAAAAGAGGTTAAAAATTAAGAAAACCTCAGGGAAAGGATGAAAAGAAAATGAAAAAAGATTTAAGAAAAACAAAAATCGTTGGAACAATAGGACCAGCTAGTGAACACAAATTGAAAGAATTATTTGAAGCAGGATTAAACGTAACAAGAATTAACTATTCACATGGTAGTTGGGATGAACAATCTGAAAAAACATTAGAAGTCATTAGATTAAGAGAAGAATTAGATATTCCAATTTCTTTATTATTAGATATGCAAGGACCAGAAATCAGAACAGGGATGTTAGTAACAGGAAAAAATGAAAAAATCATGTTAGAAGATGGTCAAAAATTCACATTAGTAAATGAAGACATTGTAGGAGATAAAGACAAAGTATCTGTATCTTACAAAGAATTATACAAAGATGTAAAACCAGGAAGCAAAGTATTAATTGACGATGGTGCAATTGAATTAGTCATTGATGAAATCGTTGGTAAAGATATCGTATGTACCGTTGTACACGGAAATGGTTTAGGAAGTAGAAAAACCATTAACTTACCAGGAACAGCAGTACGTTTGCCAGCTTTAAAACAAAAAGATATTGATGACCTAAAAACAGCTTGCGAGCAAAATTATGATTATGTAGCTATGTCATTTGCCAGAAACAAAGATGACATAGACCAAGTAAGAAAAGTATTAGACGAAAATGGTGGAAAAGACATTAAAATCATTACCAAAGTAGAAAATGTAGAAGGGTTAGAACATATGGAAGAAATCGTTGACAATGCCGACGTTCAAATGATTGCTCGTGGAGATATGGCAACAGAAACCGATTTTACAGAACCACCAGTTATGCAAAAAAGATTTATTAAATTATCCAATAAAGCTAACAAACCAGCTATTACCGCAACACAAATGTTAGAAACCATGACTTACAATCCATTACCAACCAGAGCAGAAGCAAGTGACGTAGCTAACGCAATCTATGATAGAACCAGTGCTGTTATGCTATCAGGAGAGTGTGCTATGGGAAAATACCCAGTTGAGTGCGTTAAAACTATGGTAAAAATAGCAAACAGAGTAGAAAGCGATATTGACTATTGGAAAAAATTCAGAGAAAACGATAATATTGATATGTCTAGCTTAGAAAGCAAAATTGCTTATTCATCAGCTGTAATGGCAATGAACTTAAACGCAGATGCTATTTGTTGTTACACAAACACAGGAGATTCTGCAAGAAGATTTGCAGGGATGGGAGTAGGATGCCCAATCTTAGCCATCACAGACAATAAAAGAACCTATCATCAATTAGCCATTGCATGGAACGTAACACCTATCTATGTAGAAAAGAAAGACGTTATCGACGAAGTAGTAACAGAAGGAATTGAAAAATTAAAACAAAAAGGAATTCTAGAAAAAGGAGATACCATTGTTGTTTCAGGAGGAGCAAAATGGTTAGCAGCAGCTGAAAATAGCAAAATCATCGGAGGAATTGCTACCATCTAAGAATTCAATAAAAAGCAAAGTTATTTTCAGAAGCTTGAAAAAACATTGCTTTTTTTTAATACAATGTGATATACTATACCTATTGAAAGAGAAAGGAGAAGGGAAAAGGCAAAGCATGGCACTTTTAGTGCCTGTCCCAGAAAGGGACAAATGCCAAAATGGCACTTTTAGTGCCTGTCCCAAAAGTGGCCAAATAATGAAACCGATTGTAGCTATTATCCGGGAAACCAAATGTGGGTAAATCGACGTTTTTTAACTATTTAGTAGGGAGCCGAATTTCTATTGTGCAAGATACACCAGGGGTAACGAGAGATAGAATTTATGCAGAAAGTAACTGGCGAGGAAGAAGTTTTACTTTAATTGATACTGGCGGAATTGAACCAACTTCAGAAGATATTATTTTATCCCAAATGAGAGAGCAAGCGAATTTAGCCATAGCGATGGCAGACGTTATTTTGTTTTTAACGGATATCAAGCAAGGGGTAACGGCAGCGGATAAAGAAATTGCGTTGATGCTTAAGAAATCAGGAAAGCCTGTTGTTTTGGTATGTAATAAGGCAGATAATTTTGATAAAGATAAACAAGATGCCTATGAGTTTTATAATTTAGGCATTGGAGAACCTTATCCGATTTCGGCAAGTAATGCTATTGGAATAGGGGATGTGCTAGATAAAATTTATGAGAGTTTTCCACCAAAGGTAGACCAAGAAGAGGAAAGCAATGTTGTTAAGGTTGCCATTATTGGAAAACCAAATGTAGGAAAATCTTCTTTAATCAACAAAATATTAGGCGAAAATCGTGCGATTGTAAGTGATATAGCAGGAACGACAAGAGATGCTATTGATACGGAATTTGAAAATGAAACAGGGAAATATGTGCTAATTGATACAGCAGGTGTTAGACGAAAAAGTAAAGTAAAAGAGAGTATCGAAAAATTTAGTATCATGAGGACTTTACTAGCGATTGAAAGAGCAGACGTTTGTTTAATGATGATAGATGCAACAGAAGGTGTTACTGACCAAGATGCTAAAATTGCAGGAGAAGCCCACGAAGCAGGAAAAGGTGTTATTATTGTAGTCAATAAATGGGATATGGTTGAAAAAGAAACGGGAACTTTAGAAAAATACAAAAAAGAAGTGTATGATAAGTTAAAATATTTATCGTATGCACCTATGATATTTGTATCAGCCAAAACTGGCCAAAGAGTTCACAAGTTATTTGAATTAATTCATTATGTGGCAGAACAAAATACCATGAGAATTTCAACTTCTGTTTTAAATCAAGTAATTAATGAGGCAATTGCTATTGTGCAACCGCCAACAGATAAGGGGAAACGTTTGAAGATATATTATGGAACACAGGGCTCAACGAAACCACCGACATTTGTTATTTTTGTGAATCAAAAAGAGTTGTTTCATTTTTCTTATGAAAGATATTTGGTAAATCAGATTAGAAAAGAGTTTGGGCTAGAGGGAACGCCAGTGAGGATTATAGTAAGAGAAAAATCAGAAAAAAATTAAGGAGGAAAGAAAAAATGGTAGCGTATGTGATTATGGCAATTATTGCCTATTTAATAGGAAGCATCAATTTTTCAGTCATCATTAGTAAAAAGGTGGCTGGTTTTGACGTAAGAGAAAAAGGAAGTGGAAATGCAGGAAGCACGAATATGCTTCGTTCAGTGGGAAAAAAAGCAGCAGCAGTTACGTTATTATGTGATATTCTAAAAGGAGTAGTAGCCATTATAATTTCTATTCTTATTGGTAATATTGTAAAAGAAGCTAACCAAGAATTGTTATTGCAAATAGCAGGAATAGCAGTGGTAATCGGTCATACTTTCCCTATTTTCTTTGGTTTCAAAGGAGGAAAAGGGGTAGCTACCTCTCTTGGAATTTTATTGATGACCAATTGGCAAATTGGTTTAATCTGCTTGGTTTTTGCTATTGTATTGATAGTCTTAACAAGGATGGTATCGTTAGGGTCTTGTGCAGCAGCTATCCTATTTCCTGTGTTAACGTTATTTATTAATGACAGTTATACGATATTAACAGAAGGGAAAAACGGTAGTACTTATTTTTTCTATAGTGTCATTTTAGCAGCCATTGTTTTATATAATCATAGAAGTAATATTCAAAGACTTATGAAGGGAACAGAAAATAAAATTAGTTTTAAAAAATAATGAAGATGAGAGATATTAAACAAAGGAAGGATGGGTTTGTATGAAAAAAATAGCCATTATCGGAAGTGGAAGTTGGGGTGTAGCCTTAGCTACTCATTTAGCTAAAAGTGGAAACAAAATAACACTATGGTCATTTAATGAGGAAGAAATGAACATGATAAATCAAGAAAGAAAGTGTAAATTTTTGCCAGGACTAGAAATTCATGAGAATATCACGTGCTCAAATAATTTTGAAGAAGCCATAAAAGAAGCGGAATTTATTTTGCATGTAACACCATCTAAATTTACACGTGATACTTTTAAGCAATACAAACAATATGTAGGAAATAAACCAGTGATTATCTGTTCGAAAGGTTTTGAAAAAGAAGCGCTAAAAACGTTAGATGAAGTTATTCTAGATGAGTTACCAACCGCAAGAGTAGGCGTTTTATCAGGACCAAGCCATGCAGAAGAAGTATCGATTGCTATACCAACTGTATTAGTGGTAGCCTCAGAGCATGATGATATATTAGAAATGGTACAAAATACCTTCATGGGAAGTGAAATGAGAATTTATACTTCCAAAGACGTAAAAGGGGTTGAATTAGGTGGAGCTTTAAAAAATATCATTGCTTTTTGTGCAGGAGTAGCAGCAGGAATTAACTTAGGAGACAACACATTTGCCGCTTTAATTACGAGAGGGTTAAATGAATTAACAAGACTAGGCGTAGAGTTAGGCGGAGACAAGGAAACTTTTTATGGCTTAAGTGGACTAGGAGATTTAATTGTTACCTGCTTAAGTGAACATAGTCGAAACCGAAAAGCGGGAAAATTAATCGGTCAAGGAAAAACATTAGAAGAAACCAAAAAAGAAGTAGGGATGGTAATTGAAAGCATAGATAACATTGAAGTAGCTTATCAATTGTGCCAAATACATAAAGTCGATATGCCAATCGTTGAAACCGTTTACAAAGTCATTTACGAAAATTTAGAGCCACAAGAGGCTGTCAAAAAATTAATGACAAGAAATAAAAAAAGTGAATAATTATGTTGTAAAAATCAGATACTAATAGGGACGTTTCTTTTGGCACGTTTTTGTGCAAAAGTGACACAAACCTTCAATAAAGTATTTCGAAAAAAGGAGAAAGAAAAATGGAATTTTTTGATAAATTAGGAAAAAAGGCATCAGAAGCTTATAAGGTAACAGCCGATAAGACTGGAAAAATAGCCAAAGAGACAAAAATTAAATTTAAAATAGGAGAATTAAAAACACAAATTAACGATATTTATGAGGAAATTGGTAAAAAAGTCTATGAAAAACATACCAGAGAAGAGGATATTTGTATTAAGAAAGACTTAGAAGAACAATGCACTAAGATTGACGTTTTAAGTGATGAGATTGATAGCTTGCTAAAGGAGTGCCTAACCTTAAAAGACAAGAAGCAATGTCAAAAATGTTATAAGGAAATAGAAAAGGATGATAAGTTTTGTCCAAATTGTGGCGAAAAGCAAACAGAGGAACCTAGCCAAGCTGTGCAAGTGCTAGAAAAATTAGAAAACATAGAAGTAGAAGAAGACAAAGCAATGGAAAAACAAGTAGTAATTGAAGAATTACAACAAAGTATTCAAAATGAGGAAAACCATGAAGGTAAGCAAGAAGAAAAAGACGAGGAAAAATCCAATTTAGAAAAAACCGTAGAAATAGAATCTAATGTAAAACTAGAGGAAGAAGAAAACGACGAAGATAAAGAGTAGTTTAGCAAGAAGGGAGCCCAAAGAAGTGAAAATAGTAGTACAAAGAGTAAAAGAAGCAGAAGTAAAGGTAGAAGGAAAAACCGTAGGCAAAATTGGAAAAGGATATTTAGTATTATTAGGTGTTACCCATAAGGATACAAAAGAGCAAGCAGATTATTTAGTGAAAAAACTTTGCAAGTTACGAGTCTTTACCGATGAAAATGATAAAATGAATTTAGGATTAAAAGACATAAATGGAGAATTGCTCATTGTATCCCAATTTACCTTATATGCCGATTGTTCACAGGGAAATAGACCGTCCTTTATAGAAGCAGCTAAACCTGACCAAGCGAAAGAATTGTATGAATATTTCTGCTTGCAATGTGAAAAAAATGATGTTCCAGTACAAAAGGGGATTTTTGGTGCAGATATGAAAGTAAATCTTTTAAATGATGGACCAGTTACAATTATCCTAGAAAAATAAAATGAGACACGAGGGACAGGTCTTGAGTGTCTCATTTTAAAGAGTGCCCCTCTAATCCCTGTTAATAGGGAAAACGTTCATATAGATATTTAATAAATGCATCGGCATTTTCTTCGGTAATATGGACAAATACATTTTTATCTAAGCTAACCCACATGTGAATATCGAATTCTTCGTAGTTATCGGCAAAGATGCCGACAATTTCTGCTAATTCAATAGGATTGGCATATTTTTTTTCCCAATTTAAAGTTTCTTCTAGATTAAAATTAGTATTGTAAAATTGACTTAAGAATCTGTTTAATTCACCTTTTTGGGGGCTGTATAAATTAACGGTTACTAACATAAAAACTCCTCAATAAATAATCTTTCTATTAGTATTAAAAATGAAATAAAATTTATACATAGAATAAAGTAAAACAAAAATGTAAATACTAGAAAAAATAGAAAAAACGAGGAGGTTTTAAATTTGAAAAATATTAAAAGGATTGCCTATATAGTTGTAATTGTCATTTTATTGATTTTATCCCTTACGATTTATACCAATGCTAGCAAAAATGACGAAAGTGACCAAAAGAATAAGACTTTTTCACAAATTAAATATATGGAAGGAAAAATAGCTAATTTGCTAAATACGATGAATAATATTGAGGCTAGAAATTATAGTGTTGTAACAAGTGAAATGTCAAAAGCAACGACTCAAAAATCAAATAGTGAAAATAGTTCTTCAAGTGGCAGTTCACAAGGAGGACAAGGGGGAGGAAAATCATCTTCTGGTTCTTCTTCACAAGGTTCGGGTTCGGAAGAACCAGGAGGAAGCAACGATTCAAGTGAAGGAACAGGAGAGGGAGAAGATAAAAAAGAGAAGAAATTTGAATTAGAAGCAAGTGGAGTTCTAACGAATACACAAGATATCAATTGGGATATTATTAAGAGTGAAGTAGAAAATCTATATACTTCTTTGCCAGCCATTACCATGGATTTGTATCAGTTTAATATCAACCAAGAAGACATTTTAGGATTTAATAGTCAATATGATAAATTAACAAGTGTTGTAAAAGAAGAAAAAAAGCAAGAGGCATTAAATGAAATGGTAAAAGTCTATGAATATTTTCCTAAGTTTTTAAGAGGCTCTGGTCAAGATACTTTTTATACTACTTTGGTGGAAACAAAAGTAAATGTCTTTAAGGGATACAGTAAGTTAGATACTGGAAATTGGCAAGAGATTTCTAATGATATTAAAAATGCAATTGATACGTATTCTAAGTTGTTGACGAATACGGAAATTGAAGCAAGAAAACAATATAATGTTAGCAAAACATATATTATGCTAAATGAATTGCAAAATGCTAGTAATTTGAAGGATATAGCAGTCTTTTTGATAAAATATAAGAATTTGCTAGAAGAAATGAATAATATATAAAAGTACTTTTTAAAAAGTTAGATAGAAAAATAAGTCAAAATATATTCAAATAATTTTTGGCTTGTTTTTTATTTTTAATATACTTATCTTAATAATCATGTTATAATGATTGTATTAATAGAAATAATAGGAGGAATTAGTGATGGAAAAAATATGCCAAAGTTGTGCTATGCCAATTGAATCAAAGGAACAATTAGGAACGAATAAAGATGGGAGCCTCAATGTAGATTATTGTAAATATTGCTATGAAAAGGGAGAATTTATAGATAAGGTTACCATGGAAGAATACATAGAAATGTGTGCAGAGTATGCCTCACAAGCGGGGATGACCAAAGAAGAAATGAAGGAACATTGCAAGAAATTATTTCCAACTTTAAAAAGATGGAAGTGTACTTGCACAGATGAGTGTGCTAGTGGCTATAATCCAGCTTGTACTTGTACTAATCCAGAGTGTCATTGTAGGGAGAAATAGTAAAAGTTGTAGGGGAGATTATAGATTTTGAAGAAAGGAATATTTATAAATATGAGTAAATATAAACATATTGTTTTTGATATAGATGGAACTTTGATTGATACTGAATATGCAGTATTACACTCGTTACAAGAAACTTTGTTATTATTAGGGAAAAACTATAGTATTAAAGAGCTAGCGTTTGCATTAGGAATTACTGGAGAAGATGCTCTAAAGCAACTTGGAATATGCAATATAGATAAAGCATTAGATATTTGGGACAAAAATATGAATAAGTATAGAGAAAAAATTATTCTTTTTGATGGAATAAAAGATATACTACTTTTATTAGTACAAAAGGGATATAAATTAGGAATAATAACTTCTAAAACGAAAGAAGAATTTGATTCTGATTTTGATTATTTTGGAATTACTAATTTGTTTGAAGCTATTATTTGTGCAGATGATACATTAAAACATAAGCCGAATTCAGAACCAATGTTAAAATATATAGAAGTATCCAATATAAAGCCAGAAGAAGCATTATATATTGGAGATAGCAAATATGATTTGATTTGTTCTAAAGGTGCCAATGTGGATTTTGGGTTAGCTGTTTGGGGACATAAGGAAAAAGATTTATTTGCCGATTATTATTTTAGTATTCCTGAAGATATTTTAAAAATAATAAAATAATATTTTAAATAATGAAAGGAAATAGAAAATGGAAAAATGGTTAGAATTGGCAATGGAAATACAGAGTTTAGCACAATCGGGACTAGCTTATACAAACAATGCTTATGATATAGAAAGATATGAAAGATTAAGAGATATATCAACAGAAATGATTGCTATGAAAACGGATTTAGAATTTAATAAAATAAAAGATTTGTTTTGTAATGAAACAGGCTATCAAACACCTAAAATCGATACAAGAGCAGTTATATTTAAAGATGATAGAATTTTATTAACTCATGAAAATAATGGAACTTGGTCATTGCCTGGTGGTTGGTGTGATATTCTTGAATCTGTTGGAAGTAATACCATAAAAGAAGTTAAAGAAGAAACAGGACTAGATGTTGAAACTATAAAAATAATTGCAGTACAAGACAGAAATAAACATAATAGACCAATATATGCTTATGGAGTATGTAAGATATTTGTGTTGTGCAATGTTATTGGAGGAGAGTTTATTGAAAATATAGAAACAACAGAAATTAAGTATTTTACATTAGATGAAATACCCAATAATTTAGCAGAAGAAAAGACTAATAAAAAACAAATTGAAATGTGCTTTGAAGCACATAAAAATGAAAATTGGCAAACACAATTTGACTAAAGAGTAATTGAGTTGCTAATTATTTGTCCTTTATAGTGGAAATACAAGATAGTAATTTATAGAGATAAAAAGGAGAATTAAAATATGGTACATTTAGTATATTGTGATGATAAATCAAA
>CANPIU010000027.1 GCA_947574235.1 uncultured Clostridium sp. | reverse complement strand
TTCTGTTTCTATTATACAATTATGATTTGTATAATGTCAAGAATGGATACTATAAAAATAGCTGTTTCACTAATTTGATAAGTATATAACGAATATATCAATTCATTATATAGCATATATACAATCACAATTAGTACAAAACAATGTTTTTTTCAAAAAAATTAAAAAAAAGTATTGACATACAATTTATATTGGTATACAATCATAACATACTAATAGTAATTGTACAGAAATATTTAAAAAGGATTAAATATTTTCATATTAAGGATTGGAGATGAGGAGATGTCACAACAAAAGAGGCTTGTACTTATTTAGGAGTAAGCTACTGGACTTTGATGCATAAGTTAGTAAAAGAAATTCCACATATAAGAATAGGGAAAAGAGGAAATATTAGGTTCAAAAAAAGCACATTAGATAAGTATTTAGATGAACAAGAAAAGCAAGATAATTTAGAACAAGACCTAACTCCAAATAGAAGAGAAGAAAGTATAGTGGAACTTAGAGAAAAGTATAATAAGACAAATAAAGGAAAATCAATAGAAGAAATAATGCAAACTGTTAGATCTATGAGATAATTCAATTATGTTAAAAGCAATTTATTTGCAAAAATACTACCAAAATAGAAAATAATGTGATACAATAAAAAACGAAGATTATAGGTTAGACTATTTAAAACCTTAAAATAGAGAAAGAATTAAAAGGAGGAGAAAGATATGAGTCGGACATTCAAAATGGCATAACATACAAGCCAAGAAGGGAAAAGCCGATGCAGCAAGAGGAAAAATCTTTACGAAACTAGGAAGAGAACTATTAATAGCCGTAAAAGAAGGAGGACCAGACCCAGCAGGAAACTCAAAACTAAAAAATGTAATTGCAAAATGTAAAGCAGCTAACATGCCAAATGACACCATCAATAATGCTATCAAAAAAGCATCTAGTAGTAATGAAAACTATGAAGAAATTGTCTACGAAGGATACGGACCAAACGGAGTAGCCGTTATTGTAGAAGCGGCAACCGACAACAAAAACAGAACCGCAGCAGACGTAAGACACGCTTTTGACAAATCAGGAGGGAACTTAGGGACAAGTGGCTGTGTAGCTTATATGTTTAACAAAAAGGGAATTATCGTAATGGAAAAAGAAACCGTAACCATGGGAGAAGAAGACCTAATGATGCTAGCCTTAGAAGCCGGTGCAGAGGATTTCCAAGCCTTAGAAGAAATCTATGAAGTAATAACTGACCCATCTGATTTTACCGTCGTTCGTGAAAAATTAGAAGAGGCAGGACTAGAATTCTTAGAAGCCGAGGTACAAATGGTTCCAACTACTACAGTAGCTTTAGATGAAAAAGGCGTAGAAAAAATGGAAAGACTAATCGAAAGACTAGAAGATTTAGACGACGTAGCAAATATTTATCATAACTGGGAAGAATAAAGTTAAGATAGGAGCGTTAACAATGGGACAAAAGAAAAACAGTAAAATCATATTAATCATTATCATCTTGCTGATTCTATTAATGGTATTAACAGGAATTGCCTACACTTATTTTGCAACCGATATCTTTAAAAGTAATAAAGAATTATTTTTTAACTATATCACACAAATAGGAGAAGAAAAAGAAGGCTTTATCGAAGAGCCTTTAAAGCAATATTTTGAAAAGCAAAAAACAACACCCTATCAAGACGAAGGGAATATTAAAGTCAATATCACAGCCTATAATACAAGTGACCAATATGAAAACATTAACCAAATGGACTTAACCTTTAATGGGCAAGTAGACACGGCTAACAAGCAAGCTTTGCAAAATATTAGTCTAAATTATTCAGATGACGTAAAATTTCCATTAACCTATAAAAAAGTCGGAGATACCATGGGAATTCAGACAGACTATATAGGTAGTAAATATGTAGCAACAAAAGAAAGCGATAATAAAATCGTAGGACAAGAAAATGGGTTAGAAAAAATACAAGAGTTTTCTCATATAGAATTATCACAAGAAGAAAAGGACCATATTAAAAATATCTATTTTAATCAACTTATGCAAGAACTACAAGAAGAGAATTTTAGCAAAATAGAAGAAACTGGTGTAATAGGCTATAAACTAACATTAACAGGCGAAAAAATAAAGACGATAATTGTAAAAATGTTAGAAACCTTAAAAAATGACCAGCAAACACTAGACAAATTAAATGAATATCTTACCACCTATAACAATGCTTCAAAAATAACAACAAGTAACCTAGATAATAGCATAAGAGAATTAAACAATGCATCTTCTAAAATAGACGATGAGACATTAGAGATGACAGTTTATCAAACAGGAAAAAGAACCAATCGTATTTTAATTAAAATGAGCGACCTCGAAATTAATCTACAAAAAATGATAACAGAAAATGAAGCACAATATCATATACAATTGCAAATAAAAAATAATGGACAAACAGAGAAAATAGCATTTAGTGCTAAATATATAGGTTTACAAGCTATGCAAAATATTCTTGAAAATTACCAATTAACATTAGAAGCAGACCAAATAAAATACGAATATCAATACAATAACAATGTTCAATTTACAGACAGTGTAACAATAGACGAATTTTCAGAAGAGAATAGTATGATACTAAACAACTATGAGGAAGAACAAGTAGCAAACTTCATGCAAGCTGTACAACAAAGAATCGTAGAAGTAAACAAAAAACATATGGAAGAATTAGGACTAGAAGAAGACGAAAACCCATTACAATACGTTATTCCACAATTTGGAGAAAACTTTTCAACATTAAGTGCCATTAATACAAGCAATATCAATGAAGAAGAAGTAAATGCCTTTAATCAACGATTCGAAAATTATGAAAGCACTAATTTACGAGGAACAACCGTAAAAGGTTTAATTTCAACTATTCAGTTAAACAACGAAACACAAGAGGAAGAAAACAGAAAAATCAAAGAAATCCATTTTAATGGAGAAGAATACGAAGTAACTGACCAAAACCTTGTAGCCATAAAAGATGAAGTCGAACTAGAAACAGCTTATCGAGTAGAATTTGAAAGAGATGAAAACTCAGGGCTTATCTATCGAGCAGTCATCAACAAAAAATAGAAAAAAGAGAGTAAAAAACGATAGAAGAAGTTCTAATAAGAATAAAAAGAACATATATTAAGAATAATATATGTTCTTTTTGCATGTTGGTGAGACACTAGGGACAGGTCTTTTTTGTCTCATAAGGTAGAGGAAGACAGAGGAGAGGCAAAGGGAGCCAAAGGGGACGGACTTTTTTGGCACATTTTCTATTAAATATTAAAGACAAAAGAAAGAGAGATAAAAAGTGAAAGATATAGAAGAAATTTTAAGATATTTTCCGAATAACATTTATAACTTGTTAAAAAGTACATTAGCACAAGACAGAAACCTACAAAAACATTTACAAGAAATACGAATTAGAGTAGAACGAGCCATTTTATTAAAAACAAGACAAGCAGATATCGTAATTGACTATCAAATTAGTACAAGCGAAATATTGCAAACGTTGGAAAGACTATGCGAAAATTCAATCTATGCCTATAAAAATCAAATATGTGAAGGATTTTTAACAGTCAAAGGAGGTCATAGAATTGGAATAACAGGAACCGCAGTAATAGAAGGAAATCATATCGTAAACTTAAAATACATAACTAGTCTAAATTTTAGAATAGCAAGAGAAGTCATCAATTGTAGTAACCATCTACTAAGCGAAATAATAGACAAAGAAAATAACACTATCTATAATACCTTAATCGTTTCACCACCAGGAAAAGGAAAAACAACCATGCTAAGGGATATCATACGAAATATCAGCAACCGGAATAGCAGAAATCCATTTCAAAGGGATGACATGCGGAGTAGTGGATGAAAGAGGAGAAATAGCGGCTATGTATAAAGGAGCACCGCAAAACGATATTGGTATAAGAACCGACGTAATCGAAAATATCAGTAAAGAAAAAGGCATGAAAATGCTAATACGTTCTATGGCACCAGAAGTAATTGCTTGTGACGAAATTGGTTCAAAAGAAGACATACAAGCCATCCGGAGAAGCAATGCTAGCTGGAGTAAAAGGAATCTTTACTATGCATGGAAGAAACATGGAAGACATTAAAAACAACACAGCCATCCATCAATTAATTGAAACAAAACAAATAGAAAAAGTATTTTTCTTATAAATATTAAAAAATAGTTCTAAACGAAAAACTCTTGCATATAATATAGTAATTTATAGTCTTGTGGTTCTTTGGAACTTTCTTTGGGACTTTTTGGGACAGTCCCAAAAGTGGACCATTTGCCATTTCCTTTTCTGGGACAGGCACTAAAGTGGACAATAGGACTATTAAAAGAGAAAGAGGTTGGAAAATGATGCAAATGATAAAATATTTTATGCTATTTTTTATTTTAGTATCATGCAGTTTAATTGGAAGATACTTATCTAAGAAGTATGTGATACGAGTAAATGAATTAGAAGAGATGAAAAATGCACTTAATATGTTCCAAACAAAAATAAAATTTACCTATGATCCTATTCCTGAAATATTTGAAGAAATTGCTAGCAATACAAGTCAATGTGTGGGAAGAATATTTTTAGTAGCCAAAGAAAAAATGAAGACTAAAACAGCCAATATAGCGTGGGAAGAGGCAATTGAAGAAAGCCAAAATAGCTTGACGAAAGAAGATAAACATGTGTTAAAGACATTGTCAAAATTACTAGGGCAAACAGACGCAGAGGGACAAACTAGTCAAATTGAAATTACTCAAAAATTTTTAGAAACTCAACTACAAGAAGCACAAGAACAAAGAATTAAAAATGAAAAATTGTACAGTAAGTTGGGAACAACAATAGGTTTAGCCATTGTTATTATTCTATGTTAAGGGAAAATATAAATTAAAATTAGAGGAGAAGGAAGCAAATGGATATTAATTTATTATTTAAAATAGCAGCTATTGGAATTTTAGTTGCTGTATTGCACCAAGTATTAGTAAGAGCAGGAAGAGAAGACCAAGCGATGATGACAACTTTAGCAGGATTAGTTATCGTTTTAACAATGGTAATCAAAGAAATAAGTGGATTATTTGGAACAGTAAGAACCATTTTCAATTTGTAGCATAAGAAACTTTGGTATTCTTTTTTGTTGAGTTATTTGATTTAGGTCTCTTTGGGCTCTTTCTGGGACAGTCCCAAAAGTGGCAAAAGAAGACTAAAATGGATATTGAACCTTTCGAGGAGCAACGCTAAAAAACCACAAAATTAAGCAAAGTAGAATAGAAAAGAGAATAACAAACTTATGCAAACAAGAAATACAAGCAAAAGAAGAGTGAAAGAGAGGCAAAGCAGTGGAAATTATCAAAATAATAGGGATTGCGTTAATAGCACTAATCATAATTATTTTATTGAAACAATATAGACCAGAATTTGCTATTTATATTAGCTTATTAACAGGTGTGTTAATTTTAGTTTTAGTAATGGATGAATTACAAGGAATTATTGCATTGCTACAGTCATTAGCCAATAAAGCCTCTATCAATAGTAACTTTTTAGCATTATTGTTAAAAATAACAGGAATAGCATTTTTATCGGAATTTGCTGTTAGCATTTGCAAAGATTCAGGGGAAGGAGCAATTGCTAGCAAAATTGAAATCGGAAGTAAAATTATCATTATATCTATGTCAATACCAATTATATCAAGTCTATTGGAAATCATATTAAAGATATTACCAACCTAAAATGGACGATTGGTGCCTGTCCCAGAAAGAGCAAAAGTCCACTTTTGGGACTGTCCCAGAAATGCCCAAGAAATGCCAAAAAAGGAGTACATAAGAAAAATGAGGAGAATAGTTGTTAAATTTTTATGGATTGCTATGTGTTTAATCTGGCTTCAAATATTAATTTATACGAATGAAAATACTGGCGTTAGTATTGGTGCTAGTGTATATGCGACGAGTAATGAAGAGATGATACATGAGCAGCAAGAGGAATTTGGCATACAGGATTTTTTGAAGAATTCGAAGGAATATGCAGGTGAGTTTTTTGCGGATTGGGATTTAAATGAGGTGCTAAGCGATGCGGTCAAAGGAGAGATTGATAATGCAAGTATAGGAAAAAAGATTTTAAGTTTGTTAGGGACAGAGGTTGTAACAGCTCTAAAGGCAATTGGAAGTATTTTGGTTATTATTGTGATACATAGTATCTTGAAGGCGATTAGCGAAAGCTTAGAAAATGATGGCATTTCTAAATTGATTTATTACGCACAATACATATTGATTATTACCATTATTTTGGCTAATTTTTCTGATATAGTGAAAATGGTGCAAGATACGACTACGAATTTAGTGGCTTTTATGAATATGTTAGTTCCTCTTTTAATTACTTTGATGATGTCAACAGGAAGTATTGCAACAAGTGGTGTATTAGAGCCAATTATTTTGTTTATGATAAATTTTATTCGGAAATATCATACAAAATATAATTCTTCCTGTTCTGATGGTTTTTACAGCTTTAGTGATTTTATCCAAGCTTTCTGACCAGATAAAGATAGACAAGTTGGCTAAGTTTTTTAAGTCGGGAATTGTGTGGTTTTTAGGTGTTGTTTTAACTGTATTTGTGGGTGTGATTTCTTTAGAGGGAACTATGTCTAGTAGTGTAGACCGGTATTACTGCTAAAACAACAAAAGCTGTGGTTAGTTCAGCTATTCCAGTGGTAGGAAAAATCCTAGGAGATGCCGTAGATACAGTACTTGGTTGTGGTGTTATTTTGAAAAATGCAGTAGGTTTAGTTGGTGTTGTTATCATTTTAGGAATTTGCATCATGCCAATTATTAAATTAGCTAGCCTAACTCTGGCGTATAAACTGCTAGCAGGTGTGATACAACCGATAGCAGATGACAAGGTAACAAGTTTGTTAGAACAAATAGGAGATATTTTTAAGATTTTTTTAGCCATATTAACAAGTATTTCGTTTATGATTATTATTGGTACAACTCTCGTTTTAAAAATATCGAATAGCGGAATGATGTATAGATAAGGGGTGAGTCAAGATGATAGAATTTATGAGCTCATGGGTAAAAGGATTGGGACTAGCCATTGTTGTGGTATCTATTTTAGAAATGCTTTTGCCGAATAATAAGACCAAAAAATATATTAGGATGGTAATGGGAATTTACGTCTTGTTTACGATTATATCTCCTTTTATTAAGCATCAGGACGTTTTTAAAGAAGGAAGCTTTGATTTAGACGAATATACTACAGCACAAACAAGTACAACTTTAAATCAAACTTCTATGGATGAAAGAATACAAGAATTGTACATACAAGAACTAGAAAAGGATATTAGTAAAAAATTGAAGGAAAAAGGATATGAAGTAAATAGTTGCAAAGTAAAGGCACAAATATCAGATAAAGAGGAAGAAACCAAGATTACAAAAATTAAAATCAAAGTGCAAAAATCACAAGAAGAGGTCAAACCGTCAGAGAAGGAAAACATAGAAAATAAGGTCGTAGCAGAAATTCAGAAAATAAAGCCAATTGATACAAGTATTCAAAAACAAGAGGATATGAAAAAGGAAGAAAATGAGGCGGATGACAAAAAAACAAAAGTCAATCGAGCAGACATACAAAATATTAAAAAGTTTTTAATAGAAGAATATGGGGTGAGTGAAAAATGTTTAGAGATAAATTAAAACAATTAACAAAGGGAAATCCAGAAGAAGGAGAAGGGAACAACAAAAAGAAAATTGAAAATTTAGTTTTTTTTGTGGTATTGCTAATCATCACAATTGTTATCATTAATTTGATTTGGAACGGAAATAAAAAGTTGACCCATAAAGAAGAAAATGACACTAGTTCAAAACAATTAGCAAGTAGTAATCAAAACATAACAAAAGTAGATAATAAGATGACAGAGGAAACGACCGTAGGTTTAGCTCAGCAGTTAGAAGAAATTTTATCAAAAATACAAGGAGTAGGAGAGGTCAAAGTTTTTGTTAATTATTCCGAGTCTAGCGAAGTAGTGGCTATGTATAATGAAAATACGAAAACTAGCAATACAGAAGAAAACGATACTTCAGGAGGAATTCGAAAAATACAAGAAACAGATACACAAAAAGATATTATCTATCAAGAAGATAATGGAGAAAAAACGCCGATTACTCAAAAAATTGTACAACCCAAAGTAGAAGGAGCGATTGTAACTGCTAAAGGTGCTAACAATGCAGAAACGAAAACAAATATTATCCAAGCAGTAGAAGCTGTGACTGGACTTGCAACTCATAAAATACAGGTTTTTGAAATGCGATAACTATCTGTATAGGAAAAAATAAAAAAAGTGTGCCAAAAAGGTCCGTCCCCCTTGGCACAAAAAGGAGAGGTTTAGAAATGAAATTGTTTAAGAAAAATCAAATTATTATTTATGTGATTGTACTTATGTTGATGACGGCAGGGTATTTGAATTATACTACTAAGACAGAAAAAGAGGCATCTGTGGAAACGGCTATGCAAATGGAGGCAAGTGATGATATGCAATTAGCTGATATTGGAGATGCCACGTTGGTAAATAGCAATGAGGTGGTAACAGAGGAAAATACAGAAGAGAAAAACAATACAAGTAATATAACAAATACGACTGCGGAAACAAGTAATACTACAACCAATACAAGCATGGACAACAACCAAAATATAACAAAGGAGGAAACAGCAAAAGAAGAAACAAAAGAGACCAGTAGTGCTAGTAGCAATGATTATTTTGTGAAGTCAAAATTAGAAAGAGATACTATGTATTCACAAATGATAGAAAATTATGAAAAGGTCTTAAATAGTAGTAATTCGCCGGAAACAGGAAAACAACTTGCGACACAAGAAATACAAAAAATAAATGATACCAAAAATAGTATCATGATTTGTGAAAATTTAATTCGAACAAAAGGTTTTGAAAATAATGTGGTTTTTGTTAATGGTAATAGTATTAGTGTGATTATTGAGGCGCAAGAAATGAAACAAGAAGAGGTAGCGCAAGTACAAAATATCATTGCAAGAGAGTTAAAGGCAGAGATTGAAAATATACATATTGCAACGAAATAAGGAAAATGAGGGTAAAAAAATAAGCCCTTATTTTTTTAGGCAATATTCTTGGTCATTTTTCTAATGTAGGCTCCGATTTCTTCGTTGGTCAAATCTAATTCTATAATTAAATTTCTAAGAACATCCCTTCTTGGTAAGTCTTCTTCATTATCAATTCTTACATATTGCCTTAAACTGATACCGAGAAGTTTTGACATTTCCTCTTGGGTATATTTCTTGGATTTTCTCTTTTCTTTAATCATATCATCACCTTAATTTTAAAATCATAATCATTATGCCATAAATTAGAAAAGAATTGTATTGACATTTTGTGACATGTTAAATTTGTCAGGAAAGCAAAATAAATAGAAGATTTTCGTTAGAATATTAAAAAACTTCTAAAAAGTGTTGTAAAAAAATGAATTATTGATATAATAAGAAAAGAAAAACAACGTAATAAGGAGGAATTTTAAATGCTAAAAAAAGTAGGAATATTAGCTAATGGAGGAGATGTATCAGGTTTTAACGCTGTGATTAGAGCGATTGTAAAGACCGCAGAAAACAATGGGGTAGAGTGCTATGGAATTATTGATGGCTATAATGGCTTATTGAAAAAAGATTTTGAATTATTATCAACCGCTGCTAATGGAGAGGCAAATGGAATTTTACCAAAAGGTGGTTCTATTATCGGTTCTTCTACTAATGCGAACTTATTTAACTATAAAATAGTAAAAGAAGACGGAACAGTAGAATATAAGGACATGTCAGACCAAGCGATACAAAACATTAAAGATTTTGGGTTCGATTGTATCTTTACCTTAGGAGGAGATGGAACACAAAAATCAGCAAGAGACTTTTCAACCAAAGGGGTTAATGTGATTGGTGTACCAAAAACCATTGATAATGACGTAGCTTGTACGGAAATTACTTTTGGCTATAATACGGCTGTATCAGTAGCCATGGAAGCTTTAGATAGACTACACACAACAGGTGCAACCCATCATAGAATTATGGTATTAGAAGTCATGGGAAGATATGCAGGATGGATTGCTTTGGAAGCTGCGATAGCAGGAGGAGCAGACGTAGCGTTAATTCCAGAGATACCTTATGATATTAATCGTGTAGCGGATAAGATTGAAAATCGTAAAAAAAGAGGGAAACATTTTAGTGTAGTTGTTGTGGCAGAAGGAGCAGCCCCAAAAGGTGGAGAAATTACGATTATGGGAAAAAGAGACAATGGAGCAGGTGTTGATAATACGAAATTGGGTGGAATTGGACAAGTTGTTGCGATGCAGTTGCAAGAGTTAACAGGCTTAGAAGCAAGAAATACGACCTTAGGTTATATGCAAAGAGGAGGAACACCAACTGCTTTTGATAGAGTGCTTTCTACTAAATATGGAACCAAAGCGATGGAATTGGCACTAGAAGGAAAATTTGGAACCTTAGCCATTATTAAAAATGGAAAATTAGATAGTGTTTCTTTAGAAGAGGTCGTAGGAAAAAATACCAAAATAGGAGCTGTATCTGGAAACACGGAAGAAAGTAACTTAAGAAAAGTGGAAATGGATGATGACCTAATTAAAACAGCAAGAAATATAGGCATTAATTTAGGAGATTAAAAAATTTATGGAGGAAACAAATGAGCCAAGATAAGAAAAAAATAGTAGGAATTGTGGTTAGTATTTTAGCGATAGTAGTCCTAGTAGGAATTGCCTTTTGGCTTACAAGAGAAGCTAAAACGAAACCAATAAAGCCAGAGGAAGAACCATCACAAGTGGCTAAATTGCTAGATACGTTAAAGCAAAAACAGTCTTATCGTATTCAAATTACTTTAGATGAAAATAACACATTTTATTATGCTAAAAAGGATAATATGGCACGTTTAGAGACTTGCAAGCAAGGACGAGTATCTACGTATCTTGTTAAAAATGGTAATTCGTATTTATTAATAAGTGACCAGAAAATATATTATACGTATTTGAATAATGAAACCAATTTAGGAAAAATAGAGCTTGCCTTAGAAAGTTTAAAAAATAGTGAATTTACAAAGGGAAAAGAAAAGATTGAAGGGCAAGAATATAAGTACGAAGAATATGATGGAATAACCGATTTTTCCCTAAAAGGTAGCGGTGATTTAAAGGAACAAAAGGCTAAGACAAGGTTTTATTTTAAGGAAGGTAAGTTAGAATATATTAAGACGATAGAGGGAGAATATCAAGAATTATTAAAGGTAGAGACTTCTTATCAAGTAGAAGATGACCAATTTGAGATACCATCTGATTATCGAGAAGGCTAAGAAAATTCCTGAAAAACTATTGCCATTTTTGGAAAAATGTGTAATAATAATAGCATAGAAAAAAACAAGAAAAAAGAGGAGTACATTTATACTTAACTTTTAGAGAAAAGAAGTCAAAGGCTGAAAGCTTCTTAAGAAAAAGGTAAATGGAAGGTAGCTTTTTTAGTTGATATTCTGAAAAATAAAAAATAGGAATATCCGTCTAAGCCACGTTACAGGCTAACCAAGATATCATTTTAAAAAATGATGAATTAAGGTGGTACCGTGAGAAGATACACTCGCCCTTATGCTAGGGGCGAGTTTTGTGTTTTTAATAATTATATTAAGGAGGAAAAAGAAATGAACAATAAGTATAATCCAAAAGATTTTGAAGAGAAGTTGTATAAGCATTGGGAAGAAAAGGGCTATTTTAAGCCAAGTAACGACCAAACCAAAGAAAATTATTGCATTATGATGCCGCCACCAAATGTAACAGGAAAGTTGCATATGGGACATGCTTTAGATGATACCATACAAGACATTTTAATTCGATTTAAAAGGATGCAAGGTTATAATACCCTATGGCTTCCGGGAACTGACCACGCTTCTATTTCAACCGAAATGAAGGTAGTTCAAAAAATAAAGGAAGAAGGAAAAACAAAACAGGATTTAGGAAGAGAAAAATTCATTGAAGAAGCTTGGGAGTGGACTAAAATTTATGGAGGAACTATCCAAGAACAACAAAGAAAGCTAGGCTGTTCTTGTGATTGGGATAGAAAAAGATTTACCTTAGATGAAGGTTTATCAGATGCTGTATTAGAACAATTTGTAAATTTATATGAAAAAGGGCTTATTTATAAAGGAAAAAGGATGGTAAATTGGTGTACCAACTGTAATACCTCTATTTCAGATGCTGAAGTAGAATACCATGAAGAGGCATCTCATTTATGGCATATACGTTATCCTGTAAAGGATAGCAATACCTATATTACCGTTGCAACAACAAGACCAGAAACCATGCTAGGAGATACTGCAATAGCCGTTCATCCAGAGGATGAAAGATATCAAGATTTAGTAGGAAAAACTTGTATTTTACCAATCATGAACAAAGAAATTCCAATTATAGCAGATAGCTTTGTCGAAAAAGAATTTGGAACAGGAGCCGTAAAAATCACACCAGCTCATGATATGAACGACTATCAAGCAGGTTTAAGACATAATTTAGAAGTAGTAGAAGTATTTGACGAAAACTTCAAAATGGGAAATTTAGTGCCAGAATATAAAGGGATGGAACTAACAGAAGCAAGACAAAAAATCGTAGAAAAACTAAAGGAAATAGGAGCTTTGGTAAAGGAAGAAGAATATACACATAATGTAGCAAAATGTGAACGATGCAAAAATACCATTGAACCTAAAATTTCAGAGCAATGGTTTGTCAAAATGAAGGAATTAGCCGAGCCAGCAATTCAAGCTGTTAGAAATGATGCTATTAAATTTATCCCCAAAAGATATGAAAAAACATATTTCAACTGGATGGAAAATATCCAAGATTGGTGTATATCAAGACAACTATGGTGGGGACATCAAATACCAGCTTATTACTGCAAAGATTGTGGACATATCAATGTAGCCAAAGTAAAACCAGAAAAATGTGAGAAATGTGGTAATGCCCAATTAGAGCAAGACCCAGATACTTTAGATACGTGGTTTAGTTCAGCCTTATGGCCATTTTCAACACTTGGGTGGCCAAACAAAGAAGCAGAAGATTTAAAAAGGTTTTACCCAACCAATGTCATCGTAACAGGATATGATATTATCTTTTTCTGGATTGCTAGGATGATATTCTCTGGCTTGGAAACCATGGGAGAAAAACCATTTAGCGATATATTAATTCATGGAATTGTACGTGATAGCCAAGGAAGAAAAATGTCAAAAACCTTAGGCAATGGTGTTGACCCAATTGAAGTCATTGACCAATATGGAGCAGATGCTTTAAGATTTTCTGTATTATCAGGAACTACTATGGGAAATGATATTCGCTATATGCCTGAAAAACTAGACCAAGCAGCTAATTTTGCCAATAAAATTTGGAACGCAGCTAAATTCATTACAATGAACTTAGCTTCAAAAGAAGAAATCCTTAGTTTTGGGGAAACGATAAAAGATAAAGAAACAGGAAACTATAAAACAGAAGCTTTGAAGATAGAAGATAGATGGATTATCCATAAATTAGATAATGTGATTAAAACCGTAACAAGAAATATTGAGGAATACGATTTAGGAATTGCCTTAGACAATATCTATAGTTTTATTTGGAACGAATTTTGTGATTGGTATATTGAAATGGTTAAAACCAGATTGTATAGTGACAATCCACAAGATAAAATACAAGTAAGCTTTGTTTTGAATTATGTATTTGGAGATAGTTTGAAATTATTGCATCCATTTATGCCATTTGTGACTTCAAAAATCTATGAAGAATTAATCAACTATCAGGATAAAGAATTAATGATGACACATTGGCCAAAAACAAAACAAAGAGTTGATTATGACGAAAGAAATGATAGCATAGAAAAACTAAAAGAAATGATAGTAGAAATTAGAAACATACGTGCTAGCAAAAATATTCATCCATCGAAAAAAGCAGACTTAATCTTTGTAACGAAAAAATACCAAGAAGAAATTGTACAAGCACAAGACTTCTTATTAAAATTAGGATTTGGAAAAAGCGTAAAGGTGCAAAAAGATAAAGCAGGAATTCCAGAAGATGCGATTCAAATTGTAAGTGATGGAATTGAATTATATATGCCATTAGAAGGCTTAATCGATAAAGAAGAAGAGCGTAAAAGACAAGAAGAAGAAAAAGCAAAATTGCAACAAGAAATTGCAAGATGCGAAAAAATGCTTTCCAATCCAGGATTTGTCAATAAAGCACCACAAGCAAAAATCGATGAGGAAAAAGCAAAACTAGAAAAATATCAGGCAATGCTAGAGAAAATCGAAAAATAGGAGGTGTTCTAAGTATGGAGGAGCAAAACTATATCATAGAAAACGAAACAACAGATTGTGTCAAAAAACAAGAATATTGGGATACAGCAATTGGTCTAAATAAAGTAGATAACTTAGAACCATCAAACTATTTAATGGATTTATCACAACAAAACATTAAAGGAAAATTAAGCTATACAGAAGTAGGAAAACGATTAAAGACCTACTATAAAGAACAAAATACAAACCAAGTAAAAATTCAACAAGAAAGAGAGTGCGATTTAGTTTCTCTACAAATGGTTATAATTTTAGAAAATAAAAGTTTTGGCTTTAGTCCGATTGCTTTAAAAAATATTCATAAATCTTTATTTCAGGATATCTATGATTTTGCTGGAAAATATAGAGAATATAACATAACTAAAAAAGAGCCAATTTTAAATGGAGAAACAGTAAAATACGTTAATTATCAAGAAATAGAAAGTTACTTTGATTATGATTTTAAAAAAGAAAAAGAATTTGATTATGCAAAACTAAAGCCAGAAGAATGGATACAACATATAGCTGAATTCACCTCTAGTATCTGGCAAGTGCATCCGTTTGGCGAGGGGAACACAAGAACAACAGCAGTGTTTATTGAAAAATATTTGAATAATTTGGGATTTTCAGTCAATAATGATATGTTTAAAAAACATAGTCAATATTTTAGAAATGCTTTAGTTAGAAGTAATTATGGTAATATTCCTAAAGGGATTTATCCTACTTTTGAATATCTAACTATGTTTTTTGAAAATTTATTAAGCCAAAACAACCATACTTTGAAAAATGAAGAATTGCTAGTCAAAGAATTGTTTTAGTAAAAGGATAAGGATATCAATTAATGGATATCCTTTCATTTTTTGTCGAAAACTTCTTATCAATCGACAAAACTTCTAAAATTTTACTCTTGGAAAAAATTAGGAGACGTATTATAATAAAAAAGCAAAAACAAAAGAGGAGGGAAAGCAATGGAAAGCAAATTTTATGAAGAGGACAAGCTGCTAGTATTTAAAATAATAGACGAAATTGATGATTGCAGTGTACAAAAGATAAGGAGGAAAGCAGATTATGAAATGGAGAGATATATGCCTAAAAGAGTTATATTTGATTTTAATCGTGTCACTTTCATGGATAGTGCAGGAATAGGCATGGTAATAGGAAGATACAAATTTGCCAATATGTTAGGAGCCAAATTAGAAGTTAGTAACCTAACCCAAGCCGTAAACAGAATATTCGAAATGAGTGGCATACTAAAACTAATTCCAGTTGCCGAGGAACTTTCTTAGGACAGGCACAAAGTGAGCATTTTACCTTTTTGGAACTTTTGTCCGTTTTTGGGACTGTCCCAAAAAGGGACAAAATGAGTCATTAAACATTTTAGAAAAAGGAGAAGATAAGTTATGTTTGAAAATGAAATGAAGTTAGAGTTTGTTAGTAAAGCTAAGAACGAAGCTTTTGCAAGAGTTACAGTGGCAGCTTTTGCTTCACAATTAGACCCAACGATTGAAGAGTTAGCGGATATTAAGACTGCTGTTTCAGAGGCAGTGACGAATTGTATTATTCATGGTTATGAAAATAAACAGGGGATTGTTAAAATTGTGGGTCATTTGAAGGAAGATGAGATTATATTGGAGATTTCGGATAAAGGAAAAGGAATTGAAAATATTGATATTGCCAAAGAACCTTTGTATACGACTAAACCAAATTTAGAGAGGTCAGGGATGGGATTTACCATTATGGAGAGTTTTATGGATACGATGGAAATTGAGTCTATTGTTGGATTAGGTACCAAGATTACCATGAGTAAAAAAATGAAACCTAAAGTAGAAAAGGAAGAAGAAGATTTCCAGATGATAACAAAAGATTAAGGAAATAGAGGGGTTAAAGCCATGTACGAAAATGATATACAAGCGATAAAAAATGCTCAAATGCGGCGATAAATTAGCCTTAGAGGATTTGATTCATCGAAACAATGGACTTATATGGAGCATCGTAAAAAGATTTAATGGAAGAGGTCATGAACTAGAAGATTTATATCAAATTGGTGTTTTAGGGTTTATTAAATCCATTAAACGCTTTGATTTAAGTTTTGAAGTGAAGCTATCAACCTATGCAGTACCCTATATGATAGGAGAAATTAAAAGATACATACGAGATGATGGGCCAGTTAAGGTAAGCAGAAGTATTAAGGAATTAAGTATTAAAATTAAAGAATTGCAGAAGGAATATTTTATTAAAAGAGGAGAAGAAATAACGATAAATCAAATAGCAAAGGAACTAAAAACTTCACGAGAGGATATTGTTTTAGCAATGGAATCAGGCAATACCATTGAGTCGATTGAAGGAAGTACTTATACGAATCAAAAAGATGGAAATAATATTAGTTTAATAGAAACTTTATCAAATCATCAAGATGAAGAAGAGATGATTACCAATAAGTTGACGGTTAAGCAATTAATTGGGAATTTAGAAGCACGTGATAAAGAGATTATCTTGCTAAGATTTTATAAAGAAAAAACGCAAGCACAGGTAGCAAAGATTTTAGGAATTACGCAAGTTCAAGTTTCTAGAATTGAACGTAGAATTCTAGGGAATATGAGAACAAAATTAAAGGAAGCTTAAAGCAGAGGGATTTTAAGGAACGTACCTAAAGGTATTACTTATCTGTAGTTCACTACGTTCTCACAGCTAAGGTCATCCCTCTAATCCCCCTTTTTAAGAAAGGAGAAAATTTGTGAAGAAAGTGATAGTATACTTTTTGGCATTTATTTTTATTTGTTTTTTGTTGCCAGCCTTATTAACCAAACGTGACAAAACGGTAAATGTTGAAGGAACGAAGGAAATAGCAGAAAATAACCAAAACGAAACAACTCGGGGTAGAACAAAGTAATCAAACAGTAAAAACGATTAAATTATTACATAAAAAGACCGAAGAAGTAGAAGAAGTAGACTTAGAGCAATATTTATATCATGTAGTTTCAGCTGAAATGCCAGCTGATTTTGAACTAGAAGCACTAAAAGCACAGGCAGTAGTAGCTAGAACTTATACGATTTTTAAATCCCAAAATAAGAAACACGAAAATGCAGATATTTGCGATGACTCTACTTGTTGTCAAGCATGGGTTTCAAAAGAAGATAGACTGGCAAGATGGGAAGAAGATAAAAAAGAAAGTAATTGGCAAAAGATAGAGCAATGCGTGCAAGAAACAAAAGGAAAAATCATTACCTATAATAAGGAACCGATTAATGCTTTTTTCCATAGTAACAGTGGTGGAGTAACAGAACTTCCAGTTAATGTTTGGGGAGGCAGTAATTTTCCCTATCTACAAGTGGTAGAAACAGCGGGAGAAGAAGGCTATAGCCAATATGCCTCAGAGGTGCAACTTTCTAAAGATGAACTACTTCAAAAGTTAAAAGAAAAATATGCCGATATTCAGATTGATTTTGCCAAAGATGAGGAAATCAAAATATTAGACTATACAGATAGTAATCGCGTAAAAACCGTTCAATTTGGAAATCATAGGTTATCTGGTGTGGAAACAAGAACGCTACTTGGCTTAAAGTCAACTAATTTTGAAATTAGCAGAGAAGGAGAAACCATAAAATTTAAAGTAAAAGGTTATGGACATGGTGTAGGGATGAGCCAAACAGGTGCTGATACTTTAGCAAAACAAGGAAAAAATTATGAAGAAATTATTCATCATTTTTATGCCAATGTCGAAATTCAAGAAATAAATTCTTAAATCCAATGTATAATCTTCTAAAAATAGGAAATACTTGTAATAACAAAACTATTTAAGGAGGATTTTATGAGAAGAGAGAATAGAAGACAAAATTCACAAATCAAAACACCGACAGATAAGATTATCTTATATGCGGGGATAGGAGTAGCGATTTTAACCGTTATTGTGTTTGCTTTATTTATGTATAGCAAAAATTTAAGCGATGATATGAAAAACGGTTCTATGAGCCTAGAACAAATGGCTAATATGGCAAATAACAATAATACCCAAAATACGGAAAGTGCTAGTACAGAGATGGGGAAATCAGTAGAAGAGGCTAAGAACGATATCAAGATTACAAGCAACGAAAATACAAACAATACTACGAATAAGGCAAATACAACAAACACAGCCAATACAACGAAAGCAAATACAACGAATACGACAAAGACAAATCAGTCAAATACTACCAATGTTACGACGAATGCTAAAACAACTGAGCCAGAAGTAAAGAAAGAATTGGCTTTTCAAAAACCAGTAGAAGGAGACATCGTAAGAGAATATGCTAAGGATAATTTGATTTATTCAGCTACGTTAGAAGAGTGGACAACCCATATGGGAATAGACATTAAGGCAGAAAAAACAACCGTAGTAAAAGCAGCAGAAGCAGGAACAATAAAGTCCATTAAAAATGACCCAAGATATGGTTTAACCATTGTGATTGAGCATGAAGATAATTTTCAAACGGTTTATGCTAATTTACTAACTTCAGAGTTTGTAGTAGAAGGCGAAAAAGTAGAAAAAGGTCAGTCTATTGGAACCGTGGGAAATACGGCAGTATTTGAGATTGCAGATGAACCTCATCTTCATTTTGAAGTGTTAAAGGATGCTTTGCCAGTAGACCCTAGTATTTATATTAAGTTATAACGATTTTACCTATACCCCAAATGATTAATAGGTATTGTTAGTAGTAAAAAGATTTTGCTAAATAAAAAAATAAAATTACCACACTGCAACGGTTTTGCTTACATTTTCACAAGTAAACTTGTTCAAAGGTAATCTCAACCTAGTAAGTTCCAATAAAACAAAAGCCAATGTTAAAATACAAAAAAGGAACTTGCACAAATAAGATAAACTTGTTTGGCAGTGTTAGTATAGCACAATGTTATAAAAAATATATAAATATATAGAATGTCAAAAAATTTATGCTAAACTTTTTTACAAAAGAAAATTTTTCATTGGCAATAAATTTTTTGACATTTTGTTTACCTACATAATATTTTATTCGCCATTTTTAATTTTGATTATTTAATTATATTTAAAATTTCTATGGGGCTAGTTACTAAAAATTTCACACCTGCATTTTCTAATAATTCTTTGGTATCCATACCATATAGCACTCCTATTGTATCCATATTATTTTCAATTCCTGCCTTTATATCAGAAATTCTATCACCAATCATTATTGATTTTGTTAAATCTATATTCTTAATATTATTAATTGCATATTTCATAATTTCTTTTTTAGTTATTCGAGAACTGTCCACTGTTGCTCCAGCCACTATATCAAAATATTTAAATATGTCCAGATATTTTAGTATTTTAATAGTAGTTTGTTCTAATTTAGCAGTTACTATAATTAATTTCTTTCCTTTGTTCTTTAAGGCATTTAACATTTCTTCAATTCCGTTATACAATTTATTACATTCAATAGTATTTTCACTTTGATATTTTCGATATAATTTTATTGCTTCTTCTATATCTTTGTCATTTACATTATATTTCTTAAAAGATTCTTTCAACGGTGGTCCACAAAAAATATTTCCTACATTTTCAACATCTAATACTGGTATATTAAAATGTTTTAATACATACATTGCTGATTCTCTTGTTCCATCAATACTATTTACTAATGTACCATCAAAATCAAAAAAAACAAATTCATATTCTTTCATCTTAATTCTCCTTTACAACTAAAAATATTATATAATGTTTTTATGCTTATTGTCAAAAAATTTATGCCTTCCCAACTTTTCTACAAAAGAAAATTTTTCATTGACATAAATTTTTTTGCATTCTACGAAAGGTGGCAGTGGCATACTCGACCAACTGCTACTTTTCGTAGAAATTCTATATATTTATATATTTTTTATAACATTGTGCTATACTAACACTGCCAAATAAGTTTATATTATTTGTGCAAGTTCCTTTTTGTATTTTAACATTAGCTTTTGTTTTATTGGAACTTGCTAGGTTGAGATTACTTTTGAACAAGTTTACTTGTGAAAATGTAAGCGAAACCGTTGCAGTATGGTAATTTTATTTTTTTATTTAGCAAAATCTGTTTACTACTAACAATACTATTAATCAATTTTGGGTATAGTTAAAATAAGAAGCTAGAGTAATTTTTACAAAAATGTCAAAAATATGTTTGACATTTTTTTGTTTGTATGATATGATGAGAAAAAAATAAGAGAAAGGAAGTAGAATAAAATGCCAAGAAAAAGAGAAGAACTAAATAAAAGAGAAAAAGCCATCCTAAAATTCATTGAAAAACAAATTATGACACA
>CANPIU010000026.1 GCA_947574235.1 uncultured Clostridium sp. | reverse complement strand
ATTTTTATAATAATTACTTTTTTATTTGGGTGGTCCTGGGGGCAGTTTCCTTTTTCAAAAAAATTGTCAAAATTAAAACGTCCCCCTTGCACCCCTTGCACCATTTTTATACTCCATACGCTGAGAATAAGAAGTTACCCATATATACTTGTACACATGGTACTAATACAACTAATACAAAGAAGATTAACACGGCACCTACAATAGCATATACTACTTGTGGCAACGCCTTCATTATCTTGTTCATAATGTTGTCTATGTCAATTTCCATATATTCTACTAGCTTTTCCATCATTTCTGTTAAGTCGGTTTGCATACCTATTTTTAACATTTCTGTTATCATTGGCTTGGCTAGCCCAGATTGTTCAAATGGCTCTATCCAAGAAGCACCGGTTAGAATATTATTAATTGAGGTTTCGATAACAGATAGCATAACATAATTTTTAATTACATTTTTACTGACTTCAATTGAATCTTGTATTCTCATCCCATTTTTCATATTTAGTAACATTGCTTTTAGAAATCTTGAAAAATCCAAAGCAAAAATCAACTCGCCAAAGATTGGCATTTTATATTTGAAATAATGGAAATTATATTTCCCTTTTGGGGTATTAATATAAAACAATATCGCAGCTACAATAGCAATTACTATCATAGTCGGCACAAACCAATAGGCTATGACGTCATTGACAAAGCCTGCAAACCAAATGGTTACGGCTGGTAATTCTTCCTCGGTTCCTAACTCATCGAAAATACCTTGAATCGCTGGAATTGCAAATAAGGTTCCTACGATAAGCATAACGAGCAATAAGGCAAATTGTATGATATTGGGTATCAAGATAGCTTTTATCTTTTTATTCAAAGCTTCGGTTTCATCTAAGTATTTAACAGCTTGCTCTAAAGAAGTAGTAAGAGAACCTGATAATTCTCCAACTTTTATCATATTGATATAGATATATGGAAAAACATTTTCATAATATTCCATGGTGGTGTACATATTTTCTCCCGCTTCTACACCCGCTAAAATATCCTCTAAAATACCTTTAAAAGATAAGTTTTCTGTACTTTTGATGATAGTATCTAAAGCATGGATATTATTGAAATTTGCTTTTTTCAATAGATAAAAGTTTTGGGTAAATACCACTAAATCTCTTTGGGTTATTTTTTCTGTTTTCGCAAAATACAAATTTACCTTTTCTTTGGTTGTTAAGGTCTTTTTGTTTACTCCCAATTGGGTGGTATTGACATTTTTCATTATCTCTTGTATATCAGTTACATTTTTCTTTTGTTTTTTTTGCGTTTTATTTGAACGATAAGACACCTGCTCAATCGATATTGGTAATAAATCCCCGCTTTTTAGAGATTTAATAAGAGTCTGTCGACTGGCTGATTCCACTCTATTTTTTACAACCACGCCTGTTTTCGTTATCGCCTTATAGTTATAGATAGGCATCTTACTACCTCCTTACTTATTTATCTCGTTTTATTTTTAATTGCATAATGGTTCTATTTAAAATTTCTAAATTCTTTTCTTCAATTTGTGCTTTGGCTTGGTCTAAGGTAATTTTGTCTTTGACAAATAACTCTGCTAAGGAGTTAATTAAGCCAATACTTCCTTTATCTGAATTACTTTGAATAGCATCCTCAATTTCGGATACACTTAATTTTTCTTTTCGAATAATCCCTGCTACAATGTTATCAACTACCATTACTTCTGGTACTAACACAAGTTTTCCATCCGTTCCCGGCAATAGTCTTTGCGATACTACTAGCTTTAACAAGGCAGATAATAAGTATTTAACACTTGCTTGGTCTCTTACTTCATAGAAGTTTATCATCCTATCGATGGTTTCGGCACAAGATTTGGTATGCAAAGTTCCAATTACTAAGTGTCCTGACTCTGCCATCTCGATGGCTGCTTCCATCGTTACCTTATCACGAATTTCTCCAATGACTAGAATATCACAGTCCTCTCTTAGTGAATTTTTAACACCATCACTAAAAGTCAAACTGTCTCTTCCTTTTCCGATTTCTTTTTGTACGATTAAAGATTTCTTAGACTGATGCTTATATTCCACAGGATTTTCTAGCGTTAGAATTTTTTTGTTTTGATTTTCATTGATATGATTAATCAAAGCATTTAACGTTGTACTCTTACCAGAGTTTGTCTTACCGGTAACTAAAATCAAGCCTTGTGGTTGATAGGACATCCTTCTTACAATGTCTGGTACACCTAAAGACTCATAAGGTGGTAATTCATTTTTAATTAATCTTAGGGTACATAGTGGTACGTCATCTGATAAAGAAATATTAACTCTTAGACGAATATCTTTATATTCATAAGACATATCTAATTTTCTAGTAGCGTTAAATACTTCATCTTTATCGACATTTCCTCGTACTAAATAATCATAAAATTCTGACATATCATCTGGTTTTAATATTTTGCTATTAGGTACTGGTACTAATTTTCTTGCTACTCTTAGCATGGGTTTGTTATCACATATTAAGTGAACGTCTGATGCATCTGCTTCTATCGCTGCATCTAAAATTTGGTCTAAGTTCATAATTTCCTCCTTTGTTTCTTTTTAAAAAATTAACAATTTTTTGTTCAATTCTTCTAATGTGGTATAGCCATTGACTACTTTGTTTAGTCCATCGATAACTAAGGGTTGATAGCCTTGGTTAATGGCTGTATTTCTAATTTCTAAGCTAGATTTTCCGCTCATAACTTCTTGTTTGATTTCATCGGTTAAATTCAATACTTCGAATATTCCAATTCTGTCATAATAGCCTGTATTGTTACAATATTTACACCCTGGTGCATCATAGGTTGTACCACTTAAATCAAATTCTACGTTGTATTTTTCTCCCATGGCTGTGATTAATTTCTTTTCTTCTTCGTTGAATTTTCTTTCTTTTTTACATTTTGGACATAATTTTCTGACCAATCTTTGTGAAATGGCAGTTGCTAAGGTACTGGAAATATCATAATCAGAAAGTCCCATTTTTCTAAGTCTTGTGATAACTTCAATACTATCAATCGTATGGATAGTGGATAATACGTAGTGCCCTGTTTGACCTGCCTGGATGGCAATTTCTCCTGTTTCCGTATCTCTAATTTCTCCTACTAATACGATATCTGGGTCTTGTCTTAATACCGTTCTTAAAGCCCCAGAAAAAGAAGATTTAGCATCAATTTCAATTTGATTTAGTCCTGGAATACGAATTTCTACTGGGTCTTCAATGGTAGTAATGTTAATTTCTGGACTGTTCAAATAATCCATGATACTGTAAAGCGTGGTGGTTTTTCCTTCCCCCGTTGGTGCAGCAATAATGGTAATACTATTTTTCTTTTGAATACTTTTTCTTAAGCTTTCTTCTGTTCCCGGAAATCCTAAATCAAAGATATTCTTAATATTGGCATTTTTCTTTAACAATCTTAGCACAAATTTTTCGCCATACACATTTGGCTGTGATGATACACGGATATTGTAATCATCGTATAACAAAATTCTACCATCTTGTGCCTCTTGTTTTTCTTGGTGCATATTGGAAATTGCTTTTAATCTTCCAATAATTTGTGCTTGTTTTTCTTTTTTGATTTTTGCTGCAGTAAATAGTTCTCCGTCAATTCTGTACCTTACTCGAATTTGGTCTACCATTGGCTCAATGTGAATATCACTGGCTCTTCTAGTAATTCCTGTTTTGATGATGCTATCCACTAAACCAATAGCTGTATCATTGTTTTCGTTTCCTACTGAAAAGTCAGTTGTTACCTCTCCTTCTAAAGACTTAAGTATCTTGTCAATGTCATTTTCAAAGGTAATATAACTTTCCATCACAAGACCTTTATTTAGTAATAGTAATTTAACTGTATTCATATTTTTGTTATTGACCGTGTTAGCAAAACATACTTTTATCTTTCCTGCACTCACTTCAAAAGGTACTACTTTATTTTTTTGTGCCACGTCTAAAGAAAAGTAATCCGTTAGTTTTACTTTTATTCTATCTCCTGTTAAAAGAATTCCTTTTTCTCCAATAATATCGCCAATTGCCTCAATTAATGTGTTTGGCTCACAAACGTCTAATTGGTATAAGATATCTCCTAATTTTTTATCTGGGTGTTCTTTTTGATATTGTAAAGCATTTTCAATATCTTTTTCTTTTACGATTCCCCTTTTTACTAGCTCTACTCCTATTGGTTGTCTTTTTCGTGTATCCATTTTTACCCTTCCTTTCTTTTGTATCCTTCCTTTTTCATTATACTATAATTGTTTTCAAATTTCTTGTGTTTCTTGAAATTACCTAAATTTACTAAATCTTTAAGGTATATTCTACGGTTTTCTCTGCTGTATTTTCCATTTTAACGGTAACGGCTATTACTTCTTTTCCATTTTTTATCTTTCGATTGAAAGTACAAGCTTCGACGCCTCTGCTTACCTTTACTTGTGTTTTGTCTTGGCTTCTGTAAATCCCTTTATTTTCTGGTATATAGGTATATTGTACACCATTACTAAATACCACATAATTTTCGCCCCAGGCTAAAATCTTAATATTATTATGATTTACCTCATCGGTAAATATACTACTAAATCTTGTGTATTCTGTAATCGGTTCGATATCCTTTAAAACGTCATGGGTATTTTGGTAAAAGTACGTACTAATGAGTGATACGATACCAATAACAATGGTCATAACAATAATATAAATGGTTAAAGATATAAGTGTTACCCCTTTTTGTGATTTCATGTTAATTCTCCTTTGACACTATGGTTGAAAGTTCAACAGTTTGCTCTTTGGCTTTAAAATTATATTGAATTTTAACGGTTATCTTTTTGACAAGTCCTGGAACTTTATTTTCATGTAAATCAGCATAATCTTCTATTACAATGGTTCGAAAAAAGCCTGTCGTATCGGTTTCTTGTGTTTGTGTATTTAAGTTATCAAGTTCTTCAAAGCTTACGGTATTTTTAATTTCTTCAATCTCTTCTACCGCAATTCTAGTTGCTTCTGCTTTTTTTTCTATTTCCTTAGCAGAACTATTGAAGCCATAGGATAACATGGCAATCGCAGATACTAAAATGAATAATACCACTACTGCTATGGCAATATCAATTCCAGTATAGCCCCTCTCATTTTTGAAGCTCATATTTTTATTTCCTTCCTTTTTAAGCGTTTATCATATAAAGACATATATTTAGCATGATGAGATTGAACACACCTAAGAAAAATCCAATACTTAGTTTTTTAATAATTTGGTCATCTTTCTTTTTATTTTTTCTTTTTCTATTCTTTATCTTATAGATTAACAAATAAAAGAAAATGGCTAAAAGTGTATAAATAATTGCATTTGCCGTAACAAATTCTCCGGTAAAAATGACCATGGTAATTACGGTTAGTAAAATTCCTGTTACATAACTATTTTTAGCATACCTTTTTAAAGTAAAAGTATCTAATAATAAAACGATTAGATAAAAGATTAAATATATGCCATATCTATAAATATTAGTTTGTTCTACTATGCATAGATATACCATATACATAATAGATATTACAATGCCATACACAGATACAAATTTATCAATTTTACGGTTTTCCTTATCAATTCCTGCCATTAAACAAATAAATGAAAAATATAATGCCATAAAACAAAATTCTGTTATCTTAATGGGAGTTAAAGTCATAACATTAAATTGCATTACATAGGCCATGACAACAAATAGAATTCCTGAAAGAATTTCTAGTATTAAGTATCGTGGTCTAATTTTCTCCTTGCAATATCTACATTTTCCTAATAATCCTACATAACTAAAAATAGGAACTAAGTCTAAAAAGCCTAATTTGTGTTGGCAATTAGGACAATAAGAGTGTGTATGTACAATATCTTGTCTTTTGGGAATACGATAAACGGCTAAGGTGTAAAAGCTTCCAAATAGCGTTCCTATGATAAAAATTAGTATGTAAAATAGTAGGTTCATTTTTTTCTTCCTTTTGGCTTATTTTTAATTTTAGCCATACACACCTTGTGTGCGTATGGCTAACTTTATTATCTTATTTCTTTTCAACTTTTCCTGTTGTTGTATCTACTGAGAAGTCATATGTTTTATCTTTAATCGTTGCTGTAATTAATATTTTTCCAGCTTCTGGTGTTCCTGTTCCTTCTGCTAAAGTTACATTACTGTCATTGTTTGCTGCTTCAATGTTAGCAAAAGAAATTGCTTTTTTATCTTGGTTTGTAACACTTGGGTCTAATTTGTCAGCAATAACAACGTTAACTGCTAATTTGATAGCTTCTTCTGCTTCTGCAGCTAAAGTTTTTTGTGATGCATCTGTTGCTTTATTTAAAATTCCGTTATCTCCTGTTAGCATAGCAATTGACACCCCTGCTAAAATTAATAATACAATGATTGTGATTACTAATGCAATTAAAGTAATACCATTTTCTTTCTTCATCATGTTTCTTTTCCTCCTTTTCTTTTGATTTATTAAATTTTTTCTTATATGAATTTTAGCTCATATAACGTTAATAACTAAATTATTTAATTCCTTTGTCTGGGAAAAATGTTCCCCCAGAAGTATTGTTTTCTTGCGTCATAGTTCCATTTCCACTCGTTGTATTGGTAGTTGAAGAACTTGTCATACCGCTTGTGCTATTGTTACTTGCCCCATTGCTAGCATTGGTACCTCCTTGGCTAGCATTATTAGCGGTTGTGTTTGTTCCACTTGTTTCTGTGGTTTCATAAGATGAAAATGGATTGGCTTTTCCCGGTTTATAGTTTTGTATTCTTTTGTAATTGTTTAAATCGGTTGAGTCGACTTCATAGGTCATGATAACTTGCTCTTCATTAATTGTTGTACTTTCTGCTAATTCTTGTTTGACGCTATCTGGTGTTTGATAAGATACTGGATTTGGTACCGTTTTCGTCGCTGGTACATAATCATATAGTAAAATTCCTAGCAGTAAAATGATAGCTAAACATAAAAGCAAGGCAATAATAATTTCTTTGAATAAATTTTTAGCCATAGTGCACTCCTTTATTTTTTATTGTGCAATATTTGAATTTGCACTTATACTATTGGTTGAATTCATGGTACTAGTTGCGGTGTTGGTATCATTAGAAACCATATTCGTATTGCTAGTACTATTACCATTTCCCATATTGGTTGTGGTATCCATTGTTGTTGTGCTTGTGCTACTTCCACTTGAGATTTCTTTAATTGCTATTTCTTTGCAAACAAAAGTTGCTTGTAGTTCACTTCCAGAAGGTGCCATTTTAAATTCTTCGATTTTAAAGCCTAAGGTACTGTCATTTTCAATATCAGAAATGTAATCGGTAATGGCAATATAACTTCCGTTTACGGTAAATCTTAAATTATAAACATTCGTTGCATTTCCTTGTACGATATCAATTTTAACAACAGCTCCTTCACTGGTTGCATAATTTCCTAGTTTAACCCATAAAGTTTCTAATTCATATCTTTCTAATTGTGCCGCTGCTTGTACTTCTCCATCACTACTAACAACCGTTAAATCATCATACTCTTTTTTTACTTTTTCTAATTGTTTCGTTGTATCTTGTACGATACTTACGGCTTGTTTATAATCTTTTTCTGCTAATTTACTAGCTTGTTGTATGGTTTCATCGAGTTGTCTATTTTTATCTTGTATTCCAGTATAGGCAAGCACTTCTACTTCTCCTACCTCAAATCCTTGTAAGACGATAAAAATACAAAGTGTTACTAACAAACCAATTAAAATTAACATTAATAATTTTTTCATGGCAAATCTCCTTCTATTTTAATGCTAACTACATTATTATCTTTTTGACCAGCAGTTGAAATCACATTGGTTAGGATAACATCGGTTTTCATTTTAGCCACTAAATACCCTAATTGCTCATATTTGTTAGATTGTGCATTAATGATAATATGCATGCCATTTGTATTTTCTATGGAAGTTAGTTGAACATTTTCAGGTACCACTGACATAATTTGATTTAGTAAGTTAGGAATGGCATTTCTTGTTTTATTTCTGTCTGTAATTCTATTGTTTGCTTCCTCTAAATTTTTAATCATATTGTTATATTCATTAATTTTACTATTTATTTTTTCTGTATCATTACTTGCTAAGGCTATTTGACTTTGCGTTTGTGAAATAGACTCGTCTGCTTCTTGTGTTTTCTTTTTCATTTGATTTGCTAACAAACCTGAAAATAGGCAATAGATAACTACTAATAAAATTAGTCCCACACTAATTCTAACTAAACTAGTTTCTGTTTTATCAAGTGGTCTTCCTAAATCCCAAGTAAACATACCACCTAAGTTCTTTTTCTCTTTTTCTGTTCTTTCAGGATTGACTTCTAACTTTAACCAATCTGGAATTTTATCTCCAAAACTTTGGTTTTTAAAGTTCATCCCTGAAATTCCTTCTCCAATTCCCATCATAGCTAAAGAGATAGCAGAGTTTACTTCTACATAGTCTTTAATGCTAATATCTCCTGCAGTCGTTTGCACAAAATATGGTTTTAATATTTCACATTGTACATTTTCTAGATACTCTTGAAAATATAGGTCAATATTGTTGATTAAGGCTGCGGTTCCTGTAATGTAAACTTTTCTAATTTTATCCACATTATCTCTTACAATTTCTTTTACTTTTCCCACAATGGTATATAAGGTTGGCATGATATCTTCTAAATAAGCTGCTTGTTCTTCTTGTAATTCTCTTCCTTCTGAGGTATAGATAGTTGTATTTTTACAAATTTCATACGCTTTTAGGTAAGAGTTTTCTTTTAAGTTAATTTTAGTTAAGAAATCTTTGCTACCTTCTTCTATTTTGTCAACGTGATAGATTTTGTTATCTAATATTGTGGTAACCGTTGTACTGTCTTCCATATTAACAACAATTGAATTTTCATTTTTTTCAATATCAATTAAATTGGGAATTGACATAGATATTGGCGATATATTGGATAATTTATAACCATCTATTTGTTGGATTTGTTTATTTAATTCTATTTTGTTGTCAGCCACATGAATAATTCTTATTTTGTCTTTTTCTTCTTGATTTCCAACGACAGCATATCTTGTTTCAAATACATTAGGATTATAACCTTTGTCAGAGCAGTAAGATTCGAATTCTGTTTTGATTGCTCTTTGTAAGTCATTTTTGGTAAGTAAGGCAAACATATCGAAATAGTTATACATTTCTTCTGACAAGTTAATGCTAATTGGTGTTTTTTGACTATAAGTTTCTTGTACAATTTGTTCGATTGCCTCTCCAATTCTATCATAAAACATTAAGCCAAAGGCATCGACTTTGATTTTGTCACGGTCTTTTGAAACTTTTGCATATTTTATTAAATGTTCTTCAATATATAGCCCTAGGCAACTTGCATTCGCCATTGTTTTCTCCTTTTTAATTGATATATTTTTATTTTTTACAAATTTAACAATTCCATACTTAGAATATTTTACACATTTTTTCAAATATATTTATATTTTATCTTTATTTAGTAAAAAGTCAATAGCTTTAACACACTTGTAATAAAAACGTAATATTTTTGTAACACTTTTATCCGATAGCTTTTCTCAATTTACAAATGAAAAATCCATCGGTTTTTTCATTGGGATATAGCTGGATAAAATTTCCGTTTTCGACAAATTTTTCACTTTTTTCTTTGTCACTACTTCCAATTTTTTCTATGATAAAATTTTTATTTTCCTTCAAGAATTCTTCTATGATTTCGTCATTTTCTTCCTTTAAAATACTACAAGTTGAATAAACTAATTCTCCTCCTATTTTCAATAAAGAAGAACCATTCTGTAAAATCTCTTTTTGTATTATCGTAATTTCCGTTATATCCTCTTTTTTTCGTTTCCACTTAATGTCTGGTTTTCTTTTTATCACGCCAAGTCCTAGGCATGGTACGTCTAGCAAGATTTTATCGAATGTTTCTAGCTTACTTTTTTGATAGTTCGTAGCATCTTGTACCTCTGTTTTAATGATAGTAATTCCTAATCGTTTGGCTGCTTCTTCTACTAATTTCACACGATGCTCATGCAAATCCCAAGCTACAATTTCTCCTTGATTTTGCATCATTTCTGCCATATAGGTAGTCTTTCCTCCAGGACTACTACAAGCATCTAACACTCTTTCTCCTGGTTTTGGATTTAAAATTTGAGGAATTAAGCCGGCTGCTTCATCTTGAACCGTGAACTTTCCTTCTTGAAAAGCTTTTATCTTTTCTATATTTTTAGCTTGTTTTAAGCACAAAAAGTCATTTTCTCCTTCTTCTACTTCTATTCCTTCTTTCGCTAGTTCTCGTTTCAAACTTTGCTTGTCTGTCTTTAATCGATTTACTCTAATATGAATTTTTGGTTTTACATTAGAAGCTCTGCAAATCTCTTCTACCTGTTCTACTGTATTTTGTGTTAATAATTTTTCTACTAACCATACTGGCATAGAAGTCATTTTCGCTATTCTTTCTTTATCTTCTTTTATCTCTTCTAAATCCTCGTAATCTTTTTTCTCTATTTTTCTAAGGATAGCATTGACAAAATTGCTACTTGCTTTATGACCATATCTTTTCGCTAAATTTACCCCTTCATTTACTGCCGCTGACTTTGGCACTTTATCTAAAAACACAATTTGATAACAACTCATCCTTAAGATATTTAAAATCCATGGTGACATTTTCTTTAATTTAATCGTGGAATATTTTTTAATCATCTCATCTAAAGTTAATCGCCAAGAAATTGTACCATATACTAGTTCTGAAATAAACCCAATATCTGTATTCGTTATTTTCTGTTCATTTTTTCTTGCCTTATTTAATGCTTCATCTAAGGCAATATTAGAATAAGCATCCTTTTTATCCACTTCATATAACACCTTTAAGGCTATTTCTCTTACTTTATCTATCATACTTTTTTCCTTTCTTCCTCACTGTCCCCGATATCCCCATTGGTTCCGGGTTTCATTGGGGACGTTTTAGAGACTTTTTGATTATATATTTTTTTTGAAAATTTTTCTACCTATTTTGTATATTTTTTCTAAATTGCGGAAAAGATAGATAATAAAGATTTTTTAGGAGGTCTAAAGTATGGATATTAAAAAGCATTTGATGATAACTGGTAATTCAAGCGTTTCTTGGAAAGATGCGATTGTAAAAGCAATTGCAGAAGCTTCTAAAACGATTGATTATTTATCAGAAGTAAAAATTTTAGAGCAAAGAGCTAGTATTGATGGTGACAAGATTTTAGAATATTTTGTTGATTTAGATATTAGTTTTACGCTTGATTTAGATAGAAAAAAGAATTAAAAGGAGGTTTATTATGAGTACAAATCCATTAGAAACTAAACAAGCTTATCAAGATTATGTCGATAAAAAATCACCCAACTCTCCTCTTCTAAAGAACTGTTTTAATGCTTTTTGGGTTGGTGGCTTAATTTGCACCATTGGACAAGTTATTCTTAATATATGTAAAGAACGAGGTTTTGATACGACCACTTCTGGCACAATTGTTTCCATTTTATTAATAGGAATTTCTGCCTTTTTAACTGGTCTTAATTTATTCAATAAAATAGGAAAATTCGCTGGTGCTGGTTCTTTAATTCCTATCACAGGGTTTGCTAATTCTATCGTATCCCCTGCTATGGAATATAAATCAGAAGGATATGTCATGGGTGTTGGCGGAAAAATGTTTACTGTTGCAGGTCCCGTTTTAGTCTTTGGTATTTCTGCTTCTATTTTAGTAGGCATTATCTATTTAATCTTTAACACACAAAGTATGACTTTAGTTTAAATGAGACAAAAGGGACAGGTCTTTTTTGTCTCAACAAAGAAGATAGTGTCCTTTAGGAAACATAGAAAAAATTAAAAATTAGAAAAATTGATTTGAGACAAAAAAGACCTGTCCCTTTTGTCTCATTTAAGGAGATGATTTTTTGGAAAAGTTAGGAAAACAAACAATTAAATTTAATACCCCTCCCACGATTTTAGATTGTGCTTCCATTGTTGGTCCTAAAGAGGCTCAAGGTCCTTTAGCTAAATATTTTGACCAAACATTAGATGATGAATTTTGGGGTGAAAAAACTTGGGAAAAAGCAGAAAGCAAAATTATTAAGGAAACGGTTAATACTGTTATTTCTAAATCTGGTGTACCAGCTGCTGAAATTGACTGTATGTTTGCAGGTGATTTATTAAATCAATGTATTTCTTCTAGTTTTGGTTTGAGAGAATTAAGTATTCCTTTTTTTGGTGTATTTGGTGCTTGTTCTACTTTTGTTGAGTCTATGACTTTAGGTGCTATGGCAGTAGAAAGTTTTGCTAATAACGTTTTATGTGCTACTTCTAGCCATTTTTGTAGTGCGGAAAAGCAATTCCGCTTCCCTTTAGAATTAGGAAATCAAAGGCCTCCTACAAGTCAATGGACGGTTACTGGTTCTGGTGCTGCTATTTTAACTAAAAATGGTCAAGGTCCTTATATTACTCATATTACCCCAGGAAAAATTGTGGATATGGGAATTAAGGATGCCAATAATATGGGTGCAGCTATGGCTCCCGCCTTTGCTGATACTTTGATTACTCATTTCTTAGATACTGGTAGAAACCCAAGCTACTACGATGCTATTATTAGTGGAGATTTAGGTCATATTGGAAAAGAAATTGCAATTGATATTGCTAAATCTCAGGGCTATAATATTAAATCTAATTATAATGATTGTGGTGTTTTGATTTTCGATAAAAATGCACAAGATACGCATTCTGGGCGGTAGTGGCTGTGCTTGTTGTGGAACGGTATTTTCAGGCTATTTCTTTAAACAACTTAAGGAAAATAAAATGAAGAAAATCTTATTAATTGCAACTGGTGCTTTGATGAATTCAACAAGTTCTCAACAAGGAGAAAGTATCCCTGGAATTGCTCACGCAATTAGTATTGAAGTTTAAAAAGCGTGCCAAAGGTGACAGTCCTTTTGGACACAGAAAGGAAGATTTCTATGAACGTTAATTGGGCTAATGTTTTTGATTGGATGATGCTATTAAAATGTTTTGTAACTGGTGGTATTATCTGTATTATTGGTCAAATTTTAATTGATAAAACAAAACTTACTCCTGCTAAGATATTGGTTATTTTTGTGACAGCAGGTGCTATTTTAGGAGGTCTACGGTATTTATCAATATTTAGTAGATTTTGCAGGTGCTGGTGCTACTGTTCCTCTTACCGGTTTTGGTTATAATCTTGCCAAAGGGGCTATTGAAGCTGTTCAGCAAAATGGTTTAGTCGGTGCTTTTACAGGTGGTGTTAAAGCCGCTGCCGGTGGTATTGCTGCTGCTGTGTTCTTTGGTTATTTGGCTTCTTTGATTTCAAAACCTAAAATGAAAAAGCAATAATATCACATAAATAAATATTAGCGGGATACTCTCCCGCTTTTTTTGAGGTTGGTGGCATTTAACTAGCTAACTGTTTATTTGCCACCTCTAAAATCTTCTCGAACTCTGAATCTTTTTTTACCGCCTTTAACAGCAGTATTTTTTCGTCCTTCTCTCCTAATTGCAGCATATTCTTTACACCTCTATAATGCCCTTCATTTCTAAATCCAACAACATTTTAGTTACTGGGCTCATAGAAATCACCTCCTTCTCCTTTATTTTTTCTAACATTTCATTTGCTATGTTGTCTCCTACTCGTAGTGCAATTATATTATCTATCATTTCTGCTATTGCCTTTCTATCTTCTGAATTTTCAGTTGCTTCTATCATCTTTCTAACATAGGTTACTAATTCTTCTTTCGTTTGACACTTCTCAATCATCATAAAACTACTAAATAAACTCTCTGCTTCTAGTAATTCTTCAAATGTATAATCTTGTACCGCTATTAAATTATAACTTAAATCATTTTGATACTTTTCATATTCTTTGGCTTGGTACTGCCTTTGTGCAAAATTTGTTTTTGCGTTCCATTTTTGATATCCTGTATAAATAACAAAAGGTACAACAATAGGATAATCTCCATTGGTAGCACAATAACTGTTTCTTTCTCTTCTTACAATTTCTCCGATATATTCCCATAATCTCAATACCATATCTTTATCGATTGTACTTTGATGCTCAAGTAAAAAATAGATTGGCCTACCTTTCAATTTATATATGATATCTGAGTGTTTATCTTGATATTTTCTAGTGACAAAATCAGTTGCACTTTGTTCAATGTTCCCTTCTTCTATCTTTTCCTCTAAATCTCCAAATTGGTTCAAAAACTTTACCATTTCTCTCTTTTTACTCAAAATACTTCTAAACAATTTATCATGTATTTTATCAATTTGGTTTAACTTTTTATCCTTATATATCTTATTTTCTATCTTTTCTAATTGATACGTTTGACCTTCTTCCCTTATTTGCATCACACTCTTGTGTATGTATTCCCAATATTGCTTACCTGTTACAGTTTCCATCAAATTCCTTCTTTCCTTAATTATAGTCTCACTTGTTGTTTTTGTCAATATTTATCTTTTAGTAAAATTGTAATTATTCTTCTTTTTGCAAAACTTTTCTTCTCTTTTCATTGATTTACATGAATTTTAATAACTGATTTTAATCTTATCTGACTTTCAATATCTTTGAACGAATTAACTTTAATACTATCCCTATTTAACCACAAAATCTTATCTATTGCAATTGTTTTTTAATACTTTTCATCGCAAATTATCTCTTTTTTCGACATTTTCCTAGAATTTAAAAAAGAATAACATTTTTCTGTTATCCTTCTTCTCCTATTTCTATGCTTTTTTTGCTACTTCTGCAATTTCAGTAAAAGCTTTTGGGTCTGTTACAGCAATTTCTGCTAACATTTTTCTGTTAATAGTAACATTTGCTTTTTTCAAACCTGCAATCATTTTACTATAAGTTGTTCCATTTATTCTTGCAGCCGCATTAATTCTTGCTATCCATAATTTTCTAAAATTACTTTTTTTATCTTTTCTTCCTACATACGCATAAGATAAAGATTTCATAACGGCTTGATTTGCATTTCTAAATCTGTAACTTTTTGCTCCATAATAACCTTTTGCTTGTTTTAATATTTTTTTATGTCTTGCTCTTGTTGTTCTTGCTGTTTTTACTCTTGCCATTTTATTTTCACCTTCCTTTTCTATTTGTCAATTTTAGTTACCATATGGTAATAATTTTTTGATGGTTTCTACACATGTTTTATCAGCATAAGCATTTTGAACTTTTCCTGATTTTTTTTGTCTTCTTGTTTTATTAGCTAATAAGTGTCTTCTGTTTGATTTAGTTCTTTTTACTTTTCCAGTAGCTGTTAATGAATATCTTTTTTTAGCAGCTTTATTGGTTTTTAATTTTGGCATAATGATAACTCCTTTCGTTTATTACTTTATTATGAACAGATAATTACTTATCTGCTTTTTTAGCTAAAATAGTGAACATATTTCTACCTTCTAATTTAGGTTGTTTTTCAACAGTTGCAACCTCTTCTAAAGCCTCGATAAATTTATTTAGTACTAATTCTCCCGCTTTTGAATTATTGACTTCTCTTCCTCTAAAACGAACTGTGATTTTTACTTTGTTTCCTTCGGTTAAAAACTTTCTTGCATTTTTACATTTGAAACCAAAATCGTGTTCCTCAATATTAGGAGTCACTCGTAACTCTTTTATCTCAAAGCTCTTTTGCTTTTTCTTAGCTTCTTTTTCTTTTTTAGCTTGCTCAAATTTGTATTTTCCATAGTTCATAATTTTACAAACTGGTGGATTGGTATTAGGAGCAACTAGCACTAAGTCTAAATTTTTGCTTTCTGCTTTTTCTAATGCTTCCTCAAATGGAATCACGCCTGCTTTTTGTCCATTATCCTCTATCAATTGTACTTCTTTTGCTCTTATTTGTCTGTTGATTGGTAATTCTTGTTTGATTGAAAACACCTCCATAAATTAAAAAAGTTTGACTTTGTTACAAGTCAAATCAAAATACCTTCCTTAAGTACAATACTTTGGTTTATTGAATTTCTAACCTTTTTCTTACTTTAGATAAGGTGAGAAGTTTGACTTCTTCTTGTAACGTATATTATTATATATTACTTTTACCTTATCTGTCAAGCATTTTCCAGAATTTTCTTAAAAAATTATTTCTCTATCTATTGATGCAATCAATCAAAATCATTTGTGCCAAAAAGGTCCGTCCCCTGTGGCTCTCTGCCTCTCTAATTATTAAAGAAAATGATAAATCAAAATCCCAATTGTCTGTATGATAAACAAATTTAAAACATTGGAAGTCAAAAGATTATTCGTCGCCTCCACAATTCCTAGCATATCATCTTTTGATTGCTTATGGTGCTTTTGTGCCTCAAAAAAAGTAATCAATTCTGGTATGCTGGTAATAAATCCTAAAAGAATACCAATTATCACTTCTGAAATATTGAATTGATGACATAACTGATTCAAAGTATCTCCTAATAATTCCCCTATCACATATAAAAGGATACCTGTTCCTATCAAAATAGCAATATATAACACCGTCTTTCGTGTATTGCCTTCTTCTTTTTTTCTCTCCTTCTCAATTTCTTTGGCTAACTGTTTATCCTCCTTTTCTAAATACAATTTGTGAACATTATGATTAATATATTGAAATAATAGATACAAAATCAAAAAAGCTGGGACGATAAGCAAATTCATCTCTATTTTCTTTCCTATCATAATTGCGGGTATTATAATTGTGATTACGACTAATACAATATCCATTCGAATTGCCTGATTGGTAAAAGCTTTTTTATTTTTATTTAACACAATCGACACCATATATTGAATAAAATTAATCACATTTGAACTAATTACATTGAAAATGGTTGTACTTAATAAGCCATTAAAACTAGAAATGCTAATTGTAAGTAATTCTGGTACAGAAGTTGCAACCCCGGCAATATCGCCTACTGTCTTTGGTTTTAAATTTAAGTTTTCTGCTAATTTTCTAAGGGTTACTACTAAAATATATTTAGCAATTAGTACGATTAATCCTGCATATAATAAAAATTTAATCATTTCAAAAAACATGTTTGTCTCCTCTTTTTCATCAATTTCCCCATTAGTTCCGAGTTTAATTGGGGAATCTTGTGGATATTTTAGACTTTTATTTTTATTTTCCCCAATTTCTTGCTAATTATTAAATTTTATAGTATAATTGGAACAATAAAATAAAAGGTATTGAAGGAATATTCCTCAATCCCTGTTTGGAGGTTTATATGATTGATATTAAATTTTTAAGAGAAAATCCAGACGTAGTGAAGGAAAACATTAAGAAAAAATTCCAGGACCACAAGCTTATCTTAGTAGATGAGGTTATCGACTTAGACGTAAAAAGTAGACAAGCTAAGTTAAACGGAGATACGCTAAGAGCTGAGAGAAAAACCTTAAGCAATCAAATTGGTAGTTTGATGCAAGCTGGCCATAAAGAAGAAGCTGAAAAGGTAAAAACTCAAGTAAATGAAATCAATCAAAAGTTAGAGGAAAATGAAAAATTAGAAAACACTTATGCCGAAGAAATTAAAAATAGGATGATGAAAATCCCTAATATTATGCATGACTCTGTTCCAATTGGAAAAGATGATAATGAAAACGTAGAGGTGCAAAAATTCGGCGAGCCAGTTGTGCCAGATTACGAAATTCCTTTCCATGGCGAGATTTTAGAAGCTTTAGGTGGACTCGACTTAGATAGTGCTAGACGTGTAAGCGGAAATGGTTTTTACTACTTATTAGGAGACGTAGCAAGACTTCACTCTGCTGTTTTAACGTATGCTAGAGATTTTATGATTGACAAAGGTTTTACTTACTGTATTCCACCTTTTATGATACGTTCAGACGTCGTAACTGGTGTTATGAGTTTTGAAGAAATGGATGCTATGATGTATAAAATCGAAGGAGAAGATTTATACTTAATTGGAACCAGTGAGCACTCTATGATTGGTAAATTCAAAGACCAAATTTTAAAGAAAGAAGATTTACCTTACAATATGACTTCTTATTCTCCTTGTTTTAGAAAAGAAAAAGGTGCACATGGTATCGAAGAACGTGGTGTTTATCGAATTCATCAATTTGAAAAGCAAGAAATGATTGTGGTTTGTGAACCAGAACAATCTTGGGATTGGTATGACAAAATGTGGTCTTATACGGTAGAATTTTTTAGAAGTATGAATATCCCTGTTCGTACTTTAGAGTGTTGCAGTGGCGATTTGGCTGACTTAAAGGCTAAATCTTGTGACGTAGAAGCTTGGAGCCCAAGACAAAAGAAATATTTTGAAGTAGGAAGTTGTTCTAATTTAACAGATGCTCAATCTCGTCGCTTAGGTATTAGAATTAAAGGGGAAAACGGAAACTATTTTGCTCATACTCTTAACAACACAGTGGTTGCTCCTCCTCGTATGTTGATAGCTATTATGGAAAATAACTATCAGCCAGATGGTAGTGTTATTATCCCAGAAGTGCTAAGACCTTATATGGGCGGATTAGAAAAAATCGAAATTAAAAAATAATGAAATAGAGAGCCAAAGGGGACGGACCTTTTTGGCTCTATCTTAAAGGAGAAAGAACATTATGTTAGTAAAAAATCCAAAATTTGAAATTTCTGCAGTTCGACCAAATCAATATCCTTCTAATGGATTACCTGAAATTGTTTTGGTCGGAAAGTCTAATGTCGGAAAATCTAGTTTTGTAAATACCATGATAAATCGAAAAAAATTGGCAAGAACTAGTAGCGAACCAGGAAAAACTCGTCAAATTAATTTTTATAATATCGATGATAGTTTTTATTTTGTTGATTTACCTGGTTATGGTTATAGCAAAATGTCTAAAAAGGAACAAGAACAAGTTGGTAAATTTATTGAACAATATTTGTTTCATCGAAAAGAAATTGCTTTGATTATCTTTTTAGTGGATATTAGACATACCCCTACTGAAAATGATAGATTAATGTACAATTATATGATTTCTTCTAAGCTACCTTGTTTGATTTTGGCAAATAAAGCGGATAAAATTGCAAAAACGAAAGTAGAGGATAGTGTTAAAGCAATTCAAAAAAGTTTAAATCCTCTTGGCGATATTCCAACTTTGCCTTTTTCTTCCGAACGAAAAATTTATCAAGATGAGGTCTGGGATATAATTGAATCTTACCAATAGAATAACGGTAGAAATAAAGCTACCTTTATTCTATTGCCAAGCTCTATCCCTAAATCTATTGCTTGTTCTAAATTATATGCCCAATATGTAAATGACTTTCCTTGTGTTACCTCTTCCATTTGATTATAAGTATAATAATATCTACCATATCCATCTATAACAAATACTACATGCTTATCAAAAAAATCTATTTTCTTAGAATTTATTGAATTTGTTGATTTTAATGATGCGTTTTCAGAAGATAATTTACTTTTTTCATCTTTTAAAGTAGAAATTTGTTTTTTTAGAGTTGCTATCTCATCTTTTAATTCTGAAGTATTATCACTAATTTTGAAATAAATAGCTATTCCACTTACAGATACAAGCATAGTTACCAAAATAATTATTGCTATTTTTAAATTCTTATTAATCTCTCTTTGTTTCGGACTTTCATTACTTTTATTTATTACCTTATCTTCTTTTTTTATTTCAATTTCTACTGTTTCGTTTTTCTCAATTAATTGACCTCCACAAAATACGCAAAAATCCCCTTTAACATTAGCATTTTCTCTATTACAAACTGAACATATCTTCATATCTAAATTTCCTCTCATACTATATTTATAAAGCAAACTATTTCAATTTATTTCCGCAATAGTTACAAAAAACCCAGTCACCATCTATAAGTTTTCCACATTTAGTACAATATTTTTTGTTATTTTCCTCTTTATTCTCTGTATTTTCTTTTTCAATATTGTTAATTATATTTTTAAGTTTTTGATCTTCTTGCTTTTGATTTGTGTTTTGTTGTTTATCTTCTTTTTCCTCGAAAAATCTTTTTCTCTTTTTAAAATATATATAATTAGGATATACCCAAATACCACATATAATTCCATAAGAAATTAAACTTGTAATTATCCATTGAGTAATATTACCAGAAACAACATATGTATTGTTAAATGAATTTATAAATGTATTCCATGCTAGTTCTAAGAATAAATAAATAATAAATACCTTAAATGCTTGTTTTTTCTTCGCTAAAAACATTCCATACGTTACACATGATAAAACCGTAATTGATAAATGTGCTATAACTATTAACCATCCCCCAAAATTTAAAGTTGTAAAATCAATATTACTATATTGACTTAGTAAACCTATCGAAATGATTATTCCAACTGGAAATCTAAAATATTTCCAAAATCCCCACCAATTCATAGGTAAGTCTTCATTTTCACTATTTTCCATAACATTTCCTTCTATTCTAATTTCTAATTCCTTTGGATTATCTTCTCTTAATTTTTCCCCCTGTACCGTCACATTATTTTTTTGTTTTCCTTTATCTACAAAGTGTTTCACTATTCCTCCTACTGCAACAACTATACTTATTCCAACAATGCTTGTCCATACATTGGATGAAAGAACAGATGCTTTTTCCGGATCTTTATAATTATTTATTGTAAATGAATTAACTATATTTTTTATTTCAGAAGATTGTAAATCACTTTTTTCTTCGACGCTAACTGTTAATGTATATACCTTGTTATTAGAGATAAAGCTATATTGCTCTGCATAATAATTATAGTCTCCTGCTGAACAGTTTGTAATTATATGATAACATTTATAATTATTTTTTGTCGCTGTAGTTATTTCTTTTTTATCTATAGAATTACATTTAAACGATTTGACGTATTCGTTAATTTCACTTTCAGATAAATATTCTCCATACCTTTTTTGAATATTTTTCTTCATGTCCTCTCTTATCTGATCAATTTCTGAATTAATATTTTTAGTTAAATTATTTAATTCTTCTTCCGTAAAGGTTTTTTTACTACTTTTAGAAAATGGTGCGATTTGTATATTTACATTATTTCCATTTTCTTTTGTAAATGATCCTTCTGTGGCTTTTCTATAGGTAGATGGTATATCTATTGTATACTCACTTGTTGAATAAGCATTAACACTACCAATTACACTTAAACTAAATATAAGCAATAAGAAACTATACACAATTTTTTTCATAATAACTCTCCTTTTTCTTTTCCACATAAATTATACCAATTATTGCAAAAAATAACAATATTTTATAAAATTTTAAGAAGTCCTCTAAAAATGAGAACTTCCTAATTTTATTCTTGCTTAGCAACAACATTTACATTTGCATTTTCTTTCTTTTCTACAATTACAGAAGATAAGAATAAGGGTTAATATGAATAATAGTCCTAATACGATTGCTAAAACGATGATTGCTGGTAAGGCTGCTAAGATAACTGCTGCAAGTGCTGCACCGATAATTAGTCCAATGACAAGTGCAAATGCTACTAATAAGATAATGGCTACAATTCCTAAACAATGTCTTTTTTTAGCACATTTTTCTTCTCGGTTGTCATAGCAATAAATTGTTTCTTGTGGCTCCATGTTAAAGTCACCTCCAATATAGTACCTGGCTTGATACTATATTGTATTATATGTCGATTTTTGTCATTTTGTGACTTGCTTTTTTTCTTCTCTTTCTCTTGACTTTATGTATACATTATTATATAATGTTATAGACATTTATTAACATGCGACCAAGCTATATCGGTCGCAACAGTATGGAGGTTAAACAGCATGAAAAAAAGAAACAAAAACAGCATTATTAACAAAAAACGGAGAGAATACGACCAAAAAAAGCGATTCGAAAAGCGGCAGAAACGCCGTCGGGAAAAGCTCGAAAAAAAACGAGCTTTAGCGTAATTTTTCTGTTTCTTTTGCCTCAGATAAAAGGGGAAGGTGTCCTGAACTGTTCCCTTAAAAGTGGACAGTAAATTAAAAAGAGACTCTCTCAGAAAGT
>CANPIU010000025.1 GCA_947574235.1 uncultured Clostridium sp. | reverse complement strand
CCCAAAGGACCCAATTTCTAAACATGTTCATCTTAAATAAATTATAAAAAAATGTCGACATTTCAGCCCTGTCCCTACTGTCTCAAGATTTTATCTCTATTTACAAAATCTATGTCGACCGATTGTAATTGTCATGGGTCTTGACCATATCCACTTATTGGTTGCTGTGGATGGGTTAAAATAATAGATAGCTCCATAACTAGGGTCCCAACCGTTGATGGCGTCTTGTGCTGCTTTTTTAGCGGTTGAGTCAGGTGACAAATTAATTTGTCCATCACTTACCGCATCAAAGGCTCCTGATTGATAAATAACCCCTGATATGCTGTTAGGAAATGAACTACTTTTGACTCGGTTCATAACAACTGCACCTACTGCTACTTGTCCAGTATATGGTTCTCCTCTTGCTTCTCCATAAATTAGTCTTGCTAATAAATTCACATTATTAGAATTACTCGACGTACCACTTGAACTAGAAGAAGAACTCGAATTATAAATTCCCATTGCTTTTAATGTTGCCGGTCCTGCAATTCCATCTACTTTTAATCCATTTTTTCTTTGAAAATATTTCACAGCACTAACGGTTTGATTTCCATAAATACCGTCTACATTTCCATTATAATATCCCCATCTTTTTAGTTTGGTTTGTATTTGTGTTACTTCATTTCCTCTTGAACCATATTTAGATAAAGCTTCTACTGGCTGAGTTTTCATGCTTAACACAAAAATACCTAAAGCTACTAATAGAAAGGCTATTGTTCCTATCCATATTTTTTTATTTTTTAACATACTATCACCTTATTTTTATTTTTCTCTTTACTATTTTTGTCATTAAGATGATATATTATACATTTTTGGAATTTTATTTTAGATTTAAAATTTTGTATTTTTCTAAATGATTGAAATAATCGAATTTTTCAGGTAAAATTCTAAGAATTATTATATCTTTAAAATCTATTTGATAAAAAACTATGTATTTTTCGACAATAGTTCGTCTTATTTTTTCATCTAATTCTTTGTCAAAACACTGGTATAAATATGGATTTAATTGTAAATCTTTTACTAGTGTCTTAAATTTTTTAATAAATCTCTTTTTGGAATTGCTTGAAAAAAACTCTAGATTATAAATAACATTTCGATAATCTAGCTTTGCTAATGACTCAATTCTAATCTTATATTTTTTCTGTATTGCTTTCTACCCCTTTCTTCTTGTTCTATTTCTTCAAAAAATTCTTCGATATCGGTTGCCTTTCCTGTTTTTGCTTGTTTTACGAATTCAATGATAGTTTTTCTTTCTTCTTTACTATACTCTCTCATCTCTTACCTCCTTTGGATAATTTTACTACAAAAATACTAAAAAAGCAAGAAAAATCGTTCGACAAAAATCGTCTTTCTTCTTGCTCTTACCTTTAAGAACAATACTTACAAAGAATTGTTTCTAAGCCCACTTGTAAATCAATTAAACCTATTTTATAATCGGCATCTAAATTTCTTAAGCCTTGCAAAACATTTTTTAACTCTCTTTCTTGAAAGTAATTGGCCTGTGTTTTATATTTATTGACCAAAAAAGTTTGATTTGGTTTTAAATTCAAGTTTGTTACAATATCTTTTTGATAACGAAGTGCCAGTTTTACAAAATACAATTTTTTAAAATGGTTATATAAGGTAATTAAAATTTTTTGTAGTGGTTCTTTCGCATAAATTAAATTCTTTAAAACTTGCAGAGCCTTCGCAATATCCTTTTTTCCTAGCGTATCGGTTAAATCAAAAATAACACTTTCTAATTTTTTTACCGCTAATGCATCGATATCCTCTTTTTGTATCTTTCCACCTTCGCCAGCATATTCTATTAATTTTCGTATTTCATTTATCAAATCTTGCATACTCGTGCCGCAACTTTCAATAAAATAGCGCAAAGTACTATCATCTATTTGCACTTTATAACCATTACAAATTGCTTTCAGCCTTTTTTCTATCTGCATCGGTTTTTGATAGTCAAATTTACATACCACTCCTAATTTATCAACCGTAGTATATAACTCTTGCTTAGCCTCCGCTTCTTCCTCTACAAAAACTAATACAACACTGCTGTTTAACAGTTCCGTATTTTCTTTTAAGTAGGTATTTAATTTTTCTTTCAAACTTGTAAGTTCTACATTTTTTCTTTTTCCTTCTTTTTTAAAAAGTCCTGTATTTCTAGCAATAATTAACTTTTTTTCATAACCAAAGCTTGGCGTTTCGAGATTATCCATTAAGGTATTAGCATTGGTTTCATCGATAGTTATATAGTTAATTCCTTTCACAGTCTCGCCAAATAAGTTCTTTATCTTTTTCAATATGGACTCTAATAAGAATACTTCTTCGCCATAAAGAAGATATAGACTTTGTAAGTTTTCGTTTTTTAGTTCTTTTTCTAAATTTTCTATTGTTAGCATACTTTTTCTCCCTGTTATAGTTCTATTATGTGGCCATCCTCTGGAACAATTAAATTTTTAATCCCTTTTTTCGTTGCTTCTTCTCTTGTTTCTTCTTGCATATGAGTTGTTGCAATTTTCTTATTCGGATACGTCATGGCAAAATTTGTAATATCTTCTATTCCCATATGTCCTTTTTTAGACTCTATAAAACACATATCTAAAATGGCTATCTCACTTTGTCCCACAATTTTAGAAACTGCCTCACAATAACTACTATCACCTGAAAAACCTATTTTATGATTTCTTCGTTCTACTATATATCCATACGCTGGTTTACAATCCTCATGTTCTACTTCAAATGCACTAACATAAGTTTCTTTCCCTATGTTTTCTTTTTCCATTTTATCAAATTCTATAAATTGAACCTTTGCCTTTTCTTTAGCTGTTTCAAAATCCATTGGAAATACTAGAAGGTCAAATAATTTTCTCATCCTTTCTTCTAATCCCTTAGGTCCATAAATACGCATCGGGTTCTTTCCACCAATTCTATCCACTATTAAAAAAGGTATATCTGCAAAATGGTCTCCATGTAAGTGGGTAATAAGACAATTTTCTATATCAACTATCTTATGTCCTGTTTGTTTCATCCTATTAACAATTCCATTTCCCACATCGATTAACAAGTCCTCATCAATTAATATTGATGAACTTAATTGCGGTGCTCTTACAGACCCCGTCCCTAAAAATTCTATTTTCATTTTTTCACTTCCTCAAAATAATTCTAAATACCTCTGCCACGCTCCAAGCTTGATTTATCGTCCCCTTTGGTAATTGAGGCTTGACAGAGTCATATAATTCTGCAATTCCTCCCATACAGCCAATGTCAAAAATTTCACTTTGAAACGTTTTAGTAGTTTTCTCCACAAACTTTTCTAGCTTTTCTTCCCACAATTTTTTATCTTCTGTTTTTTTCGCTACTTGCAAACTATTTTTCAAACTATTGTAATATAAACCAAGAAGCCATGGCCAAGTAATTCCCTGATGATAACTACTATCTCTTTTTTTAGGACTTCCTTCATAAATTTCCACATAGTTTTCTTCCCCTTTGGCTAGTGTCTTTAGTCCATAAGAATTTAACAATTTTTTCTCAACCGTTGCTAGCATTTGATTTGCTTGTTCTGAATTTGGCTCTAGTACAGGGTAAGTTAAACTTAAAGCAAATAATTGATTTGGTCTTATCTTTTCGTCGCCTAGTACGTCATATAAACACTTTTTCTTTTCATTATAAAACTTGCTTTGAAAAGCACTCCTGCATTTTTCAGCTACTTCTTTATATTTTTTTGCCATAAGTGGGTGTTTGAATTTCTTACCTAGTTCAGCCATAATTTGGTTAGCATTATACCACATAGCATTGATTTCAACGGCTTTTCCGTTTCTTGGGGTAATGGCTACTCCATCATACTTAGCGTCCATCCAAGTATTTTGCGTTTGGTCAGTTCCGGAAACAATTAGCCCATCTGAGTCTAAATAGATATTATTGTCATCTACGTCAATTCCCTTGGTGTAATTCTCTAAGATTTCCTCAAAGACAGGATATAGTTTTTCTTTTACAAAATCAAAATCCCCTGTATATTGAAGATATTTTTGTGCTTGTTCAAACAACAATAAAGAAGCATCTACACTATTGTATAATGGTCGATTATCATAACCAGAATAACCATTTGGTACTAAACCAAATTTAACGTCTCGAACCATGGTCTGCAAAATTTCTTTGGCTAGTTCAAATCTTTTCGGAATTAGAAGCAAACCTTCAAAAGCAATTAAAGTGTCTCGTCCCCAATCTAAAAACCATGGATATCCTGCTAATACCGTATGTAAATTGAAAGATGGTCGATACACGATAAAGCTATCTGCTGCCATCAAATACGTTTTTACTAAGTCATCTCTTTCGATTTCTTTTTTGGTTTTATTTTTCTTGCGATTATCAATTAATAAGGACTCATTGAATAACTCTCCTAAGCGGATAATTTCGTTATTAATCAATCTTCTCACATTTTTTTGCTCAATATTATCTTCTAAAGAACATACAAAGGAAATTTCTTTTTCGGTTTTGGCTGGTATTTCTATTTCATATACACCTGGTACTGCATGGTTTTCTTCTGGATAAAAGCCTCTTTTTTCTTCTTCTATATAAAACATATTATTGAAGGTATCATTTTGATGCTCTTTGTATTCTCCTTCTGATGCATGCATATAAACTGGTGTTTGTGAATTTCCATCGATGACTAATTTTACTTTTGTCTTATTGACTGTTTGTTGTATATCGAAATGATGGTCTGTACTCATTTGATGAAAATCTCTAAAATTCACTACTGGTGCTAATGTTAATTTTGCTTTCGTACCTTCATTTTTAATCTTATAAAATACCCCTACTGTATTGTGACCATATTCCATGCATACCATCTTGGTAATTTCTACTTTTCCTACCTTATATTTGAAAATTGGCACATAATCTCTTCTAAATTCTTCTTGATACTCATAACCATGAGAAATATAAGTTTTTCCTATATTCGTATATAAATCATATTTCTTATTTCTTATTTCAATACTTTCATCTAATTTCGATAGTACCAAAAATCTTCTTGCTGGTGGTGTTAAGGGGGCAATTAATAAACCATGATATTTTCTAGTATTAGCTCCAATAACCGTAGAAGAACTAAAGCCTCCTATTCCATTGGTTACCATCCATTCTTTCTTTAGCCCTTCTTCTAAATTCAACTTTTCCTTCGTAATTTGCATGTTTCTTTTCTCCTTTTATTTTTATCCCTACTTACTTCCGAGTTTCTTTGAAGCATTGGGGATTAGAGATTAGGGAAAACGAAAAACATTTACTCTTGTGTTTTTCGTTTTCTACCTCTCGCACTCTTTGGTTTTGGTGTTTTGGTTTCGCTTTTTTTACTTGTCGTATCTTTGGTCTCTGTTTTAGGCGTTGCCACTAGAGCCTCTTCTTTTTCTTCTTTGTTTGCCTTTTTCGTCTTTTCTAAATCGGCTCTTGCTGCTGCTAAAACTTGCTCTAAGTTTAATCTTGCTTGTTCTAAATCAATTCCTGATTCTGTTACTTTTACTTTTTCCTGTACCTCTTGTTCTTCTACCTTTGTTTCTTCCTTTACTTCTACTTTTGGTTCTTCTATTATCTTAGTTTCATGACTTGTTATGGTTTCTACTAGATTTTCTTCTACTATAATTGACTCTTTTTCTACTTCTTTCTTCTTCTCTTGTTTTTGGTTCTTTTTACTATCTTCTTTTCTCTCTACGACTTGTTCTCTTATCTTTTCGTCTGCTTCACGAATAGACGCTATTCTTTCTTTATATTTATTACTAAACTTGCTCTTTCCTTTTGGTAATTTATTACGTTTTCCTGCCTTTTTGCTCTTTTCTTTTCGCTTCATTGATTTTTTGATTTTTCCAATTCTTTTCTCTTCTCTTAATTTATTATTTAGCATTAAATATTGTGGGTCATTTTGCTTATCTTGATATTTCAAATCATCACAAATGAGCTCTATTACAGAGGCTGCTACTAAATTAGGGTCATGTCTAATATGGTCATTAGCAACAGTTGATAAGTTTCTTTGTAAAAACTTAATGCCTCTTACTTTATCAATATCTTGTTCTACTAGTTCTTGTCCTTCTTTGTTGTATTTCTTAATAAACTCTGGAATTACTTCACCAGTATCATAAATACAATAATCTATCATGCCATTGCCACAATGTTCTATAATAGCATTTAAATGGTCTGATACACTATATTCATCGGTTTGTCCTGGCTCAGTCATAATATTACTAATATACACCTTGATGGCTGGACTTTCTTTAATTGCTTTGGCTACTCCATTAACTAATAAATTCGGAATCACATTGGTATATAAACTACCTGGTCCAATGATGACACAGTCTGCTTTTTTGATAGCTTCTACTACACCTGGTGCTGCCTTGCAATTCGATGGATTTAGTACAATACGACTAATTCTTGTTAATTTTTCAGTAATTACCTCTTGAATTCTAGACTTTTGTTCTACCATATAGCCATTAGCTAATTCTGCAACAATATTCATTTCATCTAACGTAACAGGTATTACTTTTCCTATCATACCTAACACTTCGTTACTTTTAATGACAGCATCGCCCAAATTCCCATTGATTTCTTTCATCGCTGAAAAATAGATATCGGAAAAATGCAAACCTGCTAATGTTCCACTTGTGAATTTATAATTGAATAATTTATCAATTTCTTTCTTTTTAGAAGCAAGTGAGATGATACTATTTTTTACGTCATCTAATGGTAACATTTCTAGGGCTTTTCTAGAAGCATTTGCGCCTTCCCCATAGTCAGAAATGGTTACAATGGCTGTTAAGTTACTGGTATAGTTTTTTAACCCCATCAAAACAGTATCTAGCCCTGTTCCTCCACCAATTACTACAATATTGGGTCCTTTATCATAAACAGTTTTATTAAAAATAAGTGATTTTACATTGACATTTTTCTTATTTTCCATCCTTTCGTCTGTGGCCTCGATTAATACTTCTAAGGTTCGTTTATTTAAGAAAATAAGCCCTAATACAATCGAAATAAAGCCAAGTACAAAAGCAACGACTACACTTCCAATTTCTTGAAAGGAAGAAATTTCTTTCATGACTAAGATTTCTGCTATTCCATAACAGGCTAATAAAATTCCTATCAGTATTAAAAACATCCATCTCTTCATTTTGTTACTTGCTTTAAACCATTGCCAAAAACCCTTCATTATCTATTCTCCTATTATTTCAATTTCTAATTCAATTTTTTTGTTAAACTTTTCTTGTACTTTTTCTTGTATGTATTTAACTAATGTTAGCACTTGCTCTGCAGTGGCTTCGCCTTTATTGATGACAAACCCACTATGCTTCGTTGAAATTTCTGCATCCCCAATGCGATATCCTTTTAAGCCAGCCTCATCAATTAACTTAGCTGTTATAAAGTCACTTCCTCTTTTAAAAGTACTTCCGGCACTTGGATATTCAATTGGTTGCTTTTCTTTTCGGTAGCTTGCATACTCTTCCATTTTTGCTTTGATTTCTTCTTGTTTTCCTTTTTGAAGCGTTAAAACTACCTCTGTTATGATATATTTTTCTCTTTTAAAAAGGCTGGTTCGATAACCAAAGTCCAGTTCTTCTACTGAAAATACTCTTTCTTTTCCTTGATAGTCTATCGCTTTTACTATTTTTACGATATCCTTCATTTCTTTCCCGTGAGCCCCTGCGTTCATTTTAATGGCTCCTCCAAGCGTACCTGGTATGCCTGATAATTCTTCTAGCCCTGTTATTTCTTGGTTACGGCATATTCCGTGCTAGTTTGCCTAACTTTTCTCCTGCTCCTACGGTGATTTCTATTTCTCCCTCTTTTTCTTGTATTTCTATTTTTTCTAGTTTGATGACTAGTGTTATTCCTTTGATGCCTTTATCCGATACTAATACATTGCTTCCATTTCCTAGTATCGTTAACGGTATTTGTTTGTTGTTTGCTAAACTTAGTATTTCTTTTAATTCTTCTTCTTTTTTTATTTCAATAAGACACTCGGCTACGCCTCCTATTTTAAAGGTGGTGTGCTTTTTCATTGGCTCTTGATAGTGGATAGCACTTTTTTCTAGTTTTAAGTTGCTAATTTGCTCTTCAATTCCCAATTTTTTCACTTCCTCTTATTCTTTTTAATATCTTTAGTATGTTTTTTATTCTACTATAATTTTGTCAAAAAAGCAAGGTTTCATTTCACATTTTGCTATTTAGGTCTGTATCATTATTCTACTATATTTTTGAAATAAATGATTGGTTCATATTTTCCATTTTTACCCCATATACTATTAATAATCTAATTTAAGGAAAGAGGTTTATTGTGATTTCCAAACCAAGTATCTATGTCATAAAACTAAAAAGAAATTTATTGCCTATGCTATTCTTAACCTTTACACTAGGACTGCTTATCTTTTCCCAAAGTAATCTTCCTGCTGTTAAATCTGGTTTACTTCTTTGGGCAAATTCAGTGGTTCCTTCGCTTTTCCCTTTTTTTGTAGCAACGGAATTATTAATGCATACGAATTTTGTTTCCCTTCTTCGGCTCTATGTTTCATGGTTTTATGAAACCTGTTTTTAATGTAAGAGGCGACGGTGCCTTTGCTTTTATTATGGGAATTATCAGTGGTTATCCTATGGGAGCAAAAATTGCTTGTAATTTCAGACAAAATAATATTTGTAGCAAAGAAGAGTGTGAGAGGCTACTTAGTTTTACCAATAATTCTGGTCCTTTGTTTATCATTGGGACCGTTGGTATTCTTAGTTTTAAAAATACCTCGATTGGTATTTTACTCTTTTTTACCCATTTACTAGCCTGTATTAGTGTTGGTTTTATTTTTCGCTATTGGAAAAAGGATAAGCAAACCTTTAATAAGGCTTCCTCCTCTTCTTCCCAGCAAGCCAAAAAAACAGCTTCTTTTTCTAATTTAGGTGAAATTTTAGCAGAAAGTATTACGAGTAGTATTTCTACCATTCTCTTGATTGGTGGCTTTGTTGTCATTTTTTCTAGTATCATCTCTATTCTTAAAGCAAGTGGTATTTTCAATAGTTTTACCCTTTTACTTACACCTTTTTTCACCTTCCTACACATTGATACTAGCTTTATTCAAGGGATTTTGACTGGTTTTTTAGAAATTACAAATGGTATTAGTTTAATTTCTTCTATTGCTTGTAAAAAACTTTCTTTGAATATCATTTTTACTGCCTTTTTGCTTGGCTTTGGTGGAATTTCTATTCTTCTTCAAGTGTGGAGTATTGTTTCTAAAACAGACCTTTCGATTAAGCCTTATGTGTTAGGCAAACTTCTTCATGGCACTTTAGCTGCTTTTTATACTTACCTTTTTATGACTTTTTTTCCTTTTTGGAATTTTGATTTATAATTTTAATTTAAGGAGTTGATGAAATAATGGAGCGTGATTTTAATGCTGGCTTTATGCCACCTTTTATGGACTATAATGTGCCTCCCCCTAATATGGATATCAATGAAATGATGATGCAATATGAACAAGCATGCAGTTATTATCGCTACTTATGCTTGCAAATGGACTATAAAATTAAATGTAAGGAATATGAAAAATTGTGTGGTTCTCCAACTAATGAGAGAACCAATCGAAAGATTGAATAGGCATGGCTATATCATGCCTTTTATTCTTTCTAATTCTTCTTTTTCGATTCCCATATATTTCATTATCTTTTCGTCTTTTTCTCCAAATTGTATCATGTTTTTAACCGCTTGTTTTAACATTTTTAATTTTCCTGTCTTCATACCTTCTTTTATTCCTGTCTTCATTCCTGTCTTCATACCCTCTTGCATTCCTTTTTCGATTCCCTCATCAATCAAACTATCAAAATATTCTTCTAATGCTGTTAGCATATCTTTTCCTCCCTTTTTATTTTTCATTTTTTCAATAAATTTCTGTATCTCTTTTTCTCCTATTCTTCGATTGATAGAACTATAAATCATTTGCAATAATACATTAACTTCACTGCTTTTCAAATCTTCCTTCTCTATCTTTTGTAGATATTCTTTAATCGTATCCTTTTGTTTTGCTTTTTCTAATAACAATATCCTAGATAAAAAATTTTCTTGGCTCCAAAGTTCTTCTTCTGTATAATTATTAATATCTACTAAATTATAGTGAGTAAAAATATCTTCCTTTACCCCTTGTAGTCTCATCTGCGACTGCTCAAAATATGCTTTAGCATCCCATTTTTTCTTTCCTGTATATAATACAATCGGATAAACTACTGGCATCTTATAACCTTTGTTTTTTACTTTATCTTTACTGATTGCATTTCTTATGATTTCAATACTATAATTCAAGATACGATATGGCATTGAATAATCGATTTGTGATTGTTGTTCTATTAAGAAAAATATGTCTTCTCCTTCCTTCTTATAAACAATGTCTGCCTCTTTTGTTCTAAAGTCTCTTGTGATAAAACTACTATTATATTTTGTAATTTCCTCTGGTAAAATAGCATAAGGTGTATCTTTTACCTTCAATACTTGATTAATTAATTGAGCAACTTCTTCTTTGTTATTTAAAATAATTTTAAATCCTTTATCTTTGTATTGGTGAACTTCTTCTAATCGATACACTTCTCCTTCTTCTGCTAATCCCCTTTTTTGTTCTAGGTATTTAATATAATCTTCATAAGTAAATTTTTCTACTTCTTGCATATTGTACTTCCTTTCTTATTTTATTTCTTTTTTATTTTTAAGTCAACTTTTATTTTATGGTAAAATAGTCGTTGTTTTCTTCTTTTCACCTCTTTTCTTTGTTTTTTTCTCTTTTCTGGAATTTTTCTCGAATTAAAGATTTTTTGAATTTAATTTTTCCTTATTTTACAATGTTTTAGTTTCACTGTCAAGATAAAATGTGAAAAAAAGACATGAATTTATGCCTTTTTTCTATTTCCAACTGTATTCCCCAGAATCCTCTCGATAACAGTCTAGCCTCATATAATTTATATCCTCTTTCAAATAAAAATTCTCTATCATCCTTTTATCACTTTCAACTATTTTCTTAGAACTTTTTAATTCTTCTTTGGAAAACCACTGATATTCAAATTCTGGATTTTCTATTTCCTGATTAACATCCATCTTTAATTCACAACAATAAAGAAAACTTGTTTCTCCCTTGTCATGCATAATTTCGGTTGCTATTCCCAATACTCGTTTCATCGGTATATTTAGTCCTAATTCCTCTTGAATTTCTCTTTCTACTGCTTTATCAATATGCTCACTTTCTTCCACTTTTCCTCCTGGCAGTGCATATAGTCCTATAAAATCCCCTCTTTCCCTTTTGACCAATACTATTTTTTCCTCTTGTTCTATGACTGCTAATACAACATTTATCATATCATTTCTCCTATCTTACCATCCAAAAATAAACTAATACCATAATTCCTAAAACAATTCTATAATAACCAAACGGTTTAAAGTCATGTTTCTTAATATAATTCATCAAAAATTTAATCACTAACACAGAAACTAGGAAAGAAACCATCATCCCTACCAATAAAATAACTAATTCTATTCCCGTAAAAGCAAATCCAAATTTAACTAATTTCAATAAACTTGCTCCTAGCATAGTTGGTATGGCTAAATAAAAGGTAAATTCAGCAGCATTTGGTCTTGATAACCCGGATTAACAATCCTCCAATAATGGTTGCCCCTGAACGTGAAGTTCCAGGAAAAATAGCCGCTAATAATTGAAAAATACCAATGATGACAGCATCTTTATACGTAATTTGTGTGTTGGTTTCCTTCCAATTTTGTGTTTTCCTTTTTTGATTGAAATTTTCTACCACAATAAAAGCAATCCCAAAAATAATCAAAGCAAGTGCGATACAAAATGGATTGTAAAATAAGGCTTCAAACAGTTGATCAAAAAACACACCTATCACTGCTGCTGGAATACAGGCCACTAAAATTTTCATCCATAAAATCATAATATCTTTGTTAAAATAAGACAAAATTCCTTCTTGCTTCATTGCTTCCTTTTTGTTTTTGGTAATTGGCCATATTTTATTCCAATATAGCAATACGACTGCCAAAATGGCTCCTAATTGAATTACAACTTGGAACATCCCCCAAAATTCTGGCGATACTTCCTGTAATTTTACGAATTGTTCTACCAATATTAAGTGTCCTGTACTACTAATCGGTAACCACTCCGTTATACCTTCTACCACACCAAACAAAACGGCTTTTAAAATTTCTAATAACATTTTCTTTTCTCCTCTTTCTCTATTTCTTCATCTTTTGATAAATTATTTTCTTCAAATACTCAGCACTCGTAACAGGTGCTACTTTCCCTGGTAGTGCCAAAGCCCAAATAAATTTTAGTTTTCTTTCTTCCACTGCTTTTTGGTCTATTCCACCTGGTTTAGAAGCTAAATCCATTAGCAGACAATTTTTATCCACAAATTGTAACTTTTCTGTGGTTAAAATCAAGTGTGGCACAGTATTGATAATCATATCATATTGTGCTAGATTTTCTTGTAATCTATTAATATCTGTACTCATATAACCATAAGCTTTAAGCCATGCTTTATCTTCTTCTTTTCTAACGGCAACGGTTACTTCCGAAGATAAGGCTTGTAATTTTTTAACCAATACCTTTCCAATTCGCCCAAAACCTAAAATTAACACCTTACTTCCTTGTATGGTTCTGTCTGTCGCTTTCATTGCCTCTTCTATGGCTCCTTCTGCTGTTGCAATTGCATTTAATATGGCTAGTTCCTCACTTTCCATTAAGTCAATTATTTCTACTTCTTGCTTCCTTGCTAATTCATAAATTTCTTGCTTTATACTACCTGCCATTACTCTTTTTTGGTAACTACTTTTGAGTAAATCTTGTATCATTATTTTGTGTTTACTAAAAGGTGCTATTACTTCTTTCCCATCTCTAGTAAGTGGAATTGGTGCTATCACAACCTCTGCCTCTTTCGTTGCTTGTGTCAAGTTTTGACATAAAATTACTTGGTTTTGATTTATTTCTTTTAAATCATCAGCCTCTTCTAAACCATATACCTTTACTTCATTTCCATCTTTGGCTAGCATTTCTGCTAATTTGACAATTCTTAAATCGCCACCAATTACGGCAAAATTTGTACTCATAAAAATCCTCCTATCTACTCTAAATATATTTAAGTCTCTGGATTTTATGAGTGTGCTTTGGGGACGTTTCCTTTTGCACATTTTTGTGCATTTGGGACATATCTTCATTTTATCGCAAGAAATAATCTAGTTTCGAAAAAAAGGGAGATATGTCCCAAATGCACAAAAATGTGCAAAAGGAAACGTCCCCAATTAGACATCTCTCTGCCACTCTTGGCTATATCCTTCTCTATCATCTATCTTTATGCTTTTTCCTGCTTGATTTTTCCTTAACATTTTGATATCATTATAACTTAAACTTCTTGTGATTTCACTCATTTCTTCTAAATGCTCTTTGGCCTTAATTTCTTTTTCTTGCAATTTTGCTTTTCCTTCCTCTTGTTCTGGTTCCTCTAAATTAAATGGTATTGAAATTTTCGCCATAATGGGAATAAAAATTGGCTCTTGTTTTACTTTAGGCACAATCTTTTTGGCATTGCTATCAATGGCTGTATTTATGTATTTGATGGCAGTATCTTTTTCACCTTTTATTAAGTAAATTTTGGCTAATTCATAATAACCATCTGCTGATAATTCTTCTTCTTCGATAGCTTCTAAAAATCTTTTTTCCGCTTCTTCTAAGTCTTTGTAAATTAAGGCTATTTCTGCTAAAGAATATTTAGCATTATATAATAAAGAATTAATTTCGGCTGCTTTTTCATAGCAAGTTTTGGCATTTTGGAAGTCATTTAGCATCGTATAAGCAATTCCTAAGTTATAGTTTAAGTCATAACTAACAGGGTTGTATCTTAAGGCTTCTTGATAAACATTAACCGCTTCTTTGTATCTTTCTTTTTCTAGTAGAATTTCTCCTAGCAATTCAGTTGCCTTGTACATTTCTGGTTTTTTGTTTAACAAACTAAATAACATTTCGGCTGCTTCGTCTTTTTTGTCTAAGTTCGTTAATAGTTCTGCTACTTTATAGTAAGAGTCATAATCTTTCTTATTTAAGTCTACGGCTTGTACATATTCATCTATTGCTTTTCTCATACCACCTTCTAGCTCATAAATTTCAGCTAATCTTCTGTGTGCTTGATACGATTTTGGCTTTTTTTCAATTAAATCGATTAATGCTTGTTTTGCTTTTTTATTATCACCTAAAAGTAGGTATATTTTTGCTTTTTGAAGATATACCATTTCAAATAAAGTAATATTTCTTTTTTCTAATATCATGATTGTGACTGGTAGCAAAATAGATAATATGTATTTTAAAATCACAAATATCATATTTAATTTTACACGAAACAAGGCTTCTGCAAAGTTAAGTGCAATTCCTATAAATTCTAATACTAAGATAACTACATAGGTAGTGTCATTGTTTCGTATCATACGAAAAAACATATAAACAAATATCGCAAATGAAACAATGGTAAATATTAATGGTTCTATTATCATTTTGTTCTCTCCTATCTTTTTAACAATATCTATTTTATTCCATTTTTCGTCATTTGTCTAGTTTTAATATAAATCTTCATAAATTTTGTAATCTCTTAAGATTTTTCTTACATAATTATTAGTCTCTTTAAATGGTATCTTTTCAATATCAGAACCATCCTTTTGAATAATCCCCTTTTCAATCCATCCGGTCTACCGTTCCAATCCCCGCATTATAAGCTGCCAGTGCCACCTCTTTATTTTCGTATCTTTGCAAAAGAGTAGCTAAGTAACATGTACCAATTTCAATATTTTTATCCACTTGGCAAAGTTCTTCTACCACATTATCTGTATTCAATGCTATCTTATTTTTTCTAGCAACGTCTTTTGCTGTTTCCTCCATTAGTTGCATCAAACCAATTGCCCTCTTGTGGGAAATCGCATCTTTATTGAAATCACTCTCTGCCTTTATCACAGCTAAAATAAGATTAGCCTCTACTTGATATTTCTCCTGATAAATCTTTATTTCTTCTTCATAGGTTCTCGGATACATTATCTTTAGTAGATTATCTTTCATTAGAAAAACAAATAGCAATAAAGCTATCACAAAAATAATGAACATTACTTTTTTGCTTTTCAAACTCTTCTCTCCTCCTTTTTGTGCTATGGGGACGTTTCTTTTTGCACATTTTTGTGCATTTAGGACATATCTTTAATTGATAAAGCAAAGTTATCTCTTAATAAATGAAGATGTGTCCCAAATGCACAAAAATGTGCAAAAAGAAACGTCCCTATAGCACACTACTTGCAATCGTACCAGTTTTTGGCTTCTGATAGGTCTGCTATTAATGGTACTTGCATTTTAATTGCTGTTTCCATACTTTGTTTCATAATTTGTTTGATTTCTTCTTTTTCTTCTTCGGCTACTTCTATCATCATTTCATCATGCACCTGTAAGACGATTTTAGCTTGCAAATGTCTTTTTTGGATTTCTTGATAGACTTTTATCATGGCAATTTTCATGATATCTGCTGCCGTACCTTGGATTGGTGTGTTCATTGCTGCTCTTGCTCCAAATTGCCTTACCATATAATTGCTTGATTTTAGTTCTGGTATATATCTTCGTCTATGGAATAGGGTTTCGACATAACCATCTTCTTTGGCTTTTTCGGTAATGGTATCCATAAAGGCTTGGATGCCAGCATATTGCTCTAAATATTCGGTGATATATTCTTTTGCCTTTTTTCTTGAAATGCCTAGTTGCTCCCCTAAGCCAAAGTCACTAATGCCATAAACAATTCCGAAGTTAACGGCTTTGGCATCACTTCTTTGTTCTTTGGTTACTTCCTCGATTGGTGTTTTGAATACTTTAGAGGCCGCTTGTTTATGAATATCTTGCCCTTCTTGGAAGGCTTGTATCATATGCTCATCTTCTGAAATATGGGCTAATACTCTTAGTTCAATTTGAGAATAATCACCATCGATATATACTTTACCTGCCTCTGGCTTAAATACTTTTCTTACTCTCTTTCCTAGTTCAAATCGGGTTGGTATGTTTTGTAGGTTTGGCTCGGTGGAACTAATTCTTCCGGTTGCGGTTATGGTTTGATGGAAGAAAGAGTGAATTCGTTTGGTTTTGGGATTGATATATTGTTTTAGTCCTTCTACATAAGTAGAATTTAGTTTCATTAATTGTCGATATTCTAGTATTTTCCCGATAATTGGGTCTTCTCTTTTTAGTTTTTCTAGTACGTCTACGTCAGTTGAATAACCACTTTTGGTCTTTTTGATGACTGGTAATTTCATTTTTTCAAATAGAATTTCTCCTAGTTGTTTGGTGGAATTAATGTTAAATTCTTCGCCTGCCATTTCATAAATGATTTTAGTTAAGGTTTCTAGTTTTTCGGTTAATTCTCTTCCAAATTCGTTTAGTTCCTCTTCGTCTACATACATCCCGTTCCATTGCATATTAGACAATACTTCTATGGTTGGCATATCGATTTCATAGAATAGTTCTAAAGCTCCTATTGTTTCTAATTCTTTTTTGGTTATCTCTTTTATTTTGCTAATGGCCAAACTATAAAATCCATATTTTTCTTGCCTCTTTTTCTCGCTTTCTTCTAAGGCTTTTCCTTCTTGCATACTGTCAAATAGGTTCATTTGTTGTCCCTTTGGTTCTTCTCCAAAAGCTTCTTCTACATTTATGTGTAAATATTGTTCGATTAAATTTTCCAAAGTCAATTTGTTATTGGTTGGGTTTAGAATATAGCTTGCAATGGCAATATCATAATGAATTCCTTTTAAATTAATGTCTAGTTGTTTTAACAAAATATAGGTTTTGGTTAGGTTAATTCCAATTTTTTGAATATGCTCATCTTCTAAGATAGCTTTAAATTCTTGCATATCCTCTTCTTTGGAAAAAGTTAGATAGCCTGCTTCTTGTGTTTTAGCATCAAAAATTGATAATCCTACTATTTTTTCTTTCACAATTTTTTCTGGTGAATTATCACTTTCTGTCTGCAAATGAAAAATCATTTGCTTTTGTTCTTCTATTAATTTTATGACTTCTTCTTTTGCTTTATCTACCATTTGGAATAAATCTTTTGGTTCTTCTTTTTTGACCGCTTCTCCACGCAAAGAAAATCGTTCGATATAACGATTAAAATTTAGTTCTTGGAACAAGGCTAAAACCTTTGGCTTGTCCCATTCTTCTACTTTAAAATCTTCTAGTGTATCTTGAATCGGAACTTCTAAGTTTATGGTTCCTAAGGTTTTGGATAAAAAGGCTAGTTCTTTGTTATTTTCGATTTTCTCTTTTTGTTTTCCTTTTAGGTCTGCTTCTCCTGCTTCTACCTTTTCATATAACGTTTCGATGGACCCGAATTTTTGAATTAAAGCAAGTGCTGTTTTTTCTCCTACTCCTGGTACCCCTGGAATATTATCAGATGTATCGCCTTGCAATCCTTTTACGTCGATTAATTGCTTTGGCTCTAAGCCATAGGTTTCGATAATTCTTTGGCGGTTATATTCGTCTGTTTCTGTTTTTCCTGCTTTTGTGTGAGGAATTCGGATAGTAACGTTGTCGGTTGCTAATTGGAAAGTATCCCTATCTCCTGATAAAATGGTTACCGCTAAGCCCTTTTTTTCGCCATAGCAAGATAAGGTTCCGAAGTACGTCATCTGCTTCGTAACCTTCCATTTCAATGATATCTATGTTCATGGCTTTCAAAATCTCTTTTATGATTGGCATTTGCTCTGCTAGTTCTTCTGGCATCCCTTTTCTGGTTGCTTTATAGCCTTCATATAATTTGTGCCTTGCGGTTGGTGCTTTTAAATCAAAGGCTACGACTAAATATTCTGGGTTCATATCCTCTAACAGTTTAAATAAAATAGCTAAAAAACCATAAACTGCATTGGTATATTTCCCATCTTTTGTGGTTAGCATTTTGCTTCCCATTATTCCATAAAAGGCTCGGTTCATAATGCTATTTCCATCGACTAATACTAATTTATCCAAATTCTTTTCCTCCTAATTTTCTTCGATTGGTCTTACTTTATAAATGGCTAAATTGTCAAATTCTTCTTGCTTTTCTAAGGTAACGTCTACCTTATAATGTTCTTTTATCGCATAAACCACATTGGCCTTGTAATCGTCATATCTTCTTCCTGACCAATGGACATCGCCATCTATCAAGTAAACATTATCCTTCAATAAGTCTAAGTAGCTTCCCTCTAAATGATATCTTTCCTTAAAATCATAGTAATTTCCTGTGAACATATCCCAGCCACCCATCACTCTTACATTAGAAAAGGCTGCTTTTGGTGGCATTTGGTAAACGGAATAGGCTAAATATCGATATTGCAAGGAAGGAACGGTATAGAGATATACGTTTTCTTTATGTTCTTTGGTATAATGGATGATATCTTGTATGCTTTGGTAGTCCCCTAAATGATAGCCATAGCTGTAGCTTCTTCCTACTAAAAAACAAAGCATAGTTATCATCCCAACGATAATAGCACAGTTTTTCATGTTGTCTTTGATTTCCTCTTTTGTGAAACCTAGGTTGTAAATTAAAAGTGCGGTTCCCATGATATATTCTGGAATAACTACTCTTAGCATACCTCGATTGATGATCACAAATACTAAATGTATCGCAAGGGTTGTTCCAAATATTAATACATTTTGCTTAAGGTTTCTTTCTTTAAACAAGCCTAAAATAAAAACACTAACAAATAAAGTGGTTACATAGGTATTGTCACTAATAGTTTGTGTTATAAAGTTACTCGTTATTCTTGTGATATCCCAATCAAAAGCATATTTCCCATCTTTTTGAATTTTGTAGTTTAATATCTTCTCTAAATTTTCTTTGGAAAAGATTTCTTCATCTCCAAAATTGAAAGTATAGAACATAAAATGGTCATTTTGAGACCAACCTATTTCCTCAAATATCTCTTTGTTTTCTTCATAGTCTACATAGATGATATCATGCAAGGTTGCTCGTATGTCATGATATTCCATAAATTCTCGATAGGTATTGTCTGTTTGGTATATTAGCTGATTGGATAGCATTACCACTATGGTTATCACAAGATACACCAAATCATATTGTAGCATTTTTACGATTTGAGACTTTTCTTTCGTTTTTTCTCTATATTCCAAGCAATAAATGACTAGATAAATTGCCATAAAAGGTACGATGATTAATAAAGATTGCATCCTTATCATAATTCCTAAGGAAAATAACAGAAATAATAATAGTTTCTTTCCCCATTGGATGGGTTCTTTGGTTTCTAATCCATCTAGCAAAAGGATAAAGGAAGTTGCTATCAATAAAGCTGCCACAGAAGTATATTGTATTAATATCAATAAGGCTGTGAAGAATATACTAGCAAATAAAGTGTATAATACAATTGCTACCCCATTATCGTGTTTTTTTAGCAAGGTGTATCCGATTAAGGTAAAACAAAGAAATTGCATACTTAATAAAAAGATGCTATGCCAATTTACCATTGGCAGTATTCTAAAAAATAAGCTAAGCACAAAACAGATGACGGGATGGATATATACCCCATGTATATTATAAGTTCCATCTAGCCCTGAATATAAGTTATAGATAATAAAGTCATCCACTTGCTCATATTTTATGTCAAATAAGATATTGGCTATCCCAAATACAACTAAATTAATTAGTACAACGATTAGTAGTAATTGATTGGTTTTCTTTTTGGCTACTTTCATGATTATTCTCCTGTTTTTTCAAGGTATTTTAAAAATGCTTCTAAGCCTTCTCGGATATCCTGATAGGTTGTATCGAAATCTCCGGTATACCATGGGTCTGCTATGTCTCTTGGCGCTTTTGAAAAACTTAATAGTCGGTAGATTTTGTTTTTGCTATCTTCTCCTACTATTTTTTGAATATGCATTATGTTTCTTTCTTCCATCCCAATGATATAGTCAAATTTATCATAATCTTCTTTTTGGATTTTTCTTGCTCTATGATTTCCACAATCGATTTTCATTTCGTTTAGTTTGTTTCTGGTTCCTGGATGCATTGGATTTCCTATCTCTTCCGTGCTAGTTGCTGCTGAATCTATAATAAATTCTTCTTCTCTTCCTTGTTTTTTTACCATGTCTCTAAAAACGCACTCCGCCATAGGTGACCTACATATATTTCCTAGACATACGAATAATATTTTTTTCTTAGTTTTCATTTGCTAACTCCTTATCTTTTATCGTTTTTAATATTTTTTGTATTTAATAAAAGTTCATCAAAATCCGATAAGTAAATTTGGTCTTGCACAATTCTATATTTTTCGAACTCAGTTTCTGCGTGTAATTTTGCCATTTCTGCTGATATTTTTCCATTATCTTTTAAAACTTCATGGTCCCACAATTTTAAAAATCCGTTTAATCTTTCTTCCCAATCTTCCATTGTCATTGGAATATGTCTTATTGCTTGCATTTCTGCTAGGTCTAAATACGCTGAAACCATCCTTTCTAGTTGTGCTATTTCATTTTCAGATAAATAATTTTTAGCAATGATAACATCATATCTATGTATTTTACTATTTGGTGAACCTTCCCACGAAGTTAATCCCATGTTTTCTTTTCTATGGTCTGCTCTATCATAAATAATCTCTGCTGCTGTATTTCCGTGATACGGCATAATGAAGTTTATTTTGAACGCTCGTAAAAAATCTCATGGTTGATTTTGCCGTTTTATCATAATCGATTGAAGTTGCATATATATCTGTAATCTTTTGATAAAATTTTCTTTCTGATATTCGTATTTCTCTAATACGTTCTAATTGTTCTTCGAAATATTTTTCAGTTAAGACAGAACCTCCATTTTTTAATCGTTCATCATCCATTACCCAACCTTTTATTGTGTAATCTTTTACTATTTGATTGGCCCATTTTCTAAATTGTATCGCTCTTTCATTATTCACTTTAAATCCAACCGCTATAATCATTTGTAAATTATAATGTGCAACTTCTCTTGAAACCTCTCTAACACCTTCTTTTTGAACTATTCGGAATTTCCTAATAGTTGAATCTTTTTCTAATTCATTGTCTTTATAAATATTAGTTATATGTTCATTTATTGTTGCTACATTTATCCCATAAACCGCTGCCAACATTTTTTGAGTTAGCCATATATTTTCATCTTCATATCTAACTTCTATTGCTTCTGGATTATCTCCAATCGCTGCTATATATGTTAAATATTCTGCCGCACTAGAACGAATTGTGATTTCGTTTTTCTTCTTATTCATATGCTAGGTTCACTTCCTTCTTTAGCAGTTAGTAAGGATTCCTTACTAACTGAATTTTCTCCTAATTCCTCTAAGCTTCTTTTCTTCTTTCGATATCTATCTTCTTCTGAAAAAACACAACCACAATATTTTTGGCGATACAAACCTAGCTCACGAGCCTTGTCTTGACCTTCTCTAAAACCTACTCTAAAATCACGGTATAAAAACTGTATTCCATATTTCTTAGCCATTTCCTCTCCTACTTTAATTAACATTTCATGATTTTGATAAGGGCTTATTAAAAGAGTCGTGGAAAAACTATCATAGCCATTTTCTTTCGCATATTTAGCAGTTTGTTCTAAACGAACTGGATAACAATACTTTTGACACCTATTTTCTAAATCATTTACCACCTTTTGACAAAACTCTCGTAAGCCATAGTTCTCTTCAAAAATGGCTTCTACCCCAATACTTTTTGTATAGTCTTTCAAACAATCTCTTCTTTGTTTATATTCCATATAAGGGTGTATATTGGGGTTAAACCAATATACGGTTGGCTCTATCTCTTCTTTGCGTAGTGTTTCGATACAATATACACTGCATGGTGCACAACAAGTATGTAACAACAAATTCATCCTTTTCCTCCCTAAAACTATTCATATTCATATCCCAAATGCCTATAGGCTGGTGGCAGAGCTTGCCTTCCTCTTAAAGTTCTTGCGATAAATCCAATTTGAATTAAATACGGTTCATAGACGTCTTCTATGGTGTCTATTTCTTCTCCTACACTTACGGCTAAAGCTTCTATCCCTACGGCTCTTCCTCCATATTGAACAATCATGGTTTCTAATATTTTTCTATCAATTTCATCGAGTCCAAGTTCATCAATTTCTAATTGATTTAAAGCATGCTTTGTAATTTTTAACGTGATATTGCCATCTCCTAATACAATGGCATAATCTCTTACTCTTTTTAACAATCGGTTAGCAATTCTTGGCGTTCCTCTTGACCTTCTTGCAATTTCTATGGCAGCTTCTTCTTCTATTTCAACCTCTAAAATTTTACTTGACCTTTTAACAATGGTAGTTAAATCTTCTACGGAATACAATTCTAAACGATGCACAATACCAAAACGGTCACGTAGTGGGGTTGACAAGGCTCCTGCTTTGGTAGTTGCTCCAATCAAAGTAAATTTGGGTAAATCTAATCGAATCGACCTACTGCTAGGTCCCTTCCCTATAATGATATCTAACGTATAGTCCTCTAAAGCTGGATATAATATTTCCTCCACACTCTTACTTAAGCGATGAATTTCATCGATAAATAGCACATCAAATTCGGAAAGATTGGTTAGCAAAGAAGCCAAGTCGCCTGGTTTTTCAATGGCTGGACCTGAAGTTATTTTAATATTAGAATTCATTTCATTGGATATAATATTCGATAAGGTAGTTTTTCCCAAACCTGGTGGTCCATATAATAAAACATGGTCTAAAGGCTCCCCTCTTTTTTTGGCAGCCTCAATATAGATTTTCATATTTTCTTTTACTTTGGTTTGTCCAATGTACTCTTCTAATACTCGTGGTCTTAAAGAATTTTCAAGTCTTTCTTCTGCCTTTCCTTCCATCTCTGGACTAAGAATTCTTTCTTCTTCCATCTCTTCGTTCTCCTTGTATAATATATTTAGGGTTTAAAGTTTACCCAAAACTTTATGTTACA
>CANPIU010000024.1 GCA_947574235.1 uncultured Clostridium sp. | reverse complement strand
AGAAAATGAGACATTTCAGACCTGTCCCTCCTGTCTCAAAAAGACCTGTCCCCCTGTCTCACTCTGTGCCAAAAGGCTCTCTCTTAACACAATCTTATTGAATTCTATAATACAAACTTCTTAATTAAGACTACTCCACCTGCAATCGTGATTAATACAATAAATCCTAACGTAAAGTAAATTCTTACTTGACCTGTTGTAATCGATAACATTACTGGTGCATCATCAATATCATCTTCTCCTGGCTTTTGGTTGTCTGGTGTTGAATCGATATCTGGTACGTCATATTCGTTGTAATCTTCTGATATTTCTGCTGTATTGGTCATAACTCCCATGTTGTTTTCATTATTTATCCAAGTTAATAATACTTCTACGTCTGCATATTCTCCTGGTTTTAATAGAGTATTTTCTAATAATCTTGTAGAAATTACATTATTTCCTTCATCGGTCCATCCTGGATTGTCTTCTGCTACAAATTTTAAGCCTTCTGGGATATAATCAGTTACCTCTTTTGCATAACCTTCTATCTCTCCTTGATTATAGACACGAATTGAATATCTAAATTTAACAGTTACTTGGTTTAATTTCTTTCTGTGTAATTCTACTTTTACTACTGCTTCTGGGTCATCCCATGGGTCATGTCCTGTTTGTGTTACTGTTTGACCATTGTTATCAATAACAATCGCTTGTGTTACCCATTTTCTTAAAGCTAAGTCAAAAATTTTTACAATTACTTTTTCAAAGTCATCATCATCTTGTTGACCTGGTACATAACTTCCCTTTTCATCTTCTTTATAACCTGGTAAGTCTTTGTCTTCTGGAAGTTTTACATTGTTAGCTTGAGAGTCTCTATCTGTAGTTGGTCTTTTATTCTCATCTAAATATTCTGTAATATCTGCTATGTTTGTAATATTTTGACTTGTTTTTGGATTTTCACTTACTCTGCACATAATTGGAACTTCTTTGTAAGATAATACAATTTTTCCATTTTCATCTGTCTTTGTTTTTGTGATGATGGAATCTTCTAAATATCTTGTTGTAACAGTTCTTCCGTCATCTGATACTTGCCATCCATATTGTTTGTTGAAGTCTCCTTCTACAAATTCTAAGTATGGTGGTAAGTGGTCTTTGATTTCACTAGCATAACCATCAATGTCACCCTCGTTATAAACTCTTAACATATACACTACAATGTCATTTGGCTTAACGATAATTGGTTCTTTGGTATGATTATAGGTTGCTGTTGTTATCATACTTCCACTTTCATCTAAGGTATTTAACTTAGAAGTATCCACTACTGGTGCTCTTGTATAAGAACCGTTTTGGTTTTTTAAATATTCGTTATCTTCTAGGGTTGTATCTCCACTAATCGCAATGATGAATTTTCTTAAGGCTAAGTCAAAAGATTGTAAGATAACATAGTCATGGTCTTCATCATCTTCGTGGTCTGGGTGCTCTTTCCAATCCTCTGGACGAGAATCTCTATCATCTACTGGATTTCCTTCTGGGTCACAGTCTTGTGTAATAGCTGCTTCATTTTTAATAATCGTTCCTGTTATGTTGTCTGAAACAACTTTGAATTTTACAGCTAATTCCTTGTAAGAAAGGTCTTTTTCTGTTTTAGTCCCATCATTTCTTCCAAAGGCTTTGATTAGGTTTCCACCAACAGTTGTTTCGTTTTCTTTTGCTAAATAGTCAGATGAAATGGTAATGATTTTTTCCTTCTCATCATCGTATTGGAATTTTCCCCATAAATATTTTTGGTTGAATTCAATTGCTTCTTTTTCTTCATCTGTTAAAGTGGTATCTGCTTTTAGTTCTTCTCCCTCTTTTTCAGACCATACAAATTCTAGCCCTTCTGGTACGTCTTCTGAAATTTCTTCAGCATAACCATCAATGGTTCCTTCGTTATAAATCCTAAAGGTATAAGTTACAATATCACCTTTTTTGACTGCTACTGGTTCTTTGTTTAATTGATAATCTGCTGTTGTTATCATAGTTCCAGTCGCATCTAAGGTATTTAATTTACTTGCATCAATGCTTTCAATTCTTTCTGGTACATTTTGATGATTCACTGCTGTAATACGTTTGATTAATTTTAAGTCAAATGCTTCTGGTAATAATACTAATTTTTCAAAGTCATCATCATCTTGTTGACCTTCATAATGATAGTTTGCATCTGCTAAATTATCTTTGTTTGTATCTTTTCCTTTATAGTTTTCCATATTGTCTTTATTAACGCTTGGTTTGGTAGCTGGTTCTGAGTCTCTATCTTGTCCTCTTTCTGTGGTAATGACATTGCCGTTTTCGTTAATTTCTTCTGCTATCCATGCTACGTTTGTCAAAATTTTGCTATTGGCTTCATCTGGTTTTGCTGTTACCATACACTCAATTTCTATCGTTTCTGTTCCAGCCCCATTATTTACCAAATTTCCTGCTGTATACGCTGGTAAATTAGTCGTATTTCCTGACTTTCTTACTAAGTTCAACGTATTTGTTGTTTCATCATAACTTCCTAGGTCAAAGTTTCCACTAACAATTCTTTTAAATTGTAAACCTGCTGGTAATTGGTCTACTACTTTTGTCGCTCTTCCTGCTTGTTCTCCTTCATTATAGATTGTCATCTTATAGGTTACTACGTCTTTTTGAGCAATTGTTACTGGGTCTTTTTTATGTTTGTAGGTAGCTGTTGTTCCATTGCTTAAAGATGAAACGTCAATATTTGGAATTCTTGCTTCTGCTCCTGTTAATTCTACCCCATTTACTTTTGTGATATATTTTCTTAAGGCTAAGTCAAATGGTTTTTCTTCTTCTAATACTAAAGTTCTACTTTCTTTTTTACTGGTTTTGTTTACTTCTGCTAAAGGTTGCTCTAAATTGTTTTTCGTAGAAGCCCATAATTTCATTGTCTTTTCATTATAATTAATATTAATATCAACGGTTAATGTATTTACGCTAGTTTTTGGCAAAGAAATGTAAAAATTCTTTCCTACTAAATCTTTAATAGTTGTTCCGTGAGCTACTGCTGCTTTATTTTCATCTAATAATGAATAATTTGAAATTTGACTTCCATTATTTTTTACCATAAATTCAAGATAATAAGGTGTTGCATTTAATTGTGTCATATGGAAAGGTCCTACTATATAGTTATCTCCTGCTGCTTCTTTTCCTAAGGTTGTAGTATCAATTCTAATAGGAGAGCCTGCCGTAGTTGCTGCATTTTCATATTCATCTGCTTTCTCTTTTGCCTCCTGAATCATATAATTATATAAAAATTCTGCTTGGTATGCTCTTAATTGACCTTGGCTAATGTGGGTATCTACTCCTCCTGGATTGTAATTTGTCAAAGAATCATAAGCATCTCCATCAACGGTATAATTTAACCATGATTCTATGTCATTTGTCTTATCGAATTTTCCATTATTTTCTCCATAGTTAGTAAAATACCAAATAACAGCTTGTTGTACAGCATTGATATCATTGTCTGTTAATAAATTTTCTGGTGCACGTTCTTCAATTACGTCCATGTAAGAACCTGTATGACCTGAAGCCCATCCATATTCAATGATAGTATCTAATAAGGCTTGTTTTTCTGCCTCGGTTGATTCCCCTGGCAAATATAACATATCTAAGACCGCTAATAAAGCATTATAACGACTAATGGTTGCTCCATTATTTCCTGGTATGGTTTGATTTACTAGACCTCTTAATATATCATTTTGTTTTGCGATTTCGCTTCTTTCCTTTTTCATATCAAAATAAACATTATAAGGTGCTATTTGGTCTATTCCGCTTGTAAACCCTACCTCAGCCTTCACACAATAAATATTAGGATTACTATATCCACTGGCTGCTGAAGATGATTTATATCTTACAATATTCCATATTTTTGCTGAATTATCAGATTGTGGATGATTAATAGAATATCCCATATGAGGGTTACTGTTTTCCATCAGTGGCTTAATTCCCATATAGACTTCTTGTCCTGCTTGCAAAGTCGTTGCATATACTGCACTTGGCACTAACATAACAACAAGCAACATGGTAATAGCAACTAAATTACTTACGTATTTTTTCACGTTCATTTCTTTCTCTCCTTTGATTTATAAATTTCTTCCTCTAAACAATATTTTACTCTTTTTTTTCCTTAAGTCAATAGGATTTTTTTCCTGTACTTTATCGGCTAATTTTATCCGTTTATATCCCCTTACGGCTCTATTACTTCGCCCTCTACTTTCTAGAAAAAAGCCCTACATTACAATTATATTACATTTTCACGATAAAATCAATATTTTACGTTAATTTCGTTTGTTTTTTCTTTTCTCCGTAGTCTTTGTTTAATTCTTTAATCTTTATCATAAAAAATACTATTTTTTAATAAACTAAAATAAGAGGTGCATTATGAAAAAATTTTTATCGAAACTATTGATTATTTTTATTTTTTTGCTTCCTTTTCCTAGTTTTGTCTTAGCAGATGATTTAGAAGAAGAAAGTGTTGACGTGGCTGCTGAAATTGAAAGTTCTACTGTTTCTACTAAGCTCCCAGAGCTTAATTCTCGTTCCTGCGTGGTTTTAGACCGAATTTCTGGTTCCATTTTATTTGGTAAAAATGAGAAAAATCAAGTAAAAATGGCATCTACTACCAAAATAATGACTGCTATTGTCGTTATTGAAAACACTACGTTAGATAGAACCGTAGAAGTTTCCAAAAAAGCTGCTGGCACTGGTGGCTCTCGATTAGGACTAAAAACTGGCGATAAAATTACTATCCGTGATTTATTATATGGCTTGATGCTATGTTCTGGAAATGATGCCGCTGTTTGCTTAGCAGAAAGTATGGCAGGAAGTGTTCCAGAATTTGCTAATTTAATGAACACCAAAGCACAAGAGTTGGGTCTTACTAATACCCATTTTGAATCTCCTCATGGATTAGATTCGGATGGGCATTATACAACAGCTTACGAATTAGCTCTTCTTTCAAATTATGCCTTAAAAAATGCAGATTTTTTAACATTAGTAGGAACTAAAAATTATACTGTTACCATTAATGGCTCTCCTAAAAATCTTTCCAATACCAACGAATTATTAGGCGTATTAGATGGTGTTTATGGCATTAAAACAGGTTTTACCAATGGTGCTAATCGCTGTTTAGTAACGGCTTGTAAACGAGGAAATATGGATATTATTTGTGTAGTACTAGGAGCAGATACGAAAAATTTTAGAACCAAAGATAGCATTAAACTAATTGAATATACTTTTAAAAATTACGAATATTTTGATTTAAAAGGTTTTGCTAGTAATTATCTAGCAGAGTGGCAAAAAAACAATACAAATTTCTTTTTGATTGAAAAAGGTACTTCTAATCATTTAAGTCTTAAAGTAGATAAGTCTTTAGAAGATTATTCTGTAATACCCGTTAAAAAGGATTTAATTAGTAACATGAAGGCTACTATAACAATAGAACCTACTTTGCAAGCTCCTGTTGAAGAAGATGCCTGTTTGGGCAAATTGTCTATTTTTTCTGGCGAGACCAATATTGCAGAATTTGATTTGCTCTCTTCTACTCATATCAGGAAAAATAATATGTTCGATTACTTACTAAACTTTTTCAAATTTTATCCTAGTCCCTTAGAAGATGCTTTATTTTAAGCAACATAAAAGCCAATAATATTTTTTCTATTATTGGCTTTTTTCTTATTTTACATTTTCTTTTATGTAGTCAACTACGTCTCCTACTGTTACCACTTTTTCTGCATCACTATCAGGAATTTCAATGTCAAATTCTTCTTCTAATGCCATAACTAATTCAACAATGTCTAATGAATCAGCTCCTAAATCATCGATAAAAGATGCTTCCATTGTTACGGCATTATCTGCTACTCCTAATTGTTCAACAATTATTCCTTTTACTTTCTCTAACACTTCTTCTGAACTCATTTGCCGAGTTCACCTCCTCTCAAGTTTATAAATGACTTATTCATACCTCATTTATATTATATGTTTTTCTATTTGTCAAGTCTATTCGAAAAATATTTTTATTTTATACGGTTTAGTCGAAAATGTACTATTTTTCAAACTCTTCTATCATTTTATCTACTGCTTTATTCTCTACAAATTTTTCCGCTTGGATTAAGGTATACTCAAATAATAAAGCATCACTGCTTCCATGTGCTTTTACTACTGGTTTCTTAACTCCTAAAAACAATGCACCACCATAAGACTTATAATCCATGGTTTTAGAAAACCTCTTGATAGCTGGCAAGGCAGGAATTGAGAAAATCTTAGCCAAAAAATTCTTAGTAAAACTCTCTGTTAATGATTTTTTTACAAACTTACCTAAACCTTCTGTTGTCTTTAAAAACACATTTCCTGTGAAGCCATCTGCTACAATCGCATCAATTTTACCAGAAAAAGCATCTCTTCCTTCTACATTTCCCACAAAATTGATATTTAACTCTTCCGCTTTTTCCTTTAGTAATTGATAACTTTCTCTTACAAGTTCATTTCCCTTTGTTTCTTCTGTTCCTATGTTTAATAATCCAATCGCTGGACTTTCAATTCCATACGTATTTCTCAAATAGATACTAGACATTTGTGCAAATTGCAACAGGTTAATTGGCTTGCAATTCGTATTAGAACCAGCATCAATTAATAATAACTGGCTCTTATAGGCTGGCAAAATTCCTGCTAATGCTGGTCTATCAATTCCCTTAATTCTTCCTACTAAAAGCGTAGCACCTGTCAATAGCGCTCCTGAATTTCCGGCAGAAATAAACACATCTCCCTCATTTTCCTTTAGCATTTTAAAACCAACCACCATAGAAGAATCCTTTTTATGTTTAATGGCTAATGTCGGGGTATCCTCCATCTCAATCGTTTCTGTTGCATTTCTAATCTTTAGTCTATCTGAAATCTCCTCTATTTCTTTTCCATAAAATTCTTTTATTTTTCCTCTAATTACTTCTTCTTTTCCAATTAAAACCACTTCTGCTTTTATCTTGTTAATTGCATTTACAGCTCCTTTAATATTAGCATCTGGTGCATTGTCTCCTCCCATGCAATCTAATAATATCTTCATCTATATTCCTCCCCAAGACCTGTCTTATTCATTAATATTCTTAGTATTTATATTTTATTATTCTTTCTAAAAAAAAGCAAGTACTTTCCAGGAAAATTTGTCCACTTTTGGGAGTGCCACTTTTGGGACAGTCCCAAAAGTGGCACAAGCGGAACCTAATAATGAATTCTTCTTTCTAAATTATCAATGGTTAGTGATAAAGCATCTCCTGCACTATGAAGTTCATGAAATTCAATCCAATCTAGCATTTCTCCATCAACTGTAATTACACCTAGTTCATTACATTGAACGCCGGATACATGGTTATTCAACCATTCATCATAATAAAACTTCGCTTTTCCAGACTGTTCGTATTGAAATCCAGCATCCTTATCCGTAAAATAGCAACTAATGCCATTTATCGTAAAGTAATATTTTGTCTCCTCCTTTGTCTCTTCTTTTATCCATAGGTCTGAAATATCAATATCATTTCCTTTTTTACTTTTTACCACTAATGTATTTTCCGTGACTTTATTTCCAGTAATTTTTTCTACTGCATCTATTACCTCTTGATTTGTGTAACTAGCCTTTTCTCCTTCAAAGGTCCCCATCAATTCTAATTTAATCTGTTCTTTGGTTTCTACTATGTCTGTATTTCTTTGTGCTGTTTCTGCTTTTGCAAGTATTCCGTTTTCTCCTGTTAATGTTGCAATTGATATGGCTGCTAATATTAGTAAGACAATAATTGTAATAATTAATGCAATTAAGGTAATTCCCCTTTCTTTTTTGTGTCTCATTTTTGTTCCTCCTTTGTATTTTCTTTATTGTTATTATATCTTTTCTTCTAGTTCTGTTTCATAGTTTTTTGAAATTTATCAGGGTAATTTATTCCATTTTCATTATAAATATTTTTAGATTTGAACTTATCTCCAGATACGCAAGCAAAAATACCACAAGCATTATTTCTAACTTGTTGGAACAATCCTAAAAGTGAACAAAGGAGATAAGTGGGTACTGTCCCAGATTGCCCATAGCAAATTTTTACCCAGCTATATAGACATACAACTGGGTTGAGTAGTTAGGATAACATTTTTTTATAAAAGTTGTCATAAACTTGTTTACTTCTTCTTATTTGTTCTTCTATTGCCTTTTCTGTATCTTCCCCTCCTTCAATCGATGCTATAGCATCAATCCGAATTTTCTCTAACTCTTGTTTCGCCTTTCTTTCCAATTCATCTACTTCTTTCCTACTCATAGTATTTACCTCCTTATTTGATACTTTTATTATATCATATTTTTTACATAAAATCAAAAAACTAGAAATCATAAATCTAATTTCTAGTTCTTTAATATTAAAAATTACAAATTAAGCTAAGATATCTGCAACAACACCTGAACCAACTGTTCTACCACCTTCACGAATAGCGAATCTTAATCCTTTTTCGATAGCGATAGGAGTGATTAATTCGATTGTCATTGATACGTTATCTCCTGGCATAACCATTTCTGTTCCAGCTGCTAATTCGATAACACCTGTAACGTCTGTTGTTCTGAAGTAGAATTGTGGTCTGTATCCATTGAAGAATGGTGTATGTCTTCCACCTTCTTCTTTTGTTAATACATAAACTTCAGAAGTGAATTTTGTATGTGGGTTGATGGTTCCTGGTTTTGCAAGAACTTGCCCTCTTTCGATTTCTTTTCTGTCAATACCACGTAATAATGCTCCGATATTATCTCCAGCTTCTGCTTGATCTAATAATTTTCTGAACATTTCAACACCTGTGATAACAGTTTTCTTTCTTTCTTGTGATAATCCAACGATTTCAACTTCGTCAGAAACTTTTACGATTCCTCTTTCTACTCTACCTGTTGCAACAGTTCCACGTCCTGTAATTGTGAATACGTCTTCAACTGGCATTAAGAATGGTTGATCAACTGGTCTTTCTGGTGTTGGGATGTAGCTATCAACTGCTGCCATTAATTCTTTCATTGGTTGATATACTTCATCATCTGGATTTGTTGATGTACTTTCTAATACTTTTAATGATGATCCTTTTATGATTGGAATGTCATCTCCTGGGAAGTCATATTCTGATAATAGATCTCTAACTTCCATTTCAACTAATTCTAATAATTCTGGATCGTCAACCATATCACATTTGTTTAAGTATACAACGATGAATTTAACTCCAACTTGTCTAGCAAGTAAGATGTGCTCTCTTGTTTGTGGCATAGGTCCATCAGCTGCTGATACAACTAATACCGCACCATCCATTTGAGCTGCACCTGTGATCATGTTTTTAACATAGTCAGCATGTCCTGGACAGTCAACGTGTGCATAGTGTCTGTTTTCTGTTTCATATTCAACGTGTGCTGTGTTAATTGTGATTCCTCTTGCTTTTTCTTCTGGAGCTCCATCGATTTGATCATAAGCTTCATATTGTGCTTTTCCTAATAATGATAAATATTTTGTAATAGCTGCTGTTGTTGTTGTTTTTCCGTGGTCTACGTGACCGATTGTACCAATGTTAACATGTGGTTTGTTTCTTTCAAATTTTGCTTTTGCCATTTGAAAATTCCTCCTTAATATCTATTTTTATAATGTATACAACTTCCTTCACAGTTAGTTGTATAAGTTATCCGTAAATCACTTCCGTTCTAACGGCTAACTCAAATTTAATAACTTTTTAATGCATAAGCATTTTATAACATTTCTACTAAAAAATCAAGTCCCTTTTGATTTCTTTTTATTTTCTCAAAACTAAATTCAGTATAAATTTAGTATCTTGTGCATTTTTCTGAAACTGTTAAACTTTAGTTGTTACAGTTTCAGTATGCAAATGAATTTTATATTCATTTGTAATCCTTGTTATCAAGCTGAAGGCGTACATTGGTACGTCGAAGTTTGCAATCAATAACGAAAATGTGCAAGATTCTGAATTTAGAGTGAATTTTAATCTTTTTTAACTCTTGAAGCAACTATACCATCAAAAACTGACTTTGGAACTTCTTCATAATGAGAAGGTTCCATCGTATAAGTACCTCTACCTTGTGTTTTTGAACGTAAATCTGTTGCATAACCAAACATCTCAGAAAGTGGTACAAAAGAGTGAATTTCTTGCATTCCATCTTCACTATCCATACCTTCCATTCTTCCACGTCTAGCATTAATATCACCAATAACATCTCCCATGTATTCCTCTGGAACCGTTATTTCTACCTTCATAATAGGCTCTAAAATAACTGCTTTCGCTTGTTTACAACCTTCTTTGAAAGCCATAGAAGCTGCAATTTTGAACGCCATTTCTGAAGAGTCAACTTCGTGGTAAGAACCATCCACTAAAGTAGCTTTAAAGTCAATTACTGGATAACCAGCTAAAATTCCACTTTCTGCTGCTTCTCTCATACCTTGTTCAATTGGTTTGATGTATTCTTTTGGAACAGCTCCACCAACAATTTTACTTTCAAATTCAATTCCCTTACCTGGTTCTAATGGTTCCATTTCAAACCAAACATCACCATATTGTCCTTTACCACCAGATTGACGAATAAATTTACCTTGTACTTTAACTTTGTTTCTGATTGTTTCTTTGTAAGCAACTTGTGGTTTACCTACATTACATTCTACCTTAAATTCTCTTTTCAATCTATCTACGATAATATCTAAGTGTAATTCTCCCATACCTGCAATAATGGTTTGTCCCGTTTCTTGATTGGTATAGGCTTTAAAGGTTGGATCTTCTTCTGCTAATTTTCCTAAGGCAATTCCCATTTTTTCTTGAGCTGCTTTGTCTTTTGGCTCAATTGCAATATCAATAACTGGTTCTGGGAATTCCATTGATTCTAGGATAATTGGATGATCTGGATCACATAGTGTGTTTCCTGTTGTAACATCTTTCATCCCAACTGCTGCGGCAATATCTCCAGCATATACTTTATCAATATCTTCTCTATGGTTTGAATGCATTTGAAGAATTCTTCCAATTCTTTCTTTTTTATCTTTACTAGAGTTCAATACGGTTGAACCTGATTCCAAAGTTCCTGAATAAACTCTAAAGAAACATAGTTTTCCAACAAATGGGTCAGTTGCAATTTTAAATGCTAAAGCTGCAAATGGTTCGTTATCAGAAGTTTTAGCTTCTGTTTCTTCCCCTGTTAGTGTTTCTCCTTTAATATGTGCTATGTCTGTTGGTGCTGGCATATAATCAATGATGGCATCTAATAGTTCTTGAACTCCTTTATTCTTGTAAGAAGATCCACAAGTTACAGGAACGATTGTGTTGGCAATAGTTCCTACACGTAATCCTTTTTTGATTTCTTCTTCTGTTAGTTCTCCCCCATCTAAATATTTCATCATTAATTCTTCGTCTTGTTCTGCTACTGATTCTATCATTTTGTTATGATATTCTTCTGCTAACTCTTTCATGTCATCTGGAATATCTGCTTCTTCAATTTCTTTTCCTAAATCGTCTTTGTGTAAGAAAGCTCTCATTTTTATTAAGTCAATGATTCCTTTGAAGTTGTCTTCTGCTCCAATTGGTAATTGAATTGGTACAGCATTTGCTTTTAATCTGTTTTTTAATTGGTCTACACAAAGCATAAAATTAGCTCCTGTAATATCCATTTTATTAACATATACCATTCTTGGTACATTGTATTTATCAGCTTGTCTCCAAACTGTTTCTGTTTGTGGTTGAACACCACCTTTTGCAGCTAAAACGGTTACTGCTCCGTCAAGAACTTTTAAAGATCTTTGTACTTCTACTGTAAAGTCAACGTGTCCTGGTGTATCGATAATGTTAATTCTATTATCGTTCCAGAAACAAGTTGTACAAGCAGAAGTAATAGTGATACCTCTTTCTTGTTCTTGTGCCATCCAGTCCATGGTTGCTGCTCCTTCATGAGTTTCACCTATTTTATGAACTTTACCTGTATAAAATAAAATTCTTTCTGTTGTGGTTGTTTTTCCGGCATCAATATGTGCCATAATTCCTATATTTCTAGTTCTTTCTAGTGGGTATGCTCTTCCTGCCATTTTGTTTATTTCCCCCTCTCAATCAAAATTTTACCACTTGTAGTGTGCAAAAGCTTTGTTAGCTTCAGCCATTCTATGAGTATCTTCTTTCTTTTTAAATGCTCCACCGTTTCCAGCTACTGCATCTATTAATTCACCTGCTAGTTTTTCAGCCATTGTTTTTTCATGTCTGTTTCTAGCATAGGTTACAATCCATCTTAATCCTAAAGTTTGTCTTCTTTCTGGTCTGATTTCTAGTGGAACTTGGTAAGTTGCTCCACCTACTCTTCTTGCTTTAACTTCAAGAACTGGCATAACGTTTTCTAAAGCTGCTTCAAAAACCTCTAAAGGATTTTTTCCTTCTTTTTCTTTAATAATGTCGAAAGCATCATATACGATTTTTTGAGCAACTGATTTTTTACCATCCAACATAATGTTGTTTACTAATTTTGTTACAACTTTGCTATTATAGATTGGATCTGGTAATACTTCTCTTTTTGCTACATATCCTTTTCTTGGCACTATTCTTCCCTCCTTAATTTGATTTGGTATTTTATTTAGAAAACACCTAGGTACTCGTAAGGAATTTTCTTCCTTCACGCATAGCACTTTTATTTATCTATTCGAAATTTAAGTACCTTAAATTCTTAAGAAAAAATAACAAGCACTACTTATTAATAAATGAAACCATTAGGTATCTTGTACATTTGAGATAAACAACCCAAATGTAAAAATGCCTGCTTTCATTTAATTATTTTTTAGGGCGTTTTGCTCCATATTTTGAACGCGCTTGCATTCTATCTTTAACACCTGCTGTGTCTAAAGTTCCTCTTATGATATGGTATCTAACACCTGGAAGGTCTTTTACCCTACCACCTCTGATTAATACAACACTGTGCTCTTGTAAGTTATGTCCTATACCTGGTATATAAGATGTAACTTCATAACCATTAGAAAGTCTAACTCTGGCAACTTTTCTTAAAGCTGAGTTTGGCTTTTTAGGGGTAACTGTTTTTACAACGGTACATACACCTCTTTTTTGTGGAGCTCTATTGTTAGTTAATCTCTTATTTTTAGAGTTCCATCCATGTTGAAGTGCTGGTGCTGTTGATTTTGTTACGCCTGTTTTTCTTCCTTTTCTTACTAATTGATTAATTGTTGGCACTTAAATTTCACCTCCTGTTTTTTATTTTGTAATTCTTTTATTATCATAATAAATGTTATTAAAAAGAATTAAACCGCTACAAAATCACACAGTTCATGCAATTTATCGTAACGGTTTATATTGTATCATGATATCATCTATTAGTCAATAAAAATATAGGATTTTTTCCATTTTTTATTGAAAACTTTGCAATTTTTAACGTATGAACTTATTTTACATAGAGAATCCCCAGACCTTTAATACGAAAAGTCCTGGGGTTCCTATCCGGATACTCAATTACTTTTCCTCGTCATCACCAAATAAAACTTCGCTTATTATCAGTCCTGCAACGACAAGCCCCGCTCCAATCAGTACTGCCTTCCAATTACTTACAAATAATGTTTCCAGTATCTTTAATGGAATTAGGGAAATTACTTTTGCTATGCCATAAATTAGAGCAACAGCAACTACTATAGCAACTACTCCCAAGGTTGTCTTTTTAACTCTTCTCCATATCCGTTCTGTCAGTTTCATTTTGCATCCTCCTTTTTGGCTTTTCTGAAAACTTCACAATTTTGTAGTTCATTTATATTGTATCATATTTACATAAAATTTGCAAGTTTTTAATGAAAAAAATTTCCTCTGCAATATTAATTACACGTTTTTTCTTAAAAATTAAAAATCTTTAAAGTTAGTTTCTACTCAACTTTTTCTAAAATGTTGATTTTTTAGAAAAATATAGCTAAAATAAAATATTAATTTTTTCAAGTTATCAATCGTAAGGAAATCCGATTACACAACTTTTACGATAGTCTCTCGGAAAGCTATAAGTCTTGAGGCTCTGCTTGTAAAAGAAACTTTTAGGCGTAAAATAAAGAGCCCTGGCTAAGCCAGGGGATAATTACTGTTCTATTTAAGCAATTTATTTTTCTTTGTCGTCATCTTCTTTTGCTTCTTCTTTACTTGTGTCTTTTTTCTTTGCTTCTTTTTCTTCTTTTATTACTTCTTTATAAATTTCATTCATTTGATTATCAATATAATCTTTTACAACGTCATATTTATAAGCTGCTCTAAATTTACTTGATGGCTTTACTTTCTTTTGTTCTTCTTCATCTTTTTTCTGTTCTTCTTCATCTTTCTTTGGCAAATCGCCCTTTTTAATTGCTTTTTGTACTCTTCTTTTTTCTTTCCAAGCATTAAATTTTTTACCAAATTCCCAGAATCCATATTTTTTATCTGGCAAATTGGTTCCTTCTGTTCCTTCTTGTGGAGTGCTTGGTGTATTATCTCCCTTTGCTTGTCCTTCTGTACTTTCTTTTGTTCCATCATCTTTATCTGTCTCTGTATCTGTGCTTTTCTCTTCTTGCTTTGGCTGATTTATTTTTGCTCCTGGAATTTTTGCAATACATTTCTCATAATTTGCTATTTTTTTATCATATCCTTTAGCCATCTTCTTAAGAGATATTAATGGCTGCATCTTTTCTTTATCATGTGAAAATTTTCCATTTACTACTAACTCTAATAAGTAATCTCTATCAATAGCAATATCATTTTTTTCACAAAAAGCCATAAAAGTATCTGTATGTGCCATTCCTTTATCATCAAATTTACCTATTGAAGCCTCTAATGCTGGTATTTCAATTTGCTGAATTTGATTTATTAAGGCAACATCTTTATTCGGATCTAAAGCCTTTAATTCCTTTTCTAGCTTTTTTTGTTGTTGTCTTATTTTTCTAATTTCTTCAGCTGCACGTGCCATTCCTTTTAAATTCATTTCCAATGCTGGATGCTTTTCACAGACCTCAATAATCAAATCAATTTGTTCTTTTTCTTTAATTGCTTTATTCCTAGCTCTATTATATTTCTTTTCTAAAATAGAATTCATATGTGCTTGAAACTCTGGATCCTTATTTAACTCATTAATATGAGAATCCACTCTTTCTTTATTTCGACTTATTTTTTGTTCTATCTCTTTAATGTTTCTTTTAACATCATCTATCTTATCATCGACATCTTCAATTAATTGATCATAGCTTTTTTCTTTTGCTTTATCTTTATCTTCATGTGCTCTCTTTTTTTCTGTCTGATAATCTTCTTTTTGCCTCTTATAATGTTTTAATTCCTCTTTATAAACTTTAATAGATGCCTCTAATCCTTTAGCTTTTTCATATGCTGCTTTATCTTTATTATAAGTTTTATTTATTTTCTTTAAATTTTTATCATCTAATTCCATTAAAATTTACCCTCCTCTTAATTTTCTATCTCTTCATTATCATCATCTTCTAGAATATCTTCGCACTCCATTAATAATTCTTCTAGTTCTATCTTTAAATCTGCTAATTCTTCAGCCGTTAATTCCTCTAATTCTTCTTTCGTTATTTCTAATTTGGTTAATTCTTCACTCATATTTTTAACCCCTTTCTTTTTCAAAAATGTACACTCTCTTATCAATTATAGCAAAAACTTTTATTTTTTGCAATAACTTTACATAAATTTAATTAATTTGTCATATACTGGTAATATTTGTAACAATTCCCAAAAAGAAAAAGCAAATACACTGTACTTGCTCTACACCCTCAAATTATCCAAACTTCTTTTAGCTAATTGTAAATAACGTTCTTTCTTATCACGAATCCTCTTTCCCTCTAGTTCTGGCAAAATGCCAAAATTAGCATTCATAGGTTGGAACTTTTCATTGGGATTCGAAATATATTTTGCCAAAGCCCCTATCACTGTATATTCTGAAAAACAACTCGTCTCAAAATCACCCTTAAAATTATGAACAGCATTTAAACCAGCCACTAAGCCAGAAGATATCGACTCAACATAGCCCTCTACCCCTGTAATTTGTCCTGCAAAATATAAATTAGGTATCTTTTTTAGTTGATAGGTCTCGTTTAACAATTGACTCGAATTAATATAAGTATTACGATGCATCACACCATATTTTACAAACTCTGCTTGTTCTAAACCTGGTATCCTTTGAAAAACTCTTTTTTGCTCTCCAAATTTTAAATTCGTCTGAAATCCCACCATATTATAAAGGCTTGCTTGTTTATCATCTTGTCTTAACTGTATCACAGCATAAGGTCTTCTAGCCGTTCGTGGGTCATCAAATCCCACTGGCTTTAAAGGACCAAAACGCAAAGTATCTAAACCTCTCTTTGCCATAATCTCAATCGGCATACAGCCTTCAAAGATTTCTCTTTTTTCAAACTCATGTAAGGTTACAACCTCCGCTTCTATTAGTTCTTCACAAAACGTCTCATATTCCTCTTGGTTTATAGGAAGATTAATATAACTTTGTTCTTCTCCTGCTTGTTTTGTTAGCCTTTCTTTCCACTCCTCAACCGTTTCTTCCTTCTTCTTTTCTTGACTGTATCTATCGCCATAAAAAGCAACCTCAAAATTGATACTATCCTTTTGAATAATAGGAGCTGCTGCATCATAAAAATACAATTTATCTTGCCCAGTTAATTCTTGAATTTGGCTCGCTAACCCCTCAGACGTTAAAGGACCTGTCGCAATAATAACAATTCCTTTTTCTAACATTTTCTTAATGTCTGTTACTTCTTTGTTTATTACCTCTATATAAGGATTTTTTCTGATTTCTTCAGTTACCTTTTTTGCAAAAACATCTCTATCCACAGCTAAAGCTTGTCCTGCTGGCACCTTTGTTTCGTCTGCTATTCGAATTAACAAAGAATCTAACCTTCTTAACTCCTCTTTTAACAAGCCACAGGCATTAGTTAGCAAATTTGATTTAAACGAATTGCTACACACAATTTCTGCTAAATTTTCATTGCTATGAGCTGGCGAATATTTTTGTGGCTTCATTTCATAGAGTTTAACTGGTATCTTTTGTTTGGCTATTTGATAGGCTGCTTCGCATCCAGCTAAGCCTCCCCCAATGATAGTAATATAATCTTTCATTTTTTCTCTCTTTCCTCTTCTTACAAATTACAAACAAAATACAGCATACAAGGGAATTGCATAAATCTGGTTCGAAAACCCAAAATTTCTAGCCGAAATTCTAATGGCATAAGCTGGCTTATATTTAATAATATAATTAGACATACTTCTTGATTTAATATGCTCACCTGCTTTTACTTCAATTGGTATTACTTGATTTCCTTGTGCTATCATAAAATCAATTTCCATCGTTTGTGTTGGTTTATAATATAATAAATCTATTTGCTTACTCTTTAATTCCTGTGCTACATAATTTTCTGTCAAAGCTCCTTTAAATAAGTTGTTTTCATTTAATTGAATATCTTGATAAGAAACATTAGCAAGCGTTGCTAATAATCCTACATCATTTAAATAAACTTTAAAATTAGTAGCATCCACAAAAACTCTAAGAGGTGTCGCTGGCCTTTCTAACTTACTGGCTTTATAGACTAAAGAACTCGCCACTAACCAATCGAGTGGTAATTCATAATCTCTTCTGTTAGCTGTGGACTTTACCAAATTATATTTAAATTTCGTATTTTCCTTGGCTAATTGTCTTGGTATGGAATCATATATCTCATTAATTTTTATGGTTTCAGCTCCACTTGTTGTATATTTTCTCATATCCGCAATATAAGCTGTAATAATAGAATTGTGAATAATCCTTTCAAATAACAGACAATTTTTATCCTGTTCGATATAATTTAAAATAGCTTGTGGCATCCCTCCCACGTACAAATAGTCAATATAGTATTGTTTTGCTTTATCGTGCAAAATATCTGCCATAGGCTTTTTTTGATTAAAACAATTTCGTATTTCTTCTGCTAAACTTGTTTCGCCAATTGCCCATAAAAACTCCTCAAAATCCATAGGATACATATTTAATATTCTAACTTTTCCCACTGGAAAAGAAGTTTCAAATCGATGCAATTTCACCCCTAATAAACTTCCCGCAGTTATAATGCGATAATTCTCCTTTGCTTCGCAAAAATATTTTAAGGAAGTAATGGCCTTTTCACAAATCTGAATTTCATCAAAAAATATCACCGTTTTTTCTATATCAATTTTTTCTCCTATTAGCACTTCAATTTGGCTTATAATTTCCTTCGGCACTAAGGTATGTTCAAATATAGAAGATAGTTTGGTTATGTCTTCAAAATTTAAGTATATGTATCTCTCATAATTTTCTTTGCAAAATTCTTCTACGATATAAGTTTTTCCTATTTGCCTAGCTCCTATTATCATAAGCGGTTCTTTAATGTTTCTATCTTTCCAGTCTTGTAATTGTTCTAAAAATTTTCTTTTCATCTTCATCCCTACTTTTTTCTCTATTTTATCATATAAATTCTTCTTAATCAATAAAAAAATGAAAAACTTCCTATTTTTATCGATATTTTTTTGAAGTTTTTCATCTTTTTATGTATTAACTTAAGCAAAAAGGTTCATAATTTCCTCTCTTGACAACTTATTAATAAACGACGTTTTCGTACTTAGCATATTATCTACTAACTCTGCCTTTCTTTGTTGTAACTCGTAAATCTTTTCCTCTATTGAATTTTTCGTAATTAGCTTATACACCTGCACATTATTCTTTTGTCCAATACGGTAAGCTCTATCCGTTGCTTGATTTTCCGTTGACAAATTCCACCATGGGTCATAATGAATTACCATATCAGCCCCTGTCAAATTAAGACCAGTACCTCCTGCTTTTAAAGAAATTAAAAAGACTTTAATAGCTGGATTTTCATTAAACTCATCTACCATTTTAATTCTTTCCTCCACTTTGGTAGCACCTGTTAACTTAAAATAAGAAATCCCCAATTGTTTTAACTCTTTTTCCATTATTTCAAACATAGAAGTATAACCAGAAAATAGCAATATCTTGTGACCACTATTACTAGCCTCTTCGATAATCTCCATACACTGGTCTAATTTACTGCTTCCCTCTTGGTAATCTTCAATAAATAGACTTGGGTGGCAGCAAATTTGTCTTAATCTAGTTAAGGCTGCTAATATCTGCATTTGGCTTTTTTCATAACCGTTCATATCAATTTCTTCTGCTAGTTCTTGTTTAGCTTGTGCTAAATAATTCAAATAAATATTTCTTTGTTCTTCTCCCATTTCATTATTCAATACCGTTATCGTCTTATCTGGCAATTCTGTTAGTACCTCTTTTTTATTTCTTCTTAGCACAAAAGGTTCAATTAGCATCCTTAATTTCGCCATAGCTTCCTCGTCTTCCCCTTTTACAATTGGTGTTTCATAGCTTGCTTTAAAGGTTCGATAGCTAAATAAATAGCCTGGCATAATAAAATCAAAAATTGACCATAGTTCTGCTAAAGAATTCTCAATTGGTGTTCCAGTCAAAGCATATCTCGTATCTGCTTTTATTTTTTTTATCGCTTTGGCATTTTGAGTATTACTATTCTTTAAATATTGTGCTTCATCTGCTATGATAAAGCGGAATTGATAAGCTTTTTCTTCGTACAATTCAATATCTCTTTTTAATAAATCATAAGAAGTAATGACTAAATCATATTGGTCCAATTCTTGAATTTGTCTTTTTCTTTCGGATAAGGTACCTTTAATGACTAAGGTTTTCAATTCCCCAGCAAATTTTTGGGCTTCGTTTTGCCAGTTTAAAGTCAAAGAACTTGGCGAAACTACTAAACTTGCTCTTTTGCTATTTCCAACAGTTAACTGCTCTTGCCCTGGAATCATATCTTCTTTTTCTGGTACATTTTGTACATAATCAACAATCACAGATAACATTTGGATAGTTTTTCCGAAGTCCCATATCATCTGCTAAAATCCCACCAAAATGGTAACTATCCAAAACTTTTAGCCACTTAAAACCTGTTTTTTGGTAATATCTTAAAATCGGTGCTAAATTCTCAGGTACTTTGATTTCTTCTAATTGGTCCTTATTTAGCTCATTTACTATTTTTTTGTATTCTGCATTTTTTGTAATTTCTGTTCCCTTAATGCCTTTTAGCAATTGGTCCAAATATAAACTTCGATTGATTGGTAATCGAATTTCTCCCTCTTTAATTTGTTGATAGTCAATATCCATACCTGTTATCAATTTATCTAAAAAGCCAATTTCTTGGTTTTCCTCTAAATCGATAAAGCTTCCATCTTTTAGTCTATGATACTTCTTTTTTAAGGCATATTTTTCCATAATCTCTTGTAGTTCTTTACTATCGATATCCATATTTTTTAGGTCAATACTTAATAAATCATTTTCTACCTTAACACCCATATTTTCAATTTTAGGATGTCTGATTTGCTTGTTTTTGAATTTTTCCGTTGCTAATACTTCAAACTTTTGCATATAGTAGTTGATATCTTCTGTTAAAAATTCGTATATTTTTTCTTCGTCTGGCAAAATAAACCTTAAGTTCTTGCTATCAAACATAAAGCCTGTTCTTCGAAATACATTTAAAGCCTTGGTTTCTTCTATCCTATTTCTTGGGAAATCTAATTTTAGTTTCTCATTTAACGGATTAAATTCTTCTTCTCCATAAATGAATTTTATTTCTGCTGTTAGATAATCGTTTTTGTCAAAGTCTAAGTATAACTTTGTTTCTAAGTTTTTTGGCCTATATTGTTCAATTTCTTCTTCTGGTATGTTTTCAATTACAATGGCATCTTTTACTTTTGGTATGATAATGGAAAATAGTCCTGTTAATTCTTGTTTTCCTAGTAAAACTTCTGTCATATAATTTTGCCTAAATAATTCTAGTAGCTTTAGATTGGTTTTTTCAAATTCTTTGCTACAACGATACAATTTTTTATTTAGCAACACATAACGATAATCTTTTCCCTTCATAATTGTCACATTAAAAATTTCTATGTTAGGTGTAATTACATACTGGTCATCACTCACCTTTTTTAAACGAAACTCTATGTTGGGCTGTTCTTCGGTTAGTTCTATTTCTTCTGTATTATAATCTTTTTGAAAAGCTACCTTTTTCCCTTTCAATACTTGGAATATGTCATCAATCCCACTATTTCCTAAAATTATGCTGGTATCACTTAAGGCTTTTCCATAATAGCGATAATTACTATTAGAATTGGAATTGGCATATTTAATAATTTCTGCATATTGCAAAATAAAGTTTAATAATGGTTTGCTATCCTCCTCAAACATTTCCTTTGTGTGTACAAATTGTAGTTTTTCTCCATATTTGTAGAATTCTTTTTCTAACATCCTTGTGTAAAACTCAGATAAATCTTTTAGTTTATACATTTTTTTACTTCCGATTTTGAATTCTACCTTCATATCTCCTGAGAATTTATCATAAATAATTTTAGGTTCTAGTTTAATAGTTCCTTTATTTTTTAATGTAATTTCTTCTTCTTGCTCCATTTCTTCTATTTCTTCGTTATAAAAAGTATTTACAATTTGTTTAAAATTTCGATATTGATTGCTTCCCTTAGTATGATTGATTTTCTCTTGTTGAACACTACTTGTATCTTCTGCAAATGCCATAACAGTTGCCAAAGTATGTTTACACACACCATAATGATTATAATAGTCCTGACAGTTACAAGTAATATCATCTACTTCTCCATCACAAACAGAAATATAGGTCTTATAGGGTTCTGTTCCTATTACAATACCACTAATCTCAAAGTTTTTACTGTCGTAATATTCGGTATGTACAATTTTTACTCTTCCGCACACTTTTGTAGGCTCTTGCTTTTATGGTTCTTTTTTCTCCTGCGTCTTTACATAGGTTTTCTATTATTTTATGGTTGACTAGCATAGTTTTTCTCCTTCATCGGCATATGATTATATCGTACTTTTATTAAAATTGCAAGCAAAAATAGCCTTAAATTCATCACAATTTCTTTTCTTTTTTAATACTTTATAGTAAAATATCTTTAGAAATATTAAAAACCTTATAGGAGGGAATCATTTTGAAAAAATTTAAGCTAGCCATTGTTGGTGCAACAGGACTTGTTGGTAGGTCTGTTATGCAAGTATTAGAAGAAAAAAAATTACCAATCGAAACTTATGGATTATTTGCTTCTAAAAAATCTGCTGGAACCAAATTTTCTATTCTAGGAAAAGAATATGTCGTACAAGAGTTAACCCAAGAGTCTTTTGACCAAGGCTTTGACTTTGCTATCTTTTCAGCGGGAGGAGAAACTGCTAAAAAATTTGCTCCTATCGCTGCCCAAAAAGGATGCATCGTCGTTGATAACAGTAGTTATTTTCGTATGCACGATGATGTTCCTTTAGTCGTTCCCGAAGTTAATATGGAAGATGCTTTCCAGCATCATGGTATTATCGCTAATCCCAACTGTTCCACAATTCAAGCCATGCTACCTTTAAAAGCTTTAGACCATAAATATCGCTTAAAAAGAGTCGTCTATTCTACCTATCAAGCTGTATCAGGAGCTGGAAAAGATGCTTTGTGTGATTTAGAAAATATAGACAATAAAGAACCTTTAAAAAAATTCCCTTATCCAATCATTAATAATTGTTTACCACATATTGATATCTTTATGGAAAATGGTTATACCAAAGAAGAAATAAAAATGATAAACGAAACTAGAAAAATTTTACATAGACCCGATTTAAAAATAACAGCAACTACTGTTCGTGTACCAGTTCGTAATTCTCACTCTGAGTCGATTAATGTAGAATTCGAAAAAGATTTTGAAATGCAGGACCTCCTTGCTACTTTGCAAAACTTCCCTAACTTAATTTTGCAAGATGACCCTTCTACTAATTTATATCCTATGGCAATTCATGCCACTGGTCATGACGAAGTTTTTGTCGGCAGAGTTCGCCGTGACGATAGTGTCCCTTCTGGTGTTAATCTTTGGGTAGTTGCTGATAATATCCGAAAAGGTGCTGCTAGTAATGCAGTTCAAATTGTAGAAAATTTAATAAAATAAGCTAGAGAACCACAGGGGACAGGTGAGACAGGTCT
>CANPIU010000023.1 GCA_947574235.1 uncultured Clostridium sp. | reverse complement strand
TTAAAGGAGGTATATAGATGGAAAATACAAGATTGTATGAAGACATCGCAAAAAGAACGGAGGGTGACATTTATGTAGGGGTCGTAGGTCCCGTTAGAACTGGTAAGTCTACTTTTATTAAAAGATTTATGGATTTGTTAGTCATCCCTAATATTGATAATGAATACAAAAAAGAGAGGGCAAGAGATGAACTACCTCAAAGTGCTGGTGGCAAAACCATCATGACAACAGAGCCAAAGTTTATTCCCAATGAAGCTATTGAAATTTCTTTAGATAATAATCTAACCTTTAAAACTAGGTTAGTAGATTGTGTTGGTTATTTAGTGGACAATGCGATTGGTTATTTAGAGGATGACATGCCTCGTATGGTAAAAACACCTTGGTCTGATGAGGAAATTCCTTTTGAAACAGCAGCTGAAATTGGTACGAAAAAAGTCATTGATGAACACTCTACGATTGGTGTTTTAGTTACTACGGATGGCTCTATTACCGATATTCCAAGAGAAGATTATATTCAAGCAGAAGAAAGAGTGGTAAATGAATTAAAGGCTTTAAACAAACCTTTCATTATTCTTTTAAACTCAAATGACCCTAGTTCTAACTACACAAGAGAGTTAGCTGACAAGTTAAGTGACAAATATGGAACGACGGTTATGCCTATCAATTGTGAATATTTAAGCCTTGATGATATTAACAATATGTTTTCTAAGGTGTTATATGAATTCCCTGTTGAACAAATTTGTATTAAATTCCCTCGCTGGATTGATGGTTTAGCTTGTGAGCATCCTTTGAAAGCAGAATTGTTTGAAGAAATCCGAAATGCCTTTTCTAATGTTAATGTTTTAAAAGACGTTTCTGGTTGTGTTAGTCAAATTAAGCAAACTGAAATCATTTCTAGAAGTTCGATTAGCGATATTCGCTTAGGCGATGGAACTGTCAATGTAGAAATTACTTTGAAAGAGGAATTGTTTTATCAAATTCTTTCTGAAATTACCAATGTTACAGTTACCAATGAAGGCGATTTATTTAGTATTATTTCTGATTTGTCTAAAACGAAAAAGAAATTTGACCGAATTGCTTACGCCTTAGAGGAAGTGGATGCGAAAGGTTATGGTATTGTGACACCAAGTATTGAAGATTTAGAATTAGAAGAGCCAGAAATGATTAAACAAGGTTCTCGATTTGGGGTTAAATTAAAAGCCAAAGCCCCTTCTATCCACCTAATCAAAACTTGCGTGGAAACTGAGGTTTCTCCAATTGTTGGTTCTGAAAAGCAATCGGAAGAATTGGTTAATTATCTTCTTTCTGAGTTTGAAAGCAACCCAAAGGAAATTTGGAAGTCTAATATTTTCGGAAAAAGTTTACATGAATTGGTTAATGAAGGCTTACAAACGAAACTTTCTAAGATGCCAGAAGATGCACAATGTAAGTTACAAGAAACTTTGGAACGTATTGTCAATGAAGGCAGCGGCGGATTAATTTGTATTATTCTTTAAGCTAAAAAAACGGAAGCATTTACTTAAAAATGCCTTCCGTTTTTAATTATTCCACTATCAACTCAGACGTATAATCTTTTCCCCTTATCTTCACATGCAAATAGAATTTTTTATCTAGGTCATCTTTGGTAATATCAAACTTTGCCTTATAGCAATTATCCAAATAAGTTCCATTAGAATTTTGCAAATAGCCATACCTTTTTCCTTCTTCATCCGTAATATAAAGTGCCTCTGCCATTTCTTGTTCAAATTCTACTTGGCTTTTATCCATACCTGCCATCACTAAATCCAAAAATCCATCCATCTTAAAAATGATATGACTGCCAGTTTCCGTTACTTTGAATTTTTGTATTTCAAATCCTGGTATCTCTTCAGCAAGCTTAAAAGTATTCGTTTTTCTTTGGTAGAAATCTTCTGGTACTTCCACCTCTAAATTCCACTCCGCCTCTGTTATTTTAAATTTTTCTTCTAAGGCTAATTGTATAATTCCATCTTCTTGTTCCTCATATTGCGACAAGCAATAGCCAATATTGAAAATTCTGATAAATAGCTTTTTGCTTTTTGGAAACTCTCTTGGGGTTTGCATCGTTGTTTGTGCTATCATATTTCCTTCTTTTGAAGTAATTACCGTTGCACCTGTTAAGTTATCTGCCAATGGTCTAGTAGGAAAAAGGTCTTTGGGGTTATAGTCTATTCCAACTTCTTGATAGAGTTTTTTCCAATAGCCTTGATGCATTAAATCACTTAAAGCACCTTCATACACACCATAGACGTTTTTTTCCTCATCATATACAGCATAACCATAAGTAAAAGTGTCGGTATTGATTGGTGTCTCTTTGGGAAAAACAAAATTTACGTTCATGCTAAAGAAATCATCCGTAATTAATAAAGTTTCTAATTTTACCCCAATATCATCATGATACACATATTCCATGTCTATATTTTTTTCGTTTCCCTCTTCTATGGCTTTTTGGATACTCGCTGAGCCATATTCAACCGGTCGATTTTCAAACTCTTGGTATTCAATCTGCCAACTAATTCTTGCATAGATAGCAGGCGTTGCCATCCCTAGTAATACCAATACTATCAAAACAGCTGCTGCATTTAACCACCTGCGATATTCTTTTTTTAGCTTAGCCTCTTTTGTACTTTTCATTGCGTTTTGGATTGCTCTAGAAAAACCTTCTGGTACTCTTTTTTCTTCTCTAAAAATCGTTCTTAATCTTTGGTCTAATTGGTCCATCTTCTTTCCTCCTCTTCCCACTTTTCTTTGATTTTTTGTCTCATCCTTCTTAATTTTGTCTTAATGGTATTTTCATTTTTGTTTAAAATTTCTGCTATTTGTTTTGTGGTATAGCCATTGCTATAATAAAGCAATAAAATAGTTTGCTCTTGACTTGGAAATCCTTTTAATAGTTTTTCATAGTCTAGCTTGTCCTCTATTGGTATTTTTTGACTATATTCTTTTTGATTTTCAATAGCATCTAAGGATACTAACTTTACTTTGCTTTTTCTATATTGGTTATTGCATTGATTGATTAAAATTCGATACAGCCATATTTCAAACTTAGTATTATCTTTTAGTTTCCCTAACTTTGTATATAAAATTAGCATCGTTTCTTGTATTACGTCTTCTATGTCAACTTCGTTCTTTAACCTTGTTTTTGCTATTTTGTATAACTTTACTTGATTTTTCAAAATTAAGTCCGTAAATGCTTCTTTATCTCCCTTTTTTGCTTTTTCAATTAATTCTTCCATTGCTTCCCCCTTTTCGATTTCCTCCTACTTTAAAAGATGAAAGTTTGTCTTAAAAAGTTTCAAAAAGACGAAGATTTTTTTATTCCTCGCCTTTTCTTTTTAACATACTTCTAATTCTTTTTTTATCTTTTGTAGTTCTTTTGGATTTATTTTTGCTGCTTCTAAAATGATTTTATCATTGATTTTCATTTTTAACATATTCGTAATCATTTGTTTTTTCCCTTCGTCCATCCCCGCAAAAAATTTATCCATCTTCTCATCAATTATTTCAATAAAAAATCTTTCTACATCTGTCATTTCCTTCCCCCCTTTCCTTTCTAAAATCTCTTTGTATTCTCTTGCTTTTTCTTCTCCTAACTTCTGCCTAATATCATTAGAATACATTAGTATCATCTTAAGATATTTGGTTTCTCGTTTTTCCAAATGTTTTTGACTCAGTTTATTGAATACTTGTATCATTTCTTCCTTCGTTTTTATCTTTTCAAAAAGCATAGCTTTTGCTACACTACTTCTTTCCTCTATTAATTCTTCTAGGGTATAGTCATTTACGTCAATCAAATGATATTTTGGATAATTTAGAGGCTTAAAATTGTAATATTTTTCTTGCATGCCTGTGATAGTTCTAGGTACTGTCCACTTCTTTTTCCCTGTGTATAATACCATTGGATAAATTAAAGGATAACTTTCGTGTTCTTTCCTATTCTTTATGGTACTTCTCATCAGTTCTACACAATATTCTAATATTCTTTCTGGCATGGCAAAATCGATTTTACTTTGATGCTCGATGATGACAAATACATTTTTTCCTTTTACTTTATAAATGATATCCGCTTCTTTGGCTGTGAAATGAGAAGTAATGAACTTTCGATTATATTTTTCTACTTCATTTTCTTCTAAGGAATATGGTGTATATCTCTTCATAAAATTAATGAATTCTATTTTGTCATCTAATATTTCTTTAAAAATCTTGTCATGATATTGATGAACTTTCTTTATTTCGTAGTTCTCTTCTTGGTCACTGATTGCCTGTTTCTTTGGAAATATGGCTTGCTGTCTCCAATAATCTATTAGGGTAAAAGGTATCATTTTTCTCCTTTCAATATATCATATTTTTATTGTTTCGTCAATATTTATTAAAGGGTAAAATGTTGATTTTCTACTATTTTTTAAATTTTTTCGAAATAATAATTAGATTTTTAATTCTTTGATTTAAATCTCTTTATTCATATCACGTTTTGTTCGTTTTTTCAATACCCTTTTCTCCACTTTTCATCGCAAGTTTCGACATTTTACAACACTTTTCCAGTTTTCTAGAAACAAAAAAGCCCAAAACTTTCTTTCTCTTTTCGAAAGTCTTAGACTTTTTTCTTATCTTCCTTCATAATTAGTAGTACTTAGTGGAGGATAACTAAACATTTTTCCTCCTTCTGTGAACTGGCCACTTGGAATATGGTCTTTTACCATATCATTAGAGCCTTTTAAAAAATAACGATATTTAGAAGCTTGACTAACCCATCCAGTCGTTGATACTGGGTCATCCCATGTATTATCAATCGCATACCATTGGTTACTAATTTGTACATAATTCCAAGCATGATTTTCCGTTTTTCCCTCTGAATTAGTAGCTTTTCCAATAACAAGAGTGCAAGGAATTTCTAACGAATCCATTAGATATTTAAAGCTTCTAGCATACCCCTCACATACTGCCTCTCCTTTTACCATAGCCCCATAAAGATTATAAATATGACTTTTAGAAATGCTTGTATCATATTCAACATGTTCTATTAAGTAATCATGTACCATCCTAATATTATCATAAGTCGTTTCTCTTCTATTTTGTAAAATCTGTTCTTTTACTTGTTCTACCCTAGCAATGGCATTATCCACTTCTTCTTTGCTAGAAAACTCATCCATAAAATAGTTTTCCTCTTTCCCACAATCAACATACACATAATAGGTAACTTTCTTTCCTTTGGTCGTAGTTTCAATGTTTAAGTACATTTTATTGGGACTTAAGTAAAATACGTCTGGATTGTCATAGGTATAAGCTTCAATGGCTGATTGATAATATCTCCCTAAAAGTTCTTGCCCATCACTTTGATTTAATAGTTCACTAAAAGAACTTCCCAATTCTACTTTATAATTTCCTGTTTTCATATTTTCTTTATTCGCTTCAAACGCTTTATAAATGGTTTTGGCTTCTTCTTCTAATTGATTATAAAAATACTCATTAATTCTTACGTTTGAATAGTCGATTTCTGGTGCTTGATATTCCCCATCTTTTATTTTTTCAAAAGGATTTTCAATTACTTGTGGTGTCTTAATATTCGTGTCTATGGTATTCACATTTTCCGAAAGAATTGTTTGTACCCCTTCTGGTTGTATTGAGGTTTCTAGTTTCTTTAATTCGTTCCACAAAATCACTCCTAATAGAGTAAAAGCACCTATCATTAAAAACATTATGACAGTCATAATCATGGTTGCAAATTTACTTTTCATCACATTTCTCCTTTGTTTGTCTTCTTTTTTATTATAGCATTTTCTTATTTCGTTTTCAATAGAAAAAGCCACCATTGCTTTTTAATAAAACTGTACTAAAATGGTATATTATCACATTTATTTAATATACTAATAAAATAATATGAGTAAATACTACAAAAATATTGAAAACATTATATTTTTGTGTTATACTAATATTGTAAAAATGGATGACACGACCTATAGTGTCGGTAAATAGGATAGGTTTAACAATGGATGACACGGCTTGCAGTGTCAATAAATAGGGCAAGCTAAAAAATGTTTTATGGGGGGCTTTCTTTTAAAGATGCCTTCCTTTTAATTTTAGGAGGAATAATATGCCAATAGAAAACGGAAAATTTTATTTCATAAGTAACGAATTTATTAAAAAATATGGTATTAAGTACAATCTAATGCAAAATAAGGAGACTGGAAATAAAAGACCTTGTTATTTTTGCTTCAAAGATAGAACAAATGATACTATAATATGGTTTGTTCCTATTTCTAAACAATACGAAAAATATAAATCTATTTATGAAAAGAAAAAGTTAAAAATACAGCATGAACCATTAAATTTTGTCTTTGGAATTGTTAAAGATGAAAACGCAGTATTTTTAATACAAAATATGTTTCCAACAGTTGAAAAATATATTGACGAAAAGTATCAAGTCAAAAACAATGATATTACTATTTCAAGACCTCTGCAAAAAGAAATTATAGAAAAGGCAGAACGTGTATTGAGGCTTGAAAAAAGAAATATTCATATTGCCTTTTCTAATTTAACAGATTTTAAAAAAGAATTATTAGATTCAAATTCCTTAAATTAATGTATTTGAAAATCTTAGATTTTTCATCTATTTTATTATTATGATTTTGGTAAACCAATTAATCATCTCTTAATGATTTACAGCAATCTTTTCCCCTATTAATTACTTATCATCTAAAAATTCCTATAAATACTAACAAATTTTTTCCAAAAAAGTATATTTTTAATTATTCTAGAAATACTAATAAAAACTATTTTTGGAGAAAATTATGAGATTAAAAGATTTATTTTTCAAATTATTTGCCTACACGCCTTCTGTCGAATACAACTTCAGTCTACCAGAGGACACTGGAACCTCAGAAAAAAACGACAATCCGGCAACAACTACTAAGCAACAGGTAGAAGAAAAAGTAAACATTTTCCCAAGCCTAAGTGTCAACATGGATTACATGAAAACAAAATATAACTTATTAATTAATAGCGACGTTATTTTAAGAGAATTCACACTGAATGCTAGGGGGAAGCAATATAATGCCTTTTTAGTCTACATTGATGGTATGGTAGACTCTGAAATTATGGATAAATTTATTTTAGAACCTTTGATGCTTCGCAATAAAAATAACTTATACGATGGTACCCAAAACAAGGTCATTTCCGAAGCTGTTGCTAATAATATAACGGTTCGAAAAGTAAAAAAATTTGACTTATCCAATTATTTAATGGGATGCTTAATGCCTCAAAATGCCGTCAAAGAAGTAACCGATTTTGACCAAGCTGCGAGTGGTATCAATGCTGGAAATTGTGCCTTATTTGTGGATACTTTATCGACTGCCTTTGACATTGAAGTAAAAGGTTTTAAACAAAGAAGCGTTGACTCTCCTAACAACGAAATTGTTATTAAAGGTCCCCATGAAGCTTTTGTCGAAAACATTAGAACCAACACCTCTTTAATCAGAAGAATTGTCAATAACGAAAATCTTATCATTGAAAACTTAGAAGTCGGCAAGATTACGAAAACCAAATGTGCCGTTTGCTACATGAAAAACATTACTAATTCGGATTTAGTCAATGAAGTAAAATATCGTCTCAATAATTTAGAGATAGACTCTTTACTTTCTGCTGGTGAATTAGAGCAATTATTAGTAGAATCCAATGCTTTAGGTATTCCAGAAATGCTCTCCACAGAAAGACCAGATAAAGTATCGAAATATTTATTAAAGGGAAGGGTCGTTGTTTTAGTCAATGGAACCCCTTATGGTATCATTGTACCTGCTATTTTAATTGATTTTTTAGCGTCTCCAGAAGATAGCAACTTAAAAGTAAACTTTGCTAACTTCTTGCGAGGCCTTAGATTTTTAGCAGCCTTTATTACCCTTCTTCTTCCCCGGATTATATGTAGCCATTACCAGTTTTCATCAAGAGATACTACCCACAGGCCTACTCTATTCTATTTTAAGTTCGAGGGAAAATGTACCTTTTCCAATTATTGTAGAATTACTTTTGATGGAAATCTCCTTTGAATTAATCCGTGAAGCTGGACTTCGTGTTCCTTCTGCCATTGGACCTACGATTGGAATTGTTGGTGCTTTAGTTTTAGGTCAAGCTGCGGTTAGTGCTGGTATTGTTAGCCCTATCTTAATAATCATAGTAGCCATGACTGGTATTGCCTCTTTTGCCATCCCTGATTTTTCTTTTGGCTTTCATTTACGCTATTTCCGTTTTGCCTTTGTCTTGTTAGGCTTTATGGCTGGTTTCTTAGGCATCGCCTTAGGCTTATTTGTCTATATTAGTTTAGTTTGTAGCTTGCGTTCTTTTGGTGTTTCTTATACCACGCCATTTGCTCCTGCTACCAATTCCAAAGGCAATGGCTATTTATTACAACCTATCTGGAAAAGAGAATTTAGACCTTCTTACATTGCTTCCAAAAGAGAACAAGACCAAGCTAAATTTGCTATGAAGTGGAAATATCATAAAAAACAAGAATAAAATTTTCTAAGTAGCAAAGCCACATAAGAAAATCTAATTCTTCCATAATTATATTCTTAGGAAACTCACCACTATCGTGGATGACTTTCCTAAGAATAAAAACCATAGAAAGGAGTTTTACCATGACAAAATCAAAAATAGGAACCTTAGAAGCTATTATGCTAATTCTTGTTATCATTGTCACTCACACCATATCTTCTCTTCCTAGAGAAACTTTGGTTTTAACCAAATCAGCTACCATTGTGAACTTAAGTTTTGTTAGCTTTTTAGCCATTTTATTTTCCTATCTAGTCGTTCGCTTACTGAAAAATTTCGCTGGTTGTGACATTATTGATATTTCTGAATATTTAGGAGGAAAAGTTCTAAAAAATATCATTGGCATTATCTTTATTTTTTACTTTTTGTTTAGTTCTAGCATATTGCTTAGAAACTTTTGTGAAAGTATTAAAATTATTTATTATCCTATGACAAATATTTTCTTTATCCTTAGTCTCTTTGTCATTGCCGTTTGTGCTGCTAATCGACTTGACTTTAATGCTTCTTTAAAAACAAATTTATTAATACTTCCTCTTGTTTTAGCTAGTATTTTATTTTTGTTCTTTGCCAATATGAATAAATTTGTGCCACAAAGAGCCTTTCCGATTTTTGGGGACGGCTTAGTCAATACCTTTATCATCGGTCTTAGTAATTTAGCTGCTTTTGGTGGTATTTCCTTTTTATACTTTTTGCCACCTTATTTAAAAGAACCCGAAAAAATGAAAAAGATAGCCCTATTTTCCATTGGAATTTCAGCCATTTACTTGATTTTATGTGTGGCTACCCTTTTATTTATGTTTTCGTTTTTTCTTAACACCAATGAAATTACGCCTTTATATAATGCTACTCGCTATATTGAGTTAGGTACCTTTTTCCAAAGATTAGAGTCTGTTTTTTTGCTTATTTGGATTTTAGCTTTTGCTTGTTATATAAGTATTACGAGCAAATTTGCTATGGGTATTTTCAAAAAACTTACTCAAATTGAAACCAAAAAACCATTAATTGATATCTTTGGTTTACTTGTTTTAGGAATTTCTTTACTTCCTAAAAACTATGCGATTTCTGATAAATTAGAAACCGAAGTTTATCCTTGTTTGGTTTTAGGCATTACTTTTGGACTTGGCATTAGTATGTTAATTTTGGCAAATCTCATGAAAAGAAAACAAAAAAAATTATCCCATATAGAAGAAAATTAAGAGGAGGTGTTCATTTTGCCTAAACTAATACGAAATATCTTTATTATCATTTTAATTGTTGTCTTTATTATGGCTTTTTCAAGTTCTTATCTTTCCCTTAGTATTGACAACTTAGCCTATGTACTTGTTATTGGCATTGATAAAGGAGAAGACAATAACTTAGAAGTTAGTTTTCAATTTTCTACTACCTCAAAAAGTACGGAATCTGGCTCCACAGAAAAAACCCCTACCGTTATGGATACTGTAACAGCTCCTTCGCTTAGTACCGCTATTAACTTGATGGACAGCTATATGGGAAAAGAAGTAAATTTATCGCATTGTAAAGTTATTATCTTCTCTGAAGAACTAGCCGAAGAAGGTATCTCTGAAGAAATTTATACGTTAATTAATGATACGCAAGTAAGACCTTCTTCTAACATTGTTATTAGTAAATGTAATGCTAAATTTTATATGGAGCAAACCTCTCCTGAACTTGAAAACTTAATCTCAAAATATTATGAAATTTTCACAAACTCTAGTAAATATACTGGTTTCAAGCCAAATGCTACCATTGGTGACTTTTTTAATGCTATTATTTGCAAGACTTGTGACCCCATTGCCATTTTAGGAGGAATTTCAACCGAAAAGCCCCAAAATCAAGGCAATAATCATATTCAAGAAAATTATGACGTAAAATCCAATCAAACACCAATTGAAGGAAAAAACGGTTCTGAAAACATTGGTATTGCTGCTTTTAAAGAAGATAAATTAGTAGGAGAGCTTTGTGCTATTGAAACCACAACCCTTTTAGCCATCAAAAATGAAGTCGACCGCTTCTTAATTTCTGTCCCTGACCCAGATGATATTAATAGTTATATTGATATTTATCTAACCCCAAAAGGCTCTACTAAAATTGAAGTAGATACTTCCTCCCCTTCTCCCTTTATTAAGGTAAAAGCTGAATTTACAGGAAGAATTTACTCTATGTCAAATAACTCACAATATTTAGACCCTAAACTTTTAGAAGATTTATCCGAAACTTGTAGTAAATATCTAGAATCTGTCTTTTCCGATTATTTATATAAAACCTCAAAAGATTTGAAGTCTGATATCAATGGATTTGGCAGATATGCTTTGCGTAATTTCTTTACCACAGAAGATTTTGATCGTTATCATTGGACTTCTAATTACCAAAATGCTTTTTTTGAGGTAGATATTGATACTTCTATTAAATCTAGTATGCTAATCACAGAAACTTAAATCAAGGAGGGATGATTATGGCTAGCATCATTTATCATATTCTATTTTTGCTCCTTAGCATTTTCATTTGCTTAAAAACAATTGGTTATGCTATGTATGAAATCAATACTTTAAATAATAAATTGGGCGGTATTTCTGTCATTGTTTTCTCCATTTTAGTTGTTATTTTCACTAATGTAATAGTTTGGCTCAATTAATAAAGGCACCTCATAATTTAGAGGTGTCTTTTGTCAATCGTTTACGCTCAATCGTAAATGATTTATTTTTAGCATGTTATTTACGATTAATCTTACTGTTAAATTTCACATATTCTCCTAAGATATATCTTTGATATTCATGATATAGTTTTTCTTGATATTCCTTAGCATCTACCCAAAGTATGCTATGGTCTTTTTCGATAGGTTCTGTTACCTTCTGGTCAAACTCTGCTATATAAAAGGTGGCAATAACATCTAAAGGGCCCCTCTCTCCACCATCTGCCCAAGAAGTCACTTTGTCAAAGAATCTGATATTTTTAATTTGATAACCTGTTTCTTCTAATAATTCTCTTCTTAATGCTTCTATCTTCGTTTCTTTTTCTTCGATGCCTCCTCCTAAAAAGAAATAGTCATTGTTAGCTGTTGCGATTGCTACTTTGTTATCTTCTTTATGTTCTATGATAGCATAAGCTCCTGCTCTTTTGGTATAAGTTACCCCTTCTACTTTTTCCCCTATTCTTTTCATATTTTTCTACCTCACTAATTCAAAATCAATTTGCCTCAATAACTTACTCGCTTTTTTCACTCGTATCATCACTTTGTCCCCTATTTTATACGTTTGATTGGTTCTTTCTCCTATCAATCTCTTTCTATCCTCATCATAAATGAAATATTCATCCCCTAAGTCATCAAATCGAATCAAACCTTCTACTGTGTTTTCTAACTCGACAAAAATGCCAAAAGAAGTAACAGAAGATACGATGCCTTCATATTCCTCTCCTATTCTTTTTTCCATATATTCTGCCTTTTTTAAGTCCTCCGCTTCTCGTTCCACTTTCGTTGCTATCTTTTCCCTTTCCGATGACTGCTTTGCTCTATCTTCTGCTTGTACTCTTTTTTCTTCTATCCATTTTTCGGATACGTCATAATTTTCTTTTAAATAATTTGAAATCACTCTATGGATAAACAAGTCTGGATATCTTCGAATAGGAGAAGTAAAGTGGCAATAATATTTACTAGCAATCCCAAAATGACCTTCATTTTGTGCTTCATATCTTGCTACCTTCAAAGTTCTTAAGACTAAATTCGATACCACTTTTTCTTCTTCTTTTCCTTTTACCTCTTCTAGTATTTTAGCAAATTCTTTGGGATAGATATTATCTTGGCTCGCTTTAATTTTCATCCCAAAATTAAATAAAAACTTATTGAGTTCTTGTATCTTTTCAAGGTCTGGGTCTTCGTGAACACGATAAATAAAAGGTGCCTCTAACCAGAAAAATTTTTCTGCTACGGTTTCATTGGCTGTTAACATGAATTGCTCAATGATTTCATGTGCAAAAGTAGTCTCATATTTAGAAATGTTTGTGACTTTTCCATCCATATCTAAATCTATCTTACTCTCTGGTATATCTAAATTTAAATACCCTTGTTCCTTTCGCTTATTTTTTAAAATTTGTGCTAGTTCTTCCATTAATTTGAAATGAGAAATATAAGGCTTGTACTTTTCCATCGTCTGCGCATTTGACTGGTCTAAAATAGCTTGTACGTCTGTATAACTCATCCTTTGTGTGACATTAATAATACCTTTTACTATTTCGGAAGCTACTACCTTTCCTGTTTTATCTATCTCCATGATACAAGATAAGGTAAAGCGGTCCTCTCCTGCATTTAAGCTACAAATACCATTGGATAATTCTCTTGGAAGCATTGGAATTACTCTTCCTAACATATAGATACTAGTTCCTCTCATTAATGCTTCCTTATCTAATAAGCTATTTTCTCTCACATAGAAGCTTACGTCTGCTATATGCACTTCTAATTGATAATTCCCGTTAGACAGTTTTTCTACACGAACTGCATCATCTAAGTCTTTAGCATCTTCGCCATCAATGGTAAAAATTTCTCTTTCTCGAAAATCCACTCGATTGGGGATATCTTTTTTATCTACTTTGTTTTCAAATCGCTTTGCTTCTTGCACCACTGGCTCTGGAAAAGTAGATGGCAAGCTATACTCTTTGATTAAAGATAACATATCGACCCCTGCTTCATTTACATTTCCCAATACTTCTATGATTTTTCCTTCTGCCTTTTTCCCTTTTTCAGGATACTTGGTAATTTTTACTAAAACTTTGTGATTGCTTCTTGCTTTCCCCATATCCTTTTTAGCAATAAAAATATCGGTTCCAAAATTTCTATCATCTGGTACGACAAACCCAAAGTTCTTATTATTTTGGAAAATTCCTACCATCGTATCTTTTTCATGCTTTAGAATTTTAACTACCTTTGCCTCTGCACTTTTTACTTTGTTTTCCTCTTCTAAGATTTCAATTAAAACTCTGTCACCATTTAAAGCATTTAGAGAATTCTCTTTTGCAATATAGACTTCATCTTCTCTTTCTTCTAATCTAACAAACCCAAACCCTTTTTGGTTTTTTCGATAAATGCCATCATAATAAGTCTTTTCTACTAGTCGATATCGATTTTTTCTGTTTTTTTGTATTTTAAATTTCAACTCTAAATTCCCTAATACCTCCAAAAAGTCTCGATATTCTTTTTTCGGTACTCTCATAAGCATCGCTATTTCTTTTGCCTTCATTGGCACATAGTCTTTTTCTTTCATAAATTCTAAAATTTTTTGTTCTTTTTCTTCCATTGTTTTCCTTTCTGTCCCCACTTACTTCCGGGTTTCATTGGGGATGGCTTAAGTCTTTGTAATTTTTTGTTTTCGAAAAAAGGGCTAGTTTTTATGATAAAACCGCCCTTTTTACTCTTTTTATTTTGCCATATATAATATTCCCAATGCTATGGTTAATATTGCAAATACTACTGATAATATTATAGTCCATCTTTTTTGTTTTCCTTCTTTGGTTCTTCCTTTGTTTTTTTCAAAGAAGTTGTTGGTTGATGAACCTGTTATGGTAGATGATAATCCTGCATCATCTTTGGATTGTATTAGTGTTAATATGATTAGTATTAATGCTACCACAAAGTAAATTACTATTAGTATTCCTTTTGCTATTTCCATTTATTTTTTTCCTCCCTACGGTTCCTCTCTTTTTAATACTTTGTTATTGTAACATAAATTTTTCCAAAATGCAATTGATTTTTGAAATTTCCTTAGGTTTTCCTAAAATTTTCTTTAACAACTCTTAAATTTCCTTCAAAATACACCATGTTCCTATTGGTTCTGGAAAATCTTCAAATGTCATTTCCTCTTTGGTAATTGGATGCTTAAAGCTAAGACTATAAGCCCACAAAGCAATTTGCTTTCCTTTTCCTCTTGTTCCATATTTTTGGTCTCCAAAAATACTATGACCAAAATGGGATAGTTGTACTCGAATTTGATGGTGCCTTCCTGTATGTAAGTTAATCTCTACTAAACTCAAATCTTTTACTTCCTTATATTGTAACACCTTATAATCTAATTTAGCTAATTTGGCGTTCTTTTTATCTGGCTTTACAACTTTACTTATATTGTGTCTTTCATCTTTGTATAAATAGTCCTCTAAACTTCCTTGCTTGTCCTCAAATTTTCCATCTACTACTGCTAAATATTTCTTTTTAAAAACCTTTTCTCTTACTTGGTCACTTAATCGAGAAGCTGCCTTAGAAGTTTTGGCAAAAACCATAACGCCACCAACTGGTCTATCTAGCCTATGAACAAGACCTAAATATACATTTCCCGGCTTTTCATAGGTTTCTTTAATATATTGTTTTACTAAGCTTAGCATATCGATATCCTCTGTTTTATCGGCTTGTGATGGAATATTAGGCTTTTTTTCTACGACAATAATATGGTTATCTTCAAATAATACCTTTAACTGGTTCATTTTTCTAATTCTCCCATCTTCCATAAATTCCACATGGCAACACCAAACTTGAATTTTCCATAGGAATTCCAATTTCTCCACAGGCTAACTTTCCTTTGTGCTTTTTATCGACTGTTACACGCAAAATATTTTCTAGTACTGTACTAGATATTCCTGTGGTATAAGAATTAATCAAAAAGAACAAGGGCTTGTCTGACAAAACGTTTGAACATAATGCTACTAAATCATAAATGTTATTTTCAAATTGCCATACTTCTCCTTTGGCACCTCTTCCATAAGATGGAGGGTCCATGATAATGGCATCATAGTGATTGCCTCTTCTAATTTCTCTATTCACAAATTTTACGACGTCATCGATAATAAAACGAACCTTCTTTTCTTGCAAACCTGAAGATACTACATTTTCCTTAGCCCAAGTAGTCATACCTTTTGAACTATCCACATGGCAAACAGAGGCTCCTGCTGATAAACAGGCAACCGTTGCTCCTCCTGTATAAGCAAACAAATTCAAAACGTTGATTTCTCTTTTAGCAGATTTAATTTTATCTATCATCCAATCCCAATTTACCGCTTGCTCTGGAAAAAGCCCTGTGTGTTTAAAGCCCATGGGTTTAATATTAAAGGTTAGATTTTTATAGTGTACTTGCCATGCTTTTGGCATTTTCTTTTTAAATTCCCAAGAGCCTCCTCCAGTTTTACTTCTATGATAGGTAGCATTAATCTCCTTCCATTTGTTTGGATAACTTTTATCTTTCCAAATAATTTGTGGGTCTGGTCTAGCCAAAATTACGTCTCCCCACTTTTCTAGTTTTTGACCATCTGCCATGTCTAATATTTTATATTCTTTCCAATCTTTTGCTAGTTTCATATTTTTTGGTAGCCTAAAACAACTACAATTCCTCCCTTTTACTAGAATAGTAGTATTTTATCATATTTTATTGATTTTTCCAAGATTTTTTGGAGATTTCGATTTAAAATATTGTATTATAAATTTTCTAAAAATTGATTTAATTCTACATCTGCTTGTTCTAAGATGCTCTTTAAAGTTCCTTTTGCTATTTCATCGTGCATTGGAAGTATAAAAATTTTCCCTGTTTTCTGATTTATATATTTAGCATGACTGCCTTTTTGAGATATTCTATTAAAACCTAATCTTTTCATAGCTTTAATAATTTTATTGGGAGGTAGCACTGGATATTTTGAACTCATATTGCCACCTCCAATGTTGTAATAAAAACCTCTCTTGGTTGTTCTACTTTCTCTGTTTGTGCATATAATTCTAAGGCTTCTTTTAAATTTTTCATTGCCTCTTCTATTGTTTTTCCTTGAGATGCTACGTTATTGTCTATACATTTTGCTACATACCAATTTTCTTCTTTTTGTATCATTACATTATATTTAATACTCATTTTGATTGCTCCTTTCCTTACTATATTATTATACTTCATTTATGTTCTTTTTTCAAACATTTTGTAAAATCTTTATGAAATTACTTATCATAATTAAATTAATAGTTGCAAACATTAAAAGAGCTAGCATAATGGTGGTTAATAATTTATGTTTTTTAATACTGCTTGCTAACCTACTTGTCCATGTTTCATCCTTACTTTTTAGTCGGTTCAAACCTGTACTATACTTAACTTGAAAAACCTCATCTTTTGCATATTCCATATTAAAATTCCCCCTATCTATTTTTTCCTTATATGTATATGCAAAAGATTTTCAAATATTCCTATTTCCTGTTAAATTTATATTTTTTATGTTATAATGTTTCTGTAACGTAAACAGGAAATTCCCTATGGCTGAAAGGAGGTAGAGAAATGAAGAAAATTTTTCTTTTTTCTCTTATAGGATATCTTGCACTTCATGTACATTATATCCTTTTTGTCTATCCTGTTCGTAATAGCTTAAACGTGCGCTACGGTGGGATGGCAACTTTAAAACGAAGGGTTTAAACACTCTTCGTCTTTATTTTTCCTATTCTTTTTCAAGAATTTTCTCGGCAAGAGCCTTGCTAATTCCTTTCACTTGCCTTAATTCCTCTAAGCTTGCTTGTTTCATTTTCTCTACACTACCAAAATGTTTTAATAAGGCTTGTTTCTTTACTTCTCCTATTCCTTCCATGTCATCTAATTCTGACTTTGTTATCTGTTTATCTCTTAACTTTCTGTGATACGTAATTGCTGTATCATGCACTGTATCTTGAAATCTAGTAATTAAATTCATTAAATTTTGTGATATCTTTAATTCTTTTCTTTGGTCATCCATCAAAGCCCTTGTTTGGTGCTTATCATTTTTTACCATCCCAAAAACGGCAATATTTAATTCTGTCCCCCATTCTTGTTTCACTTTTTGAATCGCACTTTGAACCGCCCTTATTTGTGTAATTCCCCCATCTGCAAAAATCACGTCTGGTAATTCTCCAAAACCTCCCTTTGGATTTTCTATGGATTGCTTTAATCTTCTTATCATAACCTCCTCCATACACCTTGGGTCATCTTGCGTCAATACCGTTTTTATTTTAAATCGCCTTGATAAATTCTTTTTAATGACACCATCTTGCATCACACACATTGCTGCTACCATATTTTCTCCTGATAAGTTAGAAATATCAAACGTTTCAATTTTTCTTGGCAATTTATCTAATTGCAAAACTTCCTTCAATTCCATTAAGATTTCACTTTTATCTTTTTCTTTATTTTCTAAGGTTACTTTCGCATTATTTTCCGCCATCTCTACAAAACGTAGTTTCTCACCTTTCTTTGGTGTTTTGATTTCCACTTTTTTCCCCAACTCTGTGGACAACCATTTTTCAATAGCTTCTTTATCTTCCATTTCTTCTTTTATCATGATTTTATTGGGAATATTCGGATTTTCTAAATAATATTGCTTAATAAATCCTGCCAGTATTTCGCTATCTTCCATATCTTTTAAATCGGTATAAAAATAATGCTCTCTTCCTATCATCTTGCTTCCTCTTACAAAAAATATCTCAACACAAGTTTCTAGTTCAGATTTCGCAATTCCGATAACATCAATGTTGTTTTCCGATAAATTCGATACCTTTTGTTTGGCTGATATTCTTTCAATAGCTTGCATTTTATCTCTTACATAAGCTGCCTTTTCAAAGTCTAGTTTTTGAGAGGCCTCCTCCATCTGCTTTTGTAAATCTTTCATCAATTTATCTGTTTTTCCTTCTAATAAGTCCATAATTTCATCAATTTGCTCTCGATATTCTTCCTTACTAATTAACTTCATACATGGTGCCGAGCATTTATTAATATGATAGTTTAAACAAGGTCTCGTTCTTTCTTTTAAGGTTTTACATTGGCGAATTTTATATTTTTCCTTAATAAAATTAACCATTTCTTTGGCTGCACCTGGATTGGCATAGGGACCAAAATATTTCGAACCATCTTTTACCACTCTTCTTGTGATAAATACGGTTGGATAATCAGATGCTAAATCGATTTTGATATAAGGATAGGTTTTGTCATCTTTCAATAAGACATTGAATTTGGGTCTATTTTTCTTAATCAAATTACACTCCAAAATCAATGCCTCTGCTTCATTATCCACTACAATATATTCAAAATGGTCAATTAAGCTTACCATTTTTTCAATTCTTGCTGTTTTATCATTTTTTCTAAAATATTGCCTCACTCGATTTTTTAACGATATGGCTTTTCCGACATAAATAATGTTGTCTTCCTTGTCTCTCATCACATAAACGCCTGGTTTATGAGGCAACTTTTTTAACTCTTCTTCGATATTAAACATATCTACCCCTCAATATATCCTATGTATGGTAAATTTCTATACTTTTCATTATAGTCTAAACCATAACCAACTACAAATTTATCTTCAATCGCAAATCCAATGTAATCTACATTAAGTTCCAGCACTCTTCTAGATGGTTTAGATAACATGGTTGCTATTTTGATACTCTTTGGATTCTTCTGTGCTAAGTATTCTTTTACATAGGTTAATGTTCTTCCAGTATCGATAATATCTTCTACGATAATTACGTCTTTTCCTTCGATACTATCTCTTACATCTTTGTTAATTCTTATTTTTCCTGTGCTTTCCGTTCCTTCATAACTTGATACATCCATAAAGTCTAAAGCTACGCTTCTTTTAATATTTTTAGCAAGCTCTGTCATAAACATAACAGACCCTTTTAAAATTCCTACTAATACTAGGTCTTTTCCTTCATAATCTTTTGTGATTTGTTTTCCCATTTCTTCAATTCTCTTTTCTAATTTTGATTTGTTAATTAGTATATTGATTTCTTCCATTTTTATTCCCCTTTTCGCTTTTTCACAATTATACTAAAAAGTAAGTTTTTTTTCAATATTCTCTAAAGTAAGTTTTCGATTTCTTTTTTGGTTAATTGGGTAATTTCTACAATTTCTTCTATACTAAGCTTTTTGGTTAGAAGTATCTTGGCAATCTCTCGTTGTTTTTCTTTTCTTCCTTCCTCTCTTCCTCTTGCCTCTCCCTCTTCTCTTGCACCTTCTCTTATGCTCTTTTCATCTCGAATTGCTTTATCCCTTAAAAAAGCAAGTCTTCTTTCTTCTGCTTCTCCTGTCAAATATTCATATTCGTCATTCGCCTTCTTGATTTCTTTATTTTCCTTCATCGCCAACTCTACCCCCTTTGGATTAGCTTGACTAATAAACTGCATCCACTGTTCCAATCTTGTAGTTATGCCTCTTTCTTCTTTTTTAAACTTCGGTATCTGAATAAAATGAATTTCTAGTTTATCTGTCAAAATCCTATTCTTATAATCTCTTCTTAGTCTAGCAATTTCATGAAATGGGCCTTCCTCAAATTGTTCATAGTCTAAAATATTAATCGCAATTGTCTTTTTTACTTTTTTGTAGTTTTCTCCTGCTACTAAATGATTATAATAGTTTCCTGACCAATAATACGGAATTCTTTCCATAAAATTATTCGGATTTAACACTTGAATTTCAATGTTGACAACTGTACTATCGTCTAAAATAGCCAAAATATCTAATCTTCCTAGTTTGTTTTGCTCGAGTTGTTTTTCTAAACTAACTTCTGCCTGTACTTCAACCTTTTCAATGGGTATTTCTAAAACAGCAATGAGAAAGTCTTTTAATATGCTCTCATTTCCCCTTTTAGAAAATATTTTCTTAAATATATAATCATTTATAATTGGTAACTTTGTTTCTACCATATTCCTTCCTTTCTATTTTACCAAAAAGGCATGACAAAATCAACCCTTATGGGTAAAATTTGATTTTTAAATTTACTTTGATTTTTTTCGAAATAATAATTTGAATTAATGATTTGAATATTAAATGGTAAAAGTACTTTCTTCACTTAATTCTGAAATCTTGTTTTATCATAACATAATTTTTTCGTTTTAGCAATACATTTTTTCTTTATTTCTCTAATTTTCATCGCATTTTTCGTCATTTTGCGGCAATTGCATTATGTAAATACATTTTTTTTGAATAACACTTGACAAATTTGCAAATACTGTGTAAAATAGTTACTAAAATAAAAAAGCAATACGTTTGTACAATGAAAGCCTTTAGAAGTTACTTAATAGAGAATAAGGGTCATTGGCTGTAAGCCCTTAAAGTCAACCTAAAATAAGCGAAACACATTGGAGTATTTTAAATCAAAGTGGAAAATTAATTCAATTTTCAAGCTGGGTGGTACCGCGGAAAAAAGTTATTTCGTCCCTGCATTATCAATGCAGTGGGCGTTTTTGTTTTCATCGACAAACCATAAGAACCCTCACTGCTATAAGAAAGGATTGTGATGAAAATGAAAGAGTATCGAACTTGTACTTGCAACGAAATTAGTTTAGAGGAGGTAGGAAAAAAAGTCAGAATTGCTGGATTTGTGCAAACTATCCGTGATTTTGGTGGGCTTGTTTTCTTAGATATTCGTGATATGTATGGAATTACGCAAGTCGTAACTTCTGGAAATGAAGATGACGTCGACTTTGCTTCTCATATCCCCTTAGAATCTTCTGTAACCGTCTATGGCGAAGTCAAAAAAAGAGAGGAAGAAACCATCAATCCCAAATTAAAAACTGGTTTGGTAGAAATTCGTATCGAAGAAATTACCATACTAGGAAAAAGAACTAAAAATTTACCTTTTGAAATTAATACTGAACAAGAAATTAGAGAAGATTTAAGACTTCAATATCGCTTTTTAGACTTAAGAAATGACAGACTAAAAAATAACTTAATGTTAAGAGCTAACGTTCTTCAATTTCTAAGAACTGAAATGATAGAGCAAGGTTTCTTAGAAGTGCAAACTCCTATTTTAACAAGCTCTTCTCCAGAAGGTGCTAGAGATTATCTCGTTCCTAGTCGCTTACATCCTGGAAAATTTTATGCCTTGCCGCAGGCTCCACAACAGTTCAAGCAATTGCTTATGGTTTCTGGCATTGATAAATACTTTCAAATTGCTCCTTGCTTCCGTGATGAAGATGCTAGAAGCGATAGGGCCCCTGGAGAATTTTATCAATTAGATATGGAGATGGCATACGCCACACAAGAAGACGTTTTTCAAGCCATTGAACCTGTTATTTACCATACTTTTCAAAAATTTTCTTCTAAAAAAATAGAAGCCTACCCTTTTCCAAGAATTTCTTATCAAGAGTCCATGCTTAAATACGGAACCGATAAGCCAGACCTAAGAAATCCTTTAACCATCATCGATTTATCTGAATTCTTCAGCAAATGTACTTTTCAGCCATTTATCAATCGAACGGTTCGTGCGATTCGCGTTAAAGGCCATTTATCAAAAGGCTTCCATGAAAAAATGTTACAATATGCAATGCATATTGGTATGGGTGGTCTTGGCTATTTAGAAGTACAAGAAGATTTAAGCTTCAAAGGTCCTATTGATAAATTTATTCCAGATGAATTAAAAGGTGAATTATTGAAATTAGCTGATTTAGAAAAAGATGACACTATTTTCTTTATGGCAGATAATCCAAAAAGAGCTACTGAACTTGCAGGTCAAATCAGAAGCGAACTTGGAAAACGCTTAAACTTAATCGACCAAAATCTTTTTGCTTTTGCTTGGATTGTAGATTTTCCAATGTTCGAAGAAGATGAACAAGGAGGCTTAACCTTTAGCCATAACCCCTTTTCTATGCCACAAGGTGGCTTACCTGCATTAGAAAAAGAAAATGCATTAGACATTTTAGCCTATCAATATGACTTAGTTGTCAATGGCATTGAACTTTCTTCTGGTGCCGTTCGAAACCACTCCATTGATATCATGTTAAAAGCCTTTTCAATGGCTGGTTACACGGAAGAAGAAGTAAAAACAAAATTTGGTGCTTTGTATACTGCTTTCCAATTTGGTGCTCCTCCTCATGCTGGTATTGCACCAGGAATTGATAGGATGCTTATGCTCCTAACCGACTCAGAAAGTATCCGCGAAGTCATCGCCTTTCCTCTTAATAGTAAGGCGCAAGACTTGATGATGGGTGCTCCTAGTCAAGTAAAACGTGAACAATTAAGAGATATTCATATTCAATGAGACAGGAGGGACACCTCTTTGTTGTCTCACAAAATCCCAAGGGAAAAGTTGTGAGACAACAAAGAGGTGTCCCTCCTGTCTCATTTCTTCTTTTTTCGATTATCTTCAAATTCCTCCCATGATTTACTAAATTCATGTTTAGCAAACATTTCCTTTAAGCCCGTAATTTGTTTTAATCGAATAATCTCATCTAATTCCATACCTAAGTGTTCTGATATTTCCTTTTCTGACCATCCTTTTTGCGTTAATGTCAAAACAATGTGAGACATATCAATAATTTGATGCGTTCCTCTTGCACGGTTATGTCGAATGGTACTTGCCATACGATTTTCTAAGTCCTTATCAATCGTTACGATTGGAATTTGTTTTAAATGGAAATATTCTTTAGCACAACGATAACGGTGAAATCCATCTACTACAATATAGATATCATTTTCTTTATCGTAATAAGTTACAATTGGCTGTGTATAACCATCCTCTTCAATCGAGTGTTTTAATAACTGCATTTCTGGTGGTGCAACCTTATTGGGGTTGTAATCATTGGCAATCACTTTGTCAATGTCTACCATTTTTACATTTAGTACTGGAAAATCTATTTTTTTCATTTTTCCTTCTGTCCTTTCTAAAAAGTTTCTAGTCAATTAACATAGCAGCTGCTCTTTCTTCATAGATGGTTACAAAGTTCTTGTAATCTTGATTTTTACTAACTTCAAATCCACATTTTTCGTAAATCTCTTTATAATAATTCGTTACAATGCTATAAGTAATTTCATTTTCCCTTTTAACCTTTTTCAATATCTCTTCCAAATATTTTTCTTTTGTCGCATAAATATTTTTTATGATATTTTTATTAACTGATACGAATGCCATAACTTTGTTTGCTTCTAAATAAATGTACCACACTTTTTCATCATCATCATATATCCTATCATTGGTTTGTTTTTGGATTAATCTTGAACCAAAAAACTTCCCCATATATTGATAAAAATCTCTATCTTTATTTGTCATTTTTACTACCATATCTTTTTCTCCTTGTATAATATATTTAGGGTTTAAAGTTTACCCAAAACTTTATGTTAC
>CANPIU010000022.1 GCA_947574235.1 uncultured Clostridium sp. | reverse complement strand
TATGACCCCCTGCTTGTAAGGCAGATGCTCTCCCAGCTGAGCTAAGCGACCGTTTTCGTCTTTCGACGAGATTTATTATACTAATTTTTTAGTTTGTTGTCAAGTATTTTTTCAAATTTTTTCATTATTTTTATGTATTTCTTATCTTTTGCTTGCGTCTGTAGTATTATTTTATTTCATATTTCTTTAATTTTTCTATATTTTCCTGAATAGAACTGTCGTTAATATCTTCTGGCTTCAAACTACAAAATTGCATAATTTGTTTTTCTATTCCCATAGCACATTGAATTAAATGATTGGCCATCTCTTCGTTTGACCATACAGAATTTGGTTTATCCTTATATCTTGTTTTGACTTCTTCTAGTCTTTCCTTTACCCCTCTTACACCATCTGGTGCTACTCTTTGGTCACAATAAGTACATATCTTGATTTCATAATTATCAGACTGATACGTTTCTTCATTTTTTCTAGACCTTTTTCCATCTAAAATCATCAATTCTTTTTCAGTAAGTCCTTCCTCTTTCCCAATAGCTATATTGGTATAATGTTCATATTCCCCATATTTCTCAATGCATTTTCTTCTTAGCTCTATGGTTTTTTCGTTTTCTAAATCCGCTTCTGGAATTTTAATAATATTTCCCATATCATGTAACAAAGATACTCTAATGATAGCTTCTTTATCGATTTCTTTTCCTTCCCAATTATCCGTTATTAATTTACTACAAGCTGCTACTCTTAGCATATGCAATTGTAACTGTTCTGGTAGGTAATATTTTTCATAAATTTCTATGATATTGGCCATTTGGTTTTTCTCCTATTCTTTAATAAAATCTAACAATTCCTTTTTGTTTTCTTCTTCAACATAACCTTCATATTTTTTAATCAATTTACCATCTCTAAAAAATAGTAAAGATGGTAATTCCTTAATTCCGTATTTTTCCAATGTATCTTGTTTTTTTACTTCTATTTTTCTGTATCTTGTACTTTCGTCAAAAGTATCTGCAATTTCTTTAATAGGTATACTACTTAATAAACACATAATTGATTCTTCATTATATAATTCTACAATCATTGGTCTTTCTGCTTCTAACTTCTTCTCAATCTCTTCTTCTCTTCCTACCATAGCCATATCAATTGACTTTGCTCCATAGCGGTCTACTAATAAGTCATTAATTGTTCTAGGGTCTTCTTCTATCTCTTTTTTTATCTTTTGATATTCTTCTTCACTTCTAGCCACTTTTATTGCAGATACCATGCATGCCTCTTCACACTTTCCACAAGATATGCATTTTTCATTATCAATCATTAGACCCTTTTCTCCCCATGAAAAGACACCGTTTTGGACACACTGCCATACCACTACACGCCTTATCATTATCACATATTTTAAAATTAATTAAAACTGCCATTATCTCTCCCTCTCCTTTTTATTAATTATTACATTTCCTTTTGCCAAGTTCTTCAAATTACTTTGATTTATATTAAGTGTCACTCTTCCTTTAAATTCATTTTGTCTTTCTTTATAGTTTACTTTTTCCTTTAAATAAAGTAGTCTATATTTTTCCTTCTCCCTTTGTACTTTTATCTTCAACGATGGTAACTCTTCTTCTGGTATTGAATTCCAAAAAAAAGTTATTATTCTTTTATCTTCCTGTACGATATCTGCCATACTTTTAAAAAAGTTTATACTGGTCTTAGAGAAAAAAACATTTTTTCTCAATTCCTCTGGATTTTTGCGATATAATCTCATCAACTCATCTCCTGGACAAGCTTCTGTTTCTTGAATATCAATTAATTTATCTTTCCTCATCTTTTCCCTCTCATCCTCAACATTTTTACTGTCTTTACTAGCATCTCCACCAACTTTTCTACTTCCTCTTCTGTATTCGTTTTACCCAAACTTATTCTAATAGGAGAACTGTCGCTCAAATCTACTCCCATAGCAGTTAGCACATGAGATGGTTCTACACTTTTTGAATTACAAGCTGAACCTGTTCCTACATAAATACCAAAGCTTTCTAAAACCAATAAAACTTCTTCCCCCTTCATCCCTTTAAAAGCTATGTTAGTTGTATTGGGTAATCGATTTTCTAAATCGCCATAAATATAACAATCTTCTATTTTTTCTTTTAATTCCTTTTCTAATTTATCTCTTAAAAACTTCATCCTTTCATTCGACTTATTATTATCTTCTAAAATCATTTCAGCAGCTTTCCCAAGTCCAATGATATAGGGAACATTTTCTGTTCCTCCACGTCTATCCTCTTCTTGATGACCAAATATTAAGGGTGTAAAATCCAAGCCCTCTTTTACATACAATACCCCTATTCCCTTTGGTGCATGGATTTTGTGTCCAGCCATTGATAAGGTATCTATCTTCATACTTTTAACGTCAATTTTCACTTTTCCAACTGCTTGAACAGCATCACAATGAAACAAAATATGATTTTCTCTGGCTATCTTCCCAATTTCTGCTATTGGATAAATATTTCCAATCTCATTATTAGCCATCATAATAGCAATTAAAAAAGTATCGTCCTTTTTAATTGACCTTTTTAGTTCTTCTAAATCAATTCTACCCTTTTCGTCAACCGATAAATACGTTATCTGATATCCCTGTTTTTCAAGATGCTTCATCGTTTCCATGATAGAAGCATGCTCTACTTTAGTGGTAATGATATGTTTTTTATCCGGATTATTTTGTATGGCGTTCTTAATAGCACTTATATTACTTTCACTAGCACAACTCGTAAAAATGATTTCATTTTCTTTGGCATTTAGTAATTTAGCAACCTTACTACGTGCTTCCTGTATTTTGGTTTTTACCTCTTTACTAAAAGCATATAAACTACTAGGATTTCCATACTTTTCTCTAAAATAGGGAAGCATTGCCTTTAACACTTCTTCTTCACACTCCGTAGTTGCATTATTGTCAAAATAAATTATTTTTGAATTCATGCTTTTTCCTCCTTTTTTAGCCTTGGACAATATCTCGCAGTAGTTAATTCTTCTATATATTTCTCCAAATGTAATATGTTATTCTTCTTAGCCAAAGCTATCTCTTTTTCAATATCATAAGGTACCCTTACTAATTGAATTGCTATCGCCGATTTTTCCTTTGCATTGTATTCGCCTTCTAAAATACAATAATAAGCTTGCAAGGTTTCCTCCATATTGGTTATCGTTTCATCATAGTTAGGAAATTCCACAACATTTCCTACACTTCCTACATTTACAATTGTTTTATTCTGTAATTTTTGTATATATTGTTTATGAATATCCCCATATAGTACAATATCTGGCTCTTTTCCTTCCTCTTCTTCAAATAGCTGCTTTTTCTTTTCAACCGTATCAATATCAAAAATCCTATTGAATAAATCATTTTTAGTAGCATGAAACATCCTAATATAACTTCCACTCATATAGATATCCCGATACATTGGTAGCTTAGCTAAATATTCTACCCTATCTTTTCCTAATCTATCTTTGTACCATTTTCTACTTTTACTTTCTTCTGGTGCCTTTACTACTAAATCATCACAGTTTCCTTTTACTACAATTTCGCATTTTTCCCTTACGATATCTACTACTTCGCAAGGAGATGCTCCCTTTAGTACTAAATCTCCTAAACAAAATATTCTATCGATTTTTCTTTTTTCAATATCCTCTAGCACCGCTTCTAAAGCAACTATATTAGCATGTATATCTGAAATGACTGCTATCCTTTCCATTTTATTCCTTCCTTATCTCAAAAATTCAATTCATAAAAGAACCACCATTAACATTTATATTTTCTCCATTAATATAGCTTGCTTCTTCTGAAAGCAAAAATAGTACTGCTTTGGCAATATCTGTTGTTTCTCCTAGTCTCTTTAACAAATTAGTAGCTTTTTGCTTCTCTATTTCCTCTTTCGTCCATCCTTTTAATGCCAAAGGTGTTATCGTTAAGCCAGGACTTACGGTATTCACTCTAATCTTGTATTTAGCAAGTTCCAATGCACTTGCTTTGGTAAAATTGATAATTCCTGCTTCTGCTGAGCAGTAGGCACTCGCCTCTTCACATGGCATTAGTCCTAATCTTGAAGCAATATTAACAATGGCTGGTGTAGGACTATTTTTCAAAAGGGGGATGGCATACTTTGTGGTAATTACCTTTCCTACTAAATTTACGTCTAATACTCTTCTAAAAGCTTCTAGGTTCATCTCTTCTATTGAGCCATCGATATTAGTTCCAGCATTGTTAACTAAATAATCTAATCGGTCTATCTTTAAAAACATTTCCTTCACTTCGTCTTCTTTTGAAATGTCTGCTTTCACAAATTGTATTTTCTCTTTATATTCTTTTAATTCCTGTTTTGTCTTATTAAAATTCTCTTCGTTCTTTCCATAATTGATAATTACCCTCGTACCACTTATCAATAACTGTTTTGCAATTTCTTTTCCAATTCCTGAAGTGCCTCCTGTTACTAATGCTACTTTTCCTTCTAACATGATAACTCATCTCTTCTTTCTTACAACACAATAATGAACTTGCACAATATCTTCTTTTTCTCGAACCATTTTTTCAAGCTTTAGTTGATTTTCAAAATAATTTCCAGAAAATAGTGGAATTCCTTTGTTTAACACAAAAGGATTATAATTTAAAATAATACTATCTACGATACCTTTTTCCATAAAAGCATTATTAATGGTTGCTCCACCAGAAATAAAGATTTTTTCATATTGTGAATTTTCGCATATAGCTAAACACTTCTCGATAGAAGAAGCATACTTAACATTTGGTAATTCGTTTGTGTTATCTCTTGATTGGCTAAGAATAATTATATTTATATTTTTTAAATCTTCTACATATTCTTTTCCCCAAGATTTAACATGATCCCATGTTTTTCTTCCCCATATAAGAACGTCATAATCTTTTAAGAGTTCTATCATAATTTGCCAGCCTCTATTGGATAAAAAATCCTCATTTCCTTCTTCGGTTGCAATCAATCCATTGATAGAACATGCCATTTCAATTGTTACTTTTTTCATAATGGACTCTCCTTTAACCTCTTTTATTTTATCACAAATTTACCATAAAAGTAAACTAATTCTTCCTATTTCGTGCAAAGAAAAACGGATTTTAAGAATTGCTAAGCGATTTGCTATCGCAAAGCAATTCTTAAAATCCGCATAATTATCTTCTACGGAAAGTTATCATACCATGATAACTTTCCTAGAATATTAAAAAAGCCATTTAGCTAAATGACTTCTTTCTATAACATTTTAATATAATAATCAAATAATTTCTTACTATTTTCATCTTCCATCAAAGACTCTGGATGCCACTGTATACCAATAAAGAACTTTTTGCTACTATCTTCAATCGCCTCTAGCACCTTATCTTCACTATAAGCTACACAAGCTAAACTTGTATCTGGTATCTGCATCATATGTCTACTATTCACTCTTATGTTTTCTTTCCCAATAATTTGATATAATAAACTCTGTTTGTCTAGTATAACATTATGGGTATATTCTTCTTCACTACAATGCTTTCCGTCCTCTATTTTCGTTCTGATTTTTCCATTGAATAATTTCCCCATAATTTGCATGCCTAAACAAATACCTAAGGTTGGCTTATCAATTTCATGTAAATACTGTATGATTTCATAATCAATGTCATAAATTTTTGAGCCTCCTGGCGATATAATTCCATCACAAAAATCAATGATTTCTTTTATCTGCTGGAATTCTTTTTTTTCACTAAACAGGATAGGTATCATTATAATGTTTACGTCATATCTTTTTAAATATTGTACAATGTCTCTTCTTACCCCATATAAGGGAATATCTTTATAATCTGAAATATATTCTCTTGCTATAATTCCAATTGTTTTTTTCATATACTTGGCCCCTTTATAAATAATTTACCATTTCCTCGAAGGTATCATAGCCACTTTCGCTATTGATATGACCTGCTTTTAACATTAAGACTTCTTCGCTTGCAATGGTATCTACAAATTCTTTTTCTGCCTCGTATGATACATATGGGTCATTATCTGAATAAAAACAAATGATTTCTTTGGCATATTGTTTTACTTCTTGTAAATTATCGAAATACATAGATTGATTCACAGCATCGTATGCTTCATCAATTCCTAAATAATTGTTAAACCCACAAACAGATATTAACTTTTTAATTTTTACTTTATTTTGGGTTAAGAATTTTGCTACAAATACAGGAGCAATACTGTGGGCTATGATGGTTGTGTTTTCATGAATTAGTCCTAAGTCCAAATAATATTTTAAAAGTTTACTCCAGTTTTCATAATTTTGATAGCCTACTCCAATAGGAAAATTTGGTACATATACTTGTTTTCCTTCCTCTTCTATAAAGTCATGTAACCAGCCTATCCAATTAGAATATGGACTACTAAATGAACCATGTATTAAAAAATAATTTTCCATTTTTATTCCTTCTTTCTTTATTCTATTTCTAGGCTTTCTCCTGCTTCTAAAATTTCATAGTCTACTTCATGTCTTTCAAATATTTTCTTTACGAATTCAAAGTCAACAGGATAGTTAGGGTTATCAGCATGTAAAGGAATGATTAACTTAGCCCCCGCTTCTTTCGCAAATAAAGCTGCTTCAAAAGGTCCCATAACAACACCATAATCGGATACTGGCACGCAAATAATATCACATTTATATTCGTTTTGGAAACAAACTGTATCACTTGTTATATAAACTCTTGTTTCTCCATCATCGATAATATAGCCTATATTTTCAATCACTTTTGCCCCTGTTTTCATTGGTGGAATATAGCCATGTTCTGCGTGTACTACTTCGGCTTTGATTTGATTTCCTAGTTCTATCGTATCGCCTTCTTTTACAACCTCGATACTTAACGTTGGATGCGTATTTTTTACTTCCTTACTTGCATAGATTTTTATGTTTTTATCCATTTTTTCTATTACTTCTGTATAGCAATGGTCACTATGTTTGTGTGTGATTAAGATAACGTCTGCTTTATTCCATATGGCAAAGTATTCCTCCTTGTAATTGGTGTCTCCTGGGTCTACTAATATTTTCTTTTCCTTTGTTTCGATTAGTAAACAAGATTGTGGGTATTTTGTAATTTTCATTTTTATCATCCTCTCTTTTTTATTTTATTTATATCACATTTTCTTTTATTTGAATAGTAATTTTTATTTAATTTCTTAACTTATTTCTATCCCTATCCTATTAATACGCTAAATTAATTCAAATTTTATTATTTTTACTACTGTATTTTCATCTACTGTCTTATCATAATAAGTACTATAAGTAGCATACATTTCTTCTTTGGAAGCAAACTTTTCGTGACCTTCTAAATCCTCCTCCTCTAAATCTTTAAATTTCTTTTCTATTACCTTTGTAATTCTTGCCTTAGCAAATACCTCTTTTGTCTCCCAAACTAAAAACTGCATGGTATCTCCCTCTTCAATATTTTTATCATCAAATATTCTCCAAGTGGTAGTTTTCTCATTTTTCAATATCAATTCACTTAATTCTTTTCTAAATTTTAACGTTTTCATTTTATTTATTCCTCTCTACTTTTAATTTATCTTACCTACAAAATACGATTCGATACACGCTAACATTAAGACACATATAAATATTCCTAAAATCATACCATACTTTTTAGCACTAATCTTTTCCTTCAATATCCATCTTGATGCTAACATAGTTATGATAATAGAACTCGTAGTAATAATAGAAACAACTGATACATTTCCCTCTAATAGAGCAAACCTGTTGAATAGAGAAGATGAAACGTCTAGCAGAGACTGCACAATTAAATAGTTCTTTGCCTTAATTTGCTTAATATCTAAATAATTCCATTGTTTGGTAATCAAACCATAAACCAATATGCCTATTAAGACTATCACAGCATAGTTAAACGTCACATATAAAGGGCTTTGAAACTTCGTAATATAGATTTTATTCATAAAATCTGATATTCCATAACATACTACAACACCCCATGAGTACAAAATTGCCTTTTTCCTTGCTGTTTTGTCTACGACTTCCTCAGTATTCTTTTCTTTAGCAAGCAAGATAGATAATGTAACTAATATGCCAGAAACGATTAGTTGTAAGATGGTAAATTTCTCTCCTAAAACGATTATTCCTAACAAAGCTGTTACAATTACCTGTGTTTTTTGTATGGAAGTTGTTATTGCTACCTTTCCATATTTAATGGCTGCAATTGTACAATAAAACCCCATTGATTGTATGACAATTCCTGGTAACAATTGTATCATATCTAAAAGCTTTAAACTAACAATAATTTGTGGGCTTATTATTGAAATTACTGCTATCATCATACAATGATAGAGTAGCATCCCCATAATTGCTATTCTTTTTGGTTCGTTATTAGCACATTTTTTTATGGCAATTGCAACAAAGCCCCAAATTACTGTTGATAACAAACAGTAATATAACCACATATATTTCTTCTCCTAGTTTTCATATAAATTATCATTTATTTTCAATACCATCCTAGTCCAATGTGTTTTAAATCCTAGTCTTTCATATAAATCTTTTGCTATATTTTCTCCGGAAACGTCTAAGGTCATATCTTTATCTTGTTGTTTTGCCATATCGATTAATTGGTTTAAGGCTATTGTTCCTATGCCTTGATTTCTATACCTTTCGTCAATTAAAAATCGGTATAAGTAAATTTCTTTTTCCTTATTTTTAATTCCCATAAAGCCTACTTCTTGGTCATGATACATGATTTTGTAGTATTCTTCATTTTCTTCAAAAGTCAATTCTTCTGGCTTGATAATTCTTAATTGATATAGGGAATCTACTGTATTATGATGCTTCCACTCTTCTATTATCCATTTTCTAAAATAATCATTGTTTTCTTTTTCTAATTTTACACTTAATTCATCCATCTATTTTTCCCTCTTTTCTAATAATTTCTATTATTAGATGCCTCTTCTACTAATTTTACAAATTCCGTAAAGTTAGGTATATTAATATTCATTATTTCATTTATCTTTCTTAATAAAGCATAATCGTTTCTACAATTCATTTCAAAACCAGTATAAGCCTTCCAATCAAACTTTTTAGCTTCTTCTATTAATGCTATCTTTAATTGTGCTCTTATGTCAATGATTGTATTATTCCTATTTTTAAATTTCTTGACAATTTCTTTCATTTCTTTATCCTTGGCTCCTTCTTTTCCAGCACAATTGATAAGGATAAATTCCTTACTAGGAAAATTAATTTTACTTAATTGATTAAAATAATATACTTTTGCTTTGTTCGATATTTGTTTACATAAAGTTTCTTTTGAATTAATATCTATTAAATAGATTGTTTCAACACCTTTAGTAGCTATCTCTCTTACGATTGCTTCTCCAGCCCCTCCTACACCAAAAATAATAATTGTTTTATTTTCTAATGTAGTTATTTTTTCTTCAAACCATTGTACAAAAGCTGGTCCATTAAAATTGTAACCTATTAATTTCTTTTCCTTATTTTTTACTAGAGCATCTACATTAGTAGGCATACTTTGCTTAGCAAACTTCTCTTGTAAAACAGCATTGCTTTTGTGTGGATGAGTTTGATTGATAGCAACTATTTTGTCATTTTTCTCTGCTAATTCATAGAGCAATTTAATGGATTGCCTATCGCCCTTTTTAATATTAATGGGAAGATATACAAATTTTTCATTTATCTTATTCATATAAATTCGACTTGTTGAAATTTCCCAGTCTTCTATTGTTTTATCTGCTAGATAGAAACAAATTTTCAAATCATTATTTTGTTGTAAAAATCTTTCTACTTCTTCTAAGTTACTACATACTTTAATTTTTTTATTCATTTTATTTTTCGTCATCCTTTTTTAGTAATTTTCATCTTTTAACACTAATAAAGCAACCCACTTGTTTGGGAATATTTAGCATACCCTTTTCATCCTTATATTTTGCAAAATGTTCTGCTAAACCATTAAACTGTTTTTTGTCTAAATCTTGCATAACAACACTTGTAAATATCCACTCAACCAGTTCATTTTCATCTGATAATTGTATCGAATCTTTGTATTCATACATTTCAATATCTTTAAATTTCTTACTTAACACTTGTTTTCCATTTTTTAAAGTAAACGACCAATTTTCTATGTTAAAATAGTCCATACTAGAATTGAATTCTTTAAACTTTTGATTTAAGTATTTTTGAAAACCGTTGGTTCCTAAAGTAGAAGCATAAAAAATCCCACCTTTTTTCAAAACACGATAAACTTCTTCAATTGCTTTATCTACCTTCGGTACATGATATAGCATATGATTTGCAATTACTATATCAAAAGAATTGTCATCATAAGGAATATTTTGAATATCAATTTGCTCTACCAAAACATTTTTATGATTTTTATGTTTTTCTTTAACAACGTTGCACATACCTTCTGATAAATCAGAAAGCGTTAAGCAAATATTAGAAGGCAACTTATCATATTTTTCATCCCATATCCTACCATTTCCACAACCTAACTCTAATATTTTGCATCCTTCAACTATTTCATATTTATCAAAAAGCCAATTTCTAAAGCCGTATTGGTTGGTACTATACTTATCATGAAAATCCTGTCTTTTCTTGAATTTACTATCATCTTCATATTGCTTCATTACCTCCAATTGATTGTTCATTTCTGACATTTCTTTCCTCCTATAAACGCATTTCTATCTTATACTTTCTCCAAACTTTACTCCTTTTGTCTCTAATATTTCAAATTTACCATCCTTATAGTTTAATGTGGTAATTGCAACATCATCAATTTCATCTATTTTCTTATTTACCCTTAATATGTTTTTAAAAATACTTTTATGAACATTGCCATGTGTTACTATGGCAATTGTATTCAAGCCTTCACTATCTTTCACAATATAATCCATTGCTTTTCTTACTCTTTTATCGAATTCTTCAATATCTTCTCCTCCTAAAAATGTCCTTCCTAAATAATATCCTGTCTCTTGATATTCTTTATTCTTCAAAATATGTTCAAAGATAGTTTTTGCTAGTTCTTTATTGACACCAGACCTAACCCCATGAGAATTTAGTTCCCTTATCTCATCCATAACTTTCATTTCTACTTGTATTACTTCCTCTAAAATTTGTGCCGTTTGATACGCTCTTTTATAAGGACTTGTGTAAATTCTCTCTATTCCATAACTAGCAATTTCTTCTCTTTTTTCTTTTACCTTATTCTTTCCTTCTTCTGTTAAATCAAAATCGGCAATTCCTCCATAGCAATCTTCTATATCATCAATCGATTCACTATGTCTTATTAAATAAATTTTCATATCTACTTAGTCCTTTCATTTTTACCGATTATATCACATAAAAATACAAAAATAAAGTACTATTAACTTACCGTTGCTTAGTACTTTATTTCCTTTAATCTTTCCATATTCTAGTCTTCTACTAACATTTCCTTAATCTTCATCAGTCTTGCTGTAGAAGCTCTCTCGTCTTCTGATAACTTTAACCCAATATATTTTATCGTATCCATATAATTAGGGATAGTAACATTTTCTATCGCATTAACCCTTCTTCTTGTTTTCTCAATTTCCGCTGAAATTAATTCAATTGCCTTTTCATTTTGAGCAAGTTCTAGTAAACTCTCTGAAACTTCTGAAAACTTTGCTATAGCCTTATCTAAATCAGAAGTCGTATAGGCAAAACCATATAGCACTTTATTTTCCTCATCTTCGCTTACCTTAGTAGTCTTTTTAAAATTAAATTGTGGAATTTTAACACTCATGATACTTGTTTCCCCAATATCCACTGAAACAGACTGATTCGGAATCACCAAGGCTTCCTCTATATATTGCTCTCCAATAACTGCCTTAGCAAGCATGAAATTCTGATAAGCATTTTTTAACATTTCATCTGTTTTCTTACGAAGTTTTTGATTTTCTTTTACTAACTCAAGCAATTTCTTTACTAATTCATCTAATTTATCCTTTAGAAGCTTATGACCTCTTTGGGCTGTTTTCAAAGATTTCTTCATATTGATACTTTCAATACGAGTTAAATTCACATTTAATACTGCCATCGTCTTACTTTCCTTTCCTTGCTATTAAGAAAGCTAGCTTTCTCTATAATATTTATCAATATAAATATCTTTAATACGTTTTAATTCTTGTTTTGGTAACCTAGATAATAGTTTCCATCCAATCGTTAGGGTTTCTTCGATGCTTCTATCGGTATTAAATCCTTGTGCAATAAAGTCCCTTTCAAAATCATCGGCAAAACTAGCATAAATCCTATCTAATTCAGAAAGTGCCCCTTCTCCTAGTATCGCCATCAATTCTTTGGCATCTTTTCCTCTAGCATACGCTGCAAATAATTGATTTAACACCCCTGAGTGGTCTTCTCTTGTTTTGTCTTTTCCAATTCCTTCATTTTTCAAACGAGATAGTGAAAGTAGCACGTCAACAGGTGGTGTCATACCTCTTTTATTTAAGTCTCTATTTAAAACAATTTGTCCTTCTGTAATATAACCTGTTAAATCTGGTACTGGATGGGTTTTATCATCCTCTGGCATGGTTAAGATAGGTATCATAGTAATAGAACCTTCTTTTCCTTTTATTTTTCCAGCACGTTCATAAATAGTCGATAAATCAGTATATAGATAACCTGGATAGGCTCTTCTTCCTGGAATTTCTTTTCTAGCTGCTGAAACTTCACGCAAAGACTCTGCATAGTTCGTCATATCCGTCATAATAACTAACACTTGCATATCTTGCTCATAGGCTAAGTATTCTGCTGCTGTTAACGCCATACGAGGCGTTGAAATACGTTCTACTGCTGGGTCATTCGCAAGATTAATAAACATAACTGAACGATTAATCGCCCCTGTTTGTTTTAAGCTATTTTTAAAGAATTCTGCATCCTCAAAAGGAATTCCCATCGCAGCAAACACAACAGCAAATTTAGAATCTTTTTTCAAAACTTTAGCTTGTCTTGCAATTTGAACGGCAAGTTCTGCATGAGGAAGTCCTGAACCAGAAAATATCGGTAATTTTTGACCAATAACAAGCGTATTTAGTCCATCAATCGAAGATACCCCTGTTTGAATAAATTCAGAGGGAAAAATTCTAGCTGCTGGGTTAATTGGTTTTCCATTGATATCAATTCTTTTATCTGCAATTACTTGAGGCATACCATCAATTGGTTTTCCCATCCCATTAAAAATTCTACCTAAAATATCTTTTGATACACCAAATTCTAGACCTTTTCCTAAAAATCTAACTTTTGACTCCTCTAGGTTAATTCCTGCACTGCTTTCAAATAATTGAACCAAGGCTGCTTCTTCTCTTACTTCTAATACCTTACAAAGTCTTGTTTCTCCATTTTGAAGCTTGATTTCCCCAATTTCATCATATTTTACATTTTCTACCTTCTCAACAAGCATCAAAGGTCCTGCTGTTTCTTTTATGGTTTTATATTCTTTTATCATTTAAGCCTGACCTCCTTTACTGATAATCTCATCGGTTTCTATTCTCATCGCACTTTCTATGGCATCAAATTCTTTATCTGACAATTTTTCTTCTACAAATTTTACTTTACCAATTCTTGAAACATAAGGTAATTGAATATATTCTTCTACATTAACTCCTGCCTCTGTTGCCTTGGTCATTTTCTCATAAAATTTAAAGATTACTTTTAAAATTCTTTCTTGTTTATGGCTTGAAGTATAACAATCCACTTCATCAAAAGCATCTTGTGCTAAATAGTCTTCTCTTAGCATCCTTGCTACCTCAAGTGTTACTCTATCTTTGGTAGAAACGGCATCAATACCAACTAATTGTACAATTTCTTGGAGTTTTGCCTCTTCTTGTAAAATAGCCATCGCTTCATTTTTTAAGTATACAAATTCATCACTAATATGAGTCTTTTCCCACGCTTCTGCTTGTTCTTTATACAAAGAATAACTCGTAAGCCAATTGATAGATGGGAAATGCCTTTTAGCGGCAAGAGAAGCATCTAATCCCCAAAACACCTTAACAATTCTTAGTGAACTTTGGCTAACTGGTTCTGATATATCCCCTCCTGCTGGCGATACAGCTCCAATTACTGTAAGAGTTCCAATTCTTTCATCGGTTCCAAGAGCCAGTACTTTTCCAGCTCTTTCATAAAATTCTGCAATTCTAGAACCTAAGTAAGCAGGATAGCCTTCTTCTCCTGGCATTTCCTCTAATCTTCCACTCATCTCTCTTAAAGCTTCTGCCCATCTGGAAGTAGAGTCTGCCATAAGGGCTACATGATATCCCATATCTCTATAAAATTCTGCAATGGTAATTCCTGTATAAATAGAAGCCTCTCTTGCTGCCACTGGCATATCAGAGGTATTCGCAATTAATACGGTTCGGTTCATTAAAGAATCTTTCGTTCTTGGGTCAATTAAGTTTGGAAATTCAGTTAAAACTTCTGTCATTTCGTTTCCACGTTCTCCACAACCAACATAGATAATAATATCTGCATCTGCCCATTTGGCAAGTTGATGCTGAATTACGGTCTTTCCACTACCAAAAGCACCTGGTATCGCACAAGTTCCCCCTTTGGCAATCGGGAAAAATGTATCAATTGCTCTTTGCCCTGTTACTAACATGTCATCTGGATTTAATTTTTTAGCCACTGGTCTTGCTTTTCTTACTGGCCATTTTTGCATCATTTGAATTTCGTGTAATTTACCCTTTTTATCTTCCACTACACAAATGGTATCACATACGGTATATTCGCCAGATTTAATTTCTTTAATCGTTCCTTCTACCCCATAAGGAACCATTATTTTACACTCAATTACCTTCGTTTCTTGCACACCACCTATAATATCGCCAGAAACAACGGTATCTCCTACATTTTTCTTTGGTTTAAACGTCCATTTTTTATCTTTATCTATACTATTTACTTCAATTCCTCTTTCGATATTCTTGCCTGACTTTTTATAGATTTTTTCTAGCGGTCTTTGAATTCCATCATAAATAGAGGTTAGCATACCAGGACCTAGCTCTACACTAAGTGGCCTATTCGTTTTCGCAATTTTTTCTCCTGGTCCTACCCCAGACGTTTCTTCATATACTTGTATCGAAGCATATTCTCCGCTTATCCCAATAATTTCGCCGATTAAGTTTTTATCTGATACTTTTACGACGTCAAACATATTGGCATCCTCCATATTTTTTGCAATTACCAATGGTCCTGATACTTTTGTTATGATACCTTCCTTCAACGTACTTCCTTCCTTTCTTTTTTAGTCTTCTTTAAAATTAATCTCAATTCCAACTGCCTTTTGCACCATTTCTTTTATTCTTTTACTGCCATATCCTGTAGTTCCGGCGTTATTTGGTATGGTTACAATGGCTGGAATTTTATTTTTCTTTAATTTTTCTAAATAGTTTTGAGCCTTTATACTTACATTTTCTGTTATATATAGAATGGCATAATTTTCTTCTATTAATTGGGGAATAATTTTTTTAATGTCCTCTTCCTCATAGGCAGGATATATATCCATCCCGATAGCAGAAAATCCAAGTATCGATTCTTTATCTCCTACTACTGCTATTTTATACATAACTTTCCCTTAACCTTTCTTTTATCTTTTCAGGGCTAATACCATTTAATTTTCCTGCAAAGATAATTCTTATATTTTTAAATTCTGTTTTTTTGGCATAGATATAGGCTACGATTGGTTCAATGGTAAGTGCTTTTAGTTTTGCTTCTTTCATGTAATTCATCATATAATTATCGCAAAATATATCTAAATTAGCATAATTGTATATCGCTTGTTCAATGGTATCGGAAAACCCTAAAAACTTATCCTTTAGGTTTTGTTCTTCTTCGTAAAAGTTCTCCATAAAGGTCTTTAAGCTAATTTTTCCGCCTTCTATATAAGAAATTTCAAATATTTCTGGTTTTGCATAGATTTTTCTCACTCTAAAAAATGCCTGTATATTGGTAATATCAATTAGTTTTACCATGTATTGTAAGATAAAGTCATTTTTGATGCTTTTAGCTAAATCTCTCATTTTGTCAAAACAAGCTTTGTCTAATATGGCATCGATTACAAATGGCATCTTAGTTTTAGCATATAATTCTTTGGCTTCTCTTATAGCACTTTGCGTGTTAGCCTCTAACCTATCATATTCCTCATTTTCCATGATTTTAGCTATATCTTCTTTAGCAATACTTCCTGTATCTACTAAATTTTCTTGATAGTCTTTATTTTCTATTTGGCTCTTTAAAATCAACTTAATATTGTAGTAATCATTTTTGCTCAAAAATATTTCTACTACGTCTTTTTCCTCTATGATTTCTTTTACAAGTTTATATAAATCTTCTTGGGTTTTGTTTAAAACCTTTCCATAGTCTTCATATCTTGTTACTAAGTCAAAGTCATATCCTCTTTCTCTTAGAACAGATACTATCCTATCTATACTTTTTTCAGAAGCTAAGTTTTCTAAATTTACCTTTGTTAATAAGCGACCTTCTCTTACTCTTATTTTGGCTACGGCATAAGGATACATTTTTTCCATAGGAACCTCCTACATTTGGCTAAATAAAATCGTATCGATTTCTTTTTCTATTTCTTCGCTTTTAAATTTAATATTTTCTTCAAAATCGTAGTTGTATTCGATTTTTCCACATTTAACGATAGCACCGGCTTCAAATTCATCGGTTGGTTCTACTTTCATCCCATAGCTTATCGCTAATTGGCTAATTGGTTCATAACATTTTTTCGGTAATATTACTTCTACGTCTTTTTCGTCTTTGTAACTTTTTATTTTTTCATCTATTAATTTTACATATTTTTCTTCTTCTAAGTCCATAATTTTTTGTTTTACTTTTTCTTTTACGATTTCAATGATTTTACTTTTCTCAGTAAGTTCCGCTTTTTTGGCTTCAAATTCCGCTTTTTCAATTTCCGAACTTGCTTCTAAGGCAATTTTTTGTTTCATGATTTCAAACTGTTCTTCTGTTTGTCTTGCCATTTTTTTGGTATATTCTTCTTCTAATGCTTGGGCCTGTTCTTCTGCTTCTGCTATCACTGAATTTGCCTCTTCTTTAGCTTCTTCTATAATTTTATTTAAGATAACTTCCTCCTCCAATTTTCCTTCTCCTTTCCTAGGAATTTGAGTTAGCCAACAACGACTCCATTGTAAGCTAAGAATGAAATTAATAATCCTAATAATGCATAAGTTTCAACGATTGCTGCTAATGTAATTGCTTTTCCTAAATCATCTGCGTTTTTAGCCACAACACCAACACCTGCTGCTGCTGCTTTTCCTTGTGCAATACCAGATACAAGTCCTGTAATTCCGATGGCTAACCCAGAAGCTAATAATTGAAAGCCTTGTCCGGTTGTTAGGGCAACGCTAGCACCTAGTAGCCCTGCCTTAGATAAAATTAAGAACGCAATAATAAAGCCATAAAGACCTTGTGTTCCTGGTAATAATTGTAATACTAATAATTTACCAAATTTACTTGAATCTTCTGAAACAGCACCTGCTGCTGCTTGTCCTGCGATTGATGTTCCTTTTGCTGACCCCATACCTGCAAATATAATGGCAATAGATGCTCCCAAAATTGCTAAAAATCTTCCATCTGCTAATCCTGCTAAAAATTCCATTTTAAAATTCCTCCTTAATTTTTGTATATTTATTTTTATATTTGAAAGGTGTGAATTCTTTTCCTCCACCCTCGTAGAATTTTCCAAAAAATTCTACATATTGTAACCTACTTGTATGGACATAAGAACCCAAGGCACTATTGGCAAGGTTAAAGCCATGTCCTATGATACCAACAAAAATGGCTGGTATTGGTCCTACAAGACCGCCTAATAAGTTAACAACTTGTGCGATAACACCTGTTGATAAACATAGTGCCATTAGTCTTGAATAGGATAAAACGTCAGATAAATAGCTAGTTATATCGTATAAACTACTAACACCTTTGGTGCATTTTTTAAAGATATTTTTTTCTTTTCTTCCCCCTGTTAAAATGACACCTACAACTCCTATAATGGCTAAATATTTTCCTACTTCACTCCAAATGCCAATATCTCCTGCGACAATTGGTACTACTAGCAAAAATACACCTGTTAAAAGCAAATACCAAAAGCCAATATCACAAATAGCATCTAATACTTTCTTTTCTCGTATTAATTGTATTGCTTTCATAAACATACCGGTATAAATATGTACGATACCTAGTAATAAGGCAAGCCCCATAAGTGGCATTACGTCTTTTAATGGATTTAATATTCCTTTGATGGGAATTAAATCGCCAAAAAAGCTTCCAAAGAAAAATCCCCATACCACAGAAGATACTCCACAATAGGTTAGCAATTTAACAAGTTTGCCTTCTCCTCTTTCATATTTTTTCTTTTTTATGAAGAATAAACAACCTAAGGTTAATAATAAGCCATATCCTACGTCACTTAGCATAAGTCCAAAGAATAGTATGTAGAAAATTGCCATAACTGGGTTTGGGTCTAATTCATGTTTATTTGGTACACTATACATATTGGTAATGGATTGAAATGGCTCTACTACTCTATTATCTTGTACTAACACTGGTGCTTGCTCATTTTCTTCTTCTGGTCTTACTTTAATGATAAATTCTTTGTTGTTGTTTATTTTGCACCCTTGTGGCATCCACCCTTCTAAATAAAAAGTATTGTTGGTGGTTACAATATTTCTTTCGATTAATTTTAAATCCTTTTGGGCTAAATAGTAATCATATAAGTTTTCGTAATTTTTTATTTGCCCTGGGTTGATTTTTTCTTTCTTTTTTTCTATTTGTTTTTGTAAGGCTAAGATTTCTTCTTCTTTTCTTTGTATTTTTTCAAGGACGTTCTCGTTTTTTAAAGTAATTTCTTTTTCCTTAAATTCAAATCTCTTCAATAGCCTTCTAATATGATTTATTTCTTCGTTTTTCGTTGTTACCGATAAATATAAGTTATGTTTATCCTTATTGATAAGATTGATAGAATATTGTACTTTTTCTTTATTTAATGCATTTTCAATCTGCTCTTTAGCATATTTAATCGGAACAACTCCTAGTATGATTTTTATGTAATTGATTTTATCTAAATCTGCTGAGATTGAAAAGTTTATCCATGGTTCTAATTCTTTTTTTTCAATGGCTAAGTCCTCTATTTTTTGGGTATCTTCTTCTATTGAAGTTGCTGTTTCATTTACTTTTTGAACTTCTGAATATACTTCTTCTGCCTCTTTAACCGATAATTCTTTATAGTATTCTTTCCCGGCAAACATAGATTTTTTTATTTTATAATATTTCTTGGTATTCGAAATTGCTTTTTCAGTATGGATTAATTTTTGATTGATACTAACTATTTCATCGTTTTTGTCTTGTTTGGTAAAGACTTCTTTAAAGTCTTCGTCTTGCGCAAGATGCGACATGTCTTCTACTTGAAAAAATCCAAGTTTACGCAGTTTCTTTAAGATTTCTTCTTCTTTATCTTTGGTTCCTATGATTGTCACTTTGTTCATTTTTGCAATAGACATTTTGTTTGAATCTCCCCTTTCCTCTTAATTTCAAAGGTGGTTTATTTTTAAATTTTTATGATTTCTTCAAATACTTTTTCTACTGCCTTATTCATATTTTCGTTTAAACCACTGTTTATTTTTCTGACCTTCTCTTCTGAGGCCACTTTAATGTTGACAATTTGTTGCTTATTAGCTTCTTTTTGCTCTTTTTTTAAACTAGTAATTCTATTTTCTAATTGTCCTTTAAAGTAGACTCTTCTGTTTTCTTTGGTTTGCTCTACTCTTTCTAAGATGCTTTTGGCTTTTTTAGAAGCTTCTTCTTTTATCCTTTGTGCTTCTTTTTCGGTTTCTACGATTTTTTTAATGCTTTCAAATTCCATCTTCACACCCCTTTCGACATAAAAAAATACTAAAAAAGCTTTATTTTTCATTATTTCTTTGTTTTACATAATGATTTTATAACTTTTTTAGTTTTTAGTCAATACTTTTTAATATTTACTTTAATAGTTCTTATTTTTCTTGGTATTTCTACTTAATAGCATTTTTACTACTTATCCTTTATAGGTACTTGACAAATACTTTATCTCTATTTCCATCATAGCCTAGTTTTTCATATAATTCATGTGCATATTTTCTATGAATACCGCTAACTAACCATATTCTGGTTATGTCTTCTTGTTTTGCTATTTCTTCGGCTTTATTCATTAGTTTTGTTGCAATTCCTAGTCTTCTATATTCTTCCTTTACGGCTAAATCCCATATAGTTGCTTCTTTTCCTGATGATAATGTTAAAATATTGAGTGTGACTGTACCTACTAGTTTGTCATTTATATAATACCCTAACATATTAATATCCTTATTATTGTTAGCGATTTTGTATAAATTTTGCATTTTTTCATAACTTATCTTCTTATTAAAAACATTTTTTAATATTTGTTGTAATTGTTCTAAATCTTGTTCTTGTATTTCACTGATTACATTATCTCTCTTCATTTCTTACTCCCTTAATTCAAAAATTTATCTAATATCTCTATTCTTTTGTAAATCATAATTGTAAAAAGCAACAATATCTTTGATTTTGTTAAATATTCCATATTGTTTTAAATGAGCAAATCTTCTGTTCCTAAAAGATACCTTATAATTTTCTAAATATCCTTTAAATGTTTTTTTTACTCTTTTAAAATCTATACCTTTTTCCTTTACTTACTTTTTTCATACCACTCAGCAAAAACTTTTAATGCTTCTACTGAACCATCGATTTTTCCTCGTTCTTCTCTTTCTTTACTATCCATTTCAGCAAGTGTTTTTTCAAAATGTTCTGGTTTAAAAATATACCATAAATCAGACCATTTTTCTTCTCTATCCATCCCTTGAATTTTTGTTGCTAAATTTCCTGGATGTTTTCCATAAAAATACTGTATCTGTTTTCCATCATGATAGGCCAAACATTCTTCAAATCTACATTTTCTGTTTGCTTTATTTTCCATTAGTTTTAAAATTCCTTCTATTCCTATGGTATCCAATGAAAAATTAACAAATGCTCTTGGAAATCCATTTAATTCATCTATTAAAAATCCCGTATCTAACGCTATACATGGTTTCTTTACAATTTCATATGCTTGTTTTACTTTTGCAGTTGCTATTTCTTTAATATCATCACTTCTAGGTTCATCTAATTCAAAATCATATGTACTAAATCTTAAATTATTAAAATATCTTTCTGCTGATTTTGCCTTTCCTTTATTATGTGTTACAAATATTATTTCTTCCATTTATATTACTTTCCTCTAACTTTATTTTCTTGCACAAACTTCAATAATTTTATTGGGTTTAGGATTCACTTCTATTCTTTCATAATCTCTATATAAATATTCTTCATATTCTTGTATATAATCTATTTTAAATCCAGCTTTTAATAAATATTGTTTCATTGAATCTTTACTATGTAATCTTCTCTCTATATATCTAACCTTATCTGTTCCTAATGTTTTTATGTCTGGATATTTGGTTATTCCTGTTTCCTCATTAAAAGTTGAACCTTCTAATTTTGCTTCCCATTCTTCTATGCTTCTAACAGCTATAAAAAATTTACTATCACATTTCATTACTCGATAAATTTCAGATAAAGACTTTTCTAATTGTTTATTATCTAAATAATGTAATACTAATCTAGCATAAACAAAATCAAAATAATTATCACAATATGGTAATTTTTTTGATATATCTTCAATTTTTAATTCTATCCTATCCTCTAATCCTTCTTTCATAATCATCTTTTTAGTAAACTCTACCCCCCTAGTATCAATGGTTGTTGCAATAATATGGCTGTCAAGATTTTTTCTTGCCATTTCTATTTCGGCAGAACCAGCTGTGCTAATTCCTATAGATAAAATAGTTTTATCTTCGTTTTCTATTAATTTTATACCATGTTTTTCACTTATACTGGGTTTAAAAGTTTTCATACAATTTATCTCCTCAACTTTCCTAACTTTTTATGTTTTTATTTATATCCTATTTTACATTTTTTATAGTTCTTTACCGTTTCAAAAAACTACATATTTTACTTTAACATTGTTGTTCCTTGTTCTTCAATATCTCCCTGCTTATTATATTTTATTTTTTCTTTCCATGCTATTGTTCCATTTTTATAAAACTCCATTTCTATTTCTCTTTTATCTTTATCTATATCATAAAAAATTCCTAAGGCATATCTACATATATGTCTTGGTAGTTCTTCAAAGATTACTTCTCCATAATATGTATTTTCGTCATAATCTTTAGTCTTTCTTTATTTTCTTTTCTATCTTTGGTATTACTTTTCTTTTTCATTTCTAATGCTAATAAATTGTCTTGAACTTTATTTTCTCCTCTACTATGTATTAATAAATCACAATTTATTCTAAACATTTGGCATTTATTATTTATGATAGTTTTATACATATAATCATTTCTATTATAGTTTGTATCAATATAGTAGTTTCTATTTATTCCTTTTGTTTCCATCACTTTTTCCAAACTCCTACCTAATGCAGAACATAAAGAATCTTCCGCTACATTTCTTTCTAGTGAGTTTATATTGTCTTTTACAAAGATTTCATTCGCTTCTTTGAATACTGCATATGCAAATTTAGAATTTTTTTCTGATATCTTTTTAAACGTCTGTATTTGTTTATATAAATTTTCTCTATTTTGTTCTAAAGCCTTCAATCCAAAAGAAGTTATTTTATATTCTCCCCTATTTTCCCTATTTATATACCCTAAGCCTACTAAATTTGTTAATGTCCAACTAAAATCGAAATCAAAATGAGGTTCTTCTTTTCCTCTTAATAGTTTCTTTTGTTGTTTCAACATATCTGCTCTCCTATGAATCCTATTATCACTTAATTGTTCTAAGATTTCTGCACCTATTCTTCCACTCTTTTTCATATTACACCTCTCTACCTAGTAATTACTTTAATACTTTTAACAAGTATATATTTCTCAAATAATCTCCCAAATTAGTAGTTTTAATAATTTTTGCACCTGTATATTCTATTGCTTTATTTGATGCAATATTATCTGGATGAACTGTTATTACTGCATATTCATAGTCCATTTCTTTTAACTTTGATATTAGTATATCTTCTAAATGTTTCATAATTCCTTTATTCCTATATTCTTCTAATACTAAATAACCTCCAAATTCAGCTATTTTATTATTACTCATATTCAATATTTCTTTTATTTCTGCTGTATATGCTTCATCCAAATATAATTGTGCCATTCCTACTAATTTTTCTTCATCCCAAGCACCATAAGTAATGATTTTATCTCTATTAAACATATCTTCTAACTCTTCTTCAGTAAATGGCATAAAAAATTCTTTTCTTTCTAAGTTCTTTAATACTATATCCATTAATTCTTGCAATTGGATTTTTTCATCTGTTTTTATTTCTCTATAGCTAATCATGTTTTTTCGTATAATCTAATTATTAAATTATTGTATAAATGATTGGATTATTTCTCCTTGTATAATAGATTTAGGTTTTTAAAAGGTTACCCATAAACCTTTATAGATAATTATATTAATCGATGATATAATTATTTATGTTGACGCTGTGGACTCTTTTTTCTCCTTGTAGCTTTGACTACTTCAGAAAGAATATTGCCACAGTTTTATTATAATTGGTAATTAGTTAGATAAGTCTTTGAACTTTCGTTTCACGCAAGGTTACAAGTAATAAAACTAGTTGGGTGCTGTCACAGTTGTTAATAAATTTATTACAGGGGGTAAACACTATGGTTTACATCGGCATTGATATTGCCAAATTTAAACACTTTGCGTCTGTTGTTAGCTCAGATGGTAAAGTTATCGTAAAACCTTTTCCTTTTGAAAATTCTCGTCAAGGTTTTATGAAATTAATTGAAGAAATTGAGAATTTTCAAGATTGCTTAATCGGTCTAGAATCTACTGGTCATTATGCTGAAAATCTTATTCAGTTTTTATATGAACGTAATTACAAAGTTGCAGTAATTAACCCTATTCAAACTGATTCTCTTCGTGATTCTAACATTAGAAAAACCAAAACTGATAAGA
>CANPIU010000021.1 GCA_947574235.1 uncultured Clostridium sp. | reverse complement strand
ATTTATGGAAATTTTTTCCATACTCTATTTTTTCATAGATTACTTTACACTACCTCATCTTTTGACAATTGTTTTTTATTTCTTGCATTGTATCATAAAATTACAAAAAATAAAAGTGGTTTTTGTTATTTTTTGATTTTTATTACAATTTTGTAGGAATCATAAATAGTTTGTCTAAATTTAGCGAATACTACTTGACAAAAATAGGCTGATAGCATACTATATGCATAGTATGTATGCACATAGCATATTAAAAAGAATAAAATTGATACAAAAGGAAAAACTAAGAGGAATACAAGGAGGAAGAAATGAATTTAAGAGAAAACAAAGGAATTACTTTAATTGCGTTAGTAATAACAATTATTGTGTTATTGATTTTAGCAGGTGTGAGTATTGCGACACTAACAGGAGATAATGGGATATTGAAAAAGGCACAAATAGCTAAAGAAATAACAGAGCAAAAACAAGAGGAAGAAAATACTATTTTAAAGCAATATGAGGAATTGTTAGGAGTAGAAGGAAATATCGAATTGCCAGATAACACAGAAACAACTGAGGCAGGAACCATCGTAAAACTACCAAATAATTGGCTAACTACTATACCAGATGAAGTATCAACAGAAAATGGTAGTATTGTGATACCAAGTAAAAAGATAGCTAATGTGTATGCTGTATCAGACGGAGCAGGAAATACTGTACCAGTACCATATGGATTTTACTATGTAGGAGGAACCGTAAATAGTGGAGTAGTAATATCAGATGAAGCAATAGACAAAAATAAATTTAAAGGACAAGAAGACGTACCAGCAGGAGCAAGTTATAATAGTGATGGAACAGTCAATAAAGAAAACAGTGAATTAAAAGGAAATCAATTTGTATGGATACCATGTGAAACAAAGGATTATGCAAAGATTAATTTTGGATTACAAAGTGCGACAGGATGGGATACGTCAACAAATACAGCAGAAAAAGTAGATGTTCAGAAATATAGTGGATTTTATGTAGGAAGATATGAGGCAGGAACAAGTGAAGTAACCTTGTCAGGAGGAATGAAATGGGAAAATGCTTCAAATGGAAGTACAATAAATGGAATAGCTTGGCAAAATGGGGATTTTGTATCAAGTAAAGTAATAGGAGGAAAAATAACAAGTAAAGCAGGAGAAATTCCATACTATCATGCAGATTATACAACAGCTATGGAAATGTCAGAAAGTATGATAAATACTGAGTATGTAAGAAGTGGACTAATTACAGGAACTATGTGGGATAGGATGATGAAGTTCATGTCTACTAGCAGTGATTATTCAGATTTAAAAAGTTCAAATTGGGGAAATTACAATAATGCAGCAGTAACCTATACAATAGGAAGAGGAAGATATTTGGCTGTAAATTCAAGTGATGGTTCTATTTCCAATGCAACTGTATCAGACAATAGTTATCGTTATGGAATTAGAACAACGGCATCTAGTGAAAATGTTAAAAGGAAAAATTTGTATGACGTAGCAGGAAATCAATGGGAGTGGACCCAAGAAACAGCTTATATAACTAATGATTCAAACTTGATCTATAACCTGCGCGGTGGAGGATTTGCTGATGATTACATTGATTATCCAGTTTGCAATCGTGGCTGTGCTTATGTTACTAACACTCGTACAGATTTTGGGTTCCGTCCCGCACTTTTTATTAAGTAATATATAGTGAAATTATTATATGCGATATATTTCTAAAATATAAGAATAAAAGGATTAACAAAGGTAAAGACTAAAGAAAATTAGGAGGAAAAAGAGATGAGGGAAAAAAGAGGAATTACTTTAATTGCATTATTAATAACAATAATTGTGTTATTAATATTAGCAGGAGTAAGTATTGGTATGCTAACAGGAGATAATGGAATATTAACAAAGGCACAAGTAGCAGCAGAAAAGACAAATGAGGCAAAAGCCAAAGAAAAAGTACAAGTAGCCGTAATGGGAAGTTATGGAGAAGATGGAAAGTTAAATTATAGTGAATTAAAAACAAACTTAGATAAGGTAGAAGGAATTATTAAATCTACAATACCAGAAACGATAACAGAGGAAAGTTTTGACTTAAAAGTAACAGTAGATGGTTACAATATAATCATAAAGAAAAATGGAGAAGTGCTACTAGAAGGGATCAGTGCAGGAGATAGTGGTAATGAGAATAAACCAACCTTACCATCAACAGAAGATACTACACCATATTTGCCAGAAGGAGCAACAATTGATAAAGAACATAGTACATTAGATAATGGTTTAGTTATTAAAGATGAAAATAATAATGAGTGGGTATGGATAGAGGTACCAAAATCTATTTATACCAATGCAAGTTATAATGGAGGAGCAGCACCTACGAGTTCAGAAGATTATGTTAAAATAGAAAGTATAATGCAAAGTTATGCAAGTGCTTATCGAGAAAGTAGTTACGCAGATACTTTCTATTCTACGGAGCAACATGGATTTGCCAATAGTACAGAATATGATAATTGGAAAAATTCAATGCTTAAAAGTGTGTACGAAAATGGAGGGTTTTATATAGGAAGATATGAAGTTGGAACAGATACAGCAAGATTTGCTAAATCAGATGATTTAACAACACCATTAATTCAAATAGATAAATATCCTTATAGTTTTGTAACATGTAGACAAGCGCAAAGTTTAGCAAAACAGTTAACAACAGGAGGAAAACAAGCAAGTTTGATGTTTGGAATTCAATGGGATTTAGTGATGAAGTATATAGAAGAAAAAGGAGGAAAAACACAAGCAGAGTTGAAGTCAGATTCAAGTAGTTGGGGGAATTATAAAAATGTAACATTTGTGGTTAATAGAGGAGAATATATAACAGAGGCAACTACGAATGGTTTATGGAAATTGGTTAATAATTATACTAAACCAAGTTTAGCTATATTGTTAACAACAGGAGCAACAGATAGAAACATTGTATTAGGCATTTATGATTTAGCTGGCAATGTATTGGAATGGACTTTAGAAAGGAATATTACTACAGATGCTTCGTGTGCTAATAGAGGTGGTAGTTGCTACGATGTTTCTGACTATCCAGCAGCTAGTCATTATTTTTACAATACTTCTATTTCGGGGCTTGGCGTCGGTTTCCGTCCAGTTTTATGGTAGTTTTTAAAATTAAAGTCTATTAAATAATAAATTAAAGAATGAAATACTTGGTAAAGTTAAAGGAGGAGAAATGAGAGGAAGATTAAGAGAAGATAGAGGTATTACTTTAATTGCTTTAACAATTACAATTATTGTGCTATTAATATTAGCAGGTGTGAGTATTGCAAGTTTAACAGGCGAAAATGGGATACTAGGCAAGGCACAAATAGCAGGAGAGAAAACAAAGGAAGCAACAGCAAAGGAAAAAGTACAAGTAGAGGTAATGCGGAAGCTATGGAAATAGTGGGGAGCTAAATTTAGAAGACTTAAACAACAATTTAAAGAAAAACATACCATACTTAACATATGAAGGAGAAGCAATTTCAGAGAACAATAAAATAGAAACTTTGCCAGCAATAATTGTTGTAGATGATTATAAAATAGCAATCAAAGAAAATGGTAATGTTATAATAGTAGGTACACCAGAAATAAGCAATGTAGCAGTTCCCGGTGAAAAAGTAACAGGAGAAAAAAACAAAACTTATACAAAAAATGGAACAGCAATAATTCCAGTAGGATTTGCTATTGTACCTGGCTTAGACGATGTTTCAGAGGGATTAGTTATTTCAGATGTTGCAAATGATACAAGAATACAAGGAAACCAATTTGTATGGATACCAGTAGCAAAAAGTACAATTTATGAAAGAAATAAAACTTATGCAGATACTGAGGTTTCAAAAGCAACAATTGATGATATAGGATATTTACCAGATGGAATAACAAATGAAGAACAAACAGTAAAAAATGCAGGTGGATTTTATATAGCAAGATATGAAGCAGGAAAAGAAGTAATAGATAAAAAAGAGGTGTTGGTTACTAAAAAAGGAGCTAGTGTATGGCTTAATATTCCACAGGAAAATGCAAAATTAACGGCAAAAACGATGTTTACTGATAATTCCCACGTAAAAAGTGCGTTAATATCAGGAATACAATGGGATATGGTAATGACTTTTATAGCTAGTAAGCCAAGAATAGATGGAACCAGTAAACCTTATGAGGTAACGGTATATGATAGTAATAGACATAAAGGAGAAGAAATAGGCGTTGAACTAGCAGGAAATAATGAAGCAGATAGAGTATGCAATATTTATGATTTAGAAGGAAATGCGTGGGAGTTGATAGCAGAGAAAAATACTTATCGACCAAGCGATTCGTATGTTGGAAGGGGTGGTTTTTGCAATAGTGACGATACACGTCCAGTTTCTTACCGTGGTTTTACAAGTGGAATAGCTGGAGAATTTTCTTCTTTTCGCTTAGCCTTATATATAATATAAAAGAGCATATCAGCGGGACAATTCTGAATTGAAGAAGTGTGAAATGGTATGTAACAATTATAAAAGTGTTTAATATAATCCAATCTTTAACATTTTTTAAAATAAAAAATCTATAAGTTAGTTAGATACTAGCTTATTGGGTTTAATAATTCAGAGTATTCTCCAACTACATGAGGGTATCTGTGGATTGTTATGATAAATTCTTAAATGATTGATAAATTTTCCCAAAAAGCATTGACAAAATTTTCAAAATTAATATAATTAAATAGAAATAATAAAGGAGGTAAAAAACATGAAAGCATATGTATGTAAAGTATGTGGTTATATCCACTTTGGAGAAGAAGCGCCAGAAAGATGCCCACAATGTGGAGCAGGAAAAGACAAATTTGAAGAAAAGAAAGAAGAAGCAGGAGTAAACCAATATGTAGATGAACACATAATAGGAGTAGCCAAAGGATTAGATGAAGAAGTAGTAAAAGGACTAAAAGACAACTTCATGGGAGAATGTACAGAAGTAGGGATGTACTTAGCCATGAGTCGTCAAGCTGATAGAGAAGGTTATCCAGAAGTAGCAGAAGCCTTCAAAAGATATGCTTGGGAAGAAGCAGAACATGCTGCTAAATTTGCAGAACTATTAGGAGAAGTCGTTTATCCAGACACAAAGAAAAACGTAACTTTAAGAGCCGAAGCAGAATGCGGAGCTTGCAAAGGCAAAAAAGAATTAGCAACTAGAGCAAAAGAATTAGGATATGATGCTATCCATGACACGGTTCATGAAATGTGCAAAGATGAAGCAAGACATGGAAGAGGATTTGAAGGACTATTAAAAAGATACTTCTAAAAATAAATAGGAGAGAGCCAAAGGGGACTTAAACTTTTGACTCTCTTTTACTTTTAATATTTATAGCAAAATTAGGATAGACAAAACCGTAATCATAATTCCCAAAGAAATTCTTATCCAATGTTTTTTAAAATCAATTTCCTTAAAAATCAAAATACCGATTAAAACAGACCAAACAGCACTTAATTGAACAATAATCGTCACAATAGAACCAGGCAAATATTGATAAGCCAAAGCTTGAAAGAAGGAAGCAAAATAGAAGGCACAACCACCTAAAGTAGAAAACAACTTACTTTTCTTTGACATAGAAAATACCTCCCCCCAATTTTTATCCTTCCATAGAACATACAAACAAGCAAAGAAAACAGAAGATAACGCTGTAAAAATATGTTGGGAATAGACAATTCCTTGATTGGTAACCCACTTTTGTAGTAAATTTGTGGTGGCCAATAAGATTGCTGAAATGACAGCATAAATAATTCCCATTTTATCGATTGGGGTATTAGATGATTTTTTTATCGTAAGTAGTATAGCAGATAAAAAAGTTAAAACAGTTGCAAGTACGATTAAAAATAGATTTGTTGTCAAAAATTCTCCTAAAATAAATAACGTTAGAATAACTCCAAAAGGTGTTTTTAGGCTTTGATATAATACCGCTCTTGCCATACCAATTTTTTCAATCGCAAGTGAATAGACATAGATAGATAAAAACCAAAAGAAGCCTCTAAGTATTAATATCAATAAAATTGGAATGGATACTATTTCTTTGCAAATACCAGATAGCACAAAAAAGGTATACAAAACAGTAGAAGTTATCAGAAAGCCCAAAGTTAGAAATACTGTATAATACATGGTTTTTTCTTTTACGATTTTTTTAGGTAATACATAAATACTAAAAAAGATAGAAGTCATAGTAGCAAGAAAATATCCTATTATTTGTTCCATTTGTCAAATCTCCTTGTTTTTTATTCTTTTCTATATTATAATGTAAAAAACAACGCAAATAAAGCATTGATTTTTTGCACAAATAGCAAGGAGGACTTTACGCATGCAGAATTTTGACTTAAATTTGTACAAGATTTTCTGTTGTATAGCCGAAACAAAAAGTATTACAAAAGCAGCTGAGCAGTTATTTGTTTCAAGACAAGCAGTTAGCTATAGTATTAAGCAATTAGAATTAGCCTTAGGAGGAAAACTATTCTTTAGAAATGTAAGAGGAGTGGAGTTAACACCCGAAGCAGAAGAATTGTATCAGCATATTAAACAGTCTTTTGAAACCATTTCAATAGGAGAAAAAATTTTCAAAGAAAATAACGGGCTATTACATGGAACCATCAATATTGGTTGTAATCCAGAACTATTTGAAAATTGTTTATATCCATACGTAGATAAATTTTTCAAAATATATCCTAACATTAAAATCAATATTATTAGTAAACCAATTGGGGATTTATTAAAAATGTTTCAAGAGCATAAATTGGACTTAATTGTAAGGAAGAAATTTACAGACAAAGTGACCTATCCCAATTTATCGATAAAAATGTTTAGTACGGTTCATAATTGTTTTTTTGCCAATAAGGATTTCAAATATCTTGCAAAAAAGGAAGAAGTTACGCTAGAAGAATTAGCCAAACTACCACTTCTATTATTAAACAAAGAAAGTAATGAACGAGAATTTGTGGATGAATATTTTAAAAAGAAAAAAATAGAACTAAAAACGATTATGGAATTTACGTATCACGACCCGCTTATTCTTTTAGTAAAACTAGGCTATGGAGTTGGTTATACCTTAAAAGAAACAATCAAGAAGGAATTGCAAGTAGGAGAATTATTTTTAATTCCTGTAAAAGAAATTCCAGAGATTTTAGAAATTGGAGTTCTTTACGATGAAAATTATGTATCTTGTGTTACGAAAAAATTTATCGAATTACTCTAAAGAAGGGAAAATAAAATGAGTAAAAGAATAACCTTAATCAGTTTGTTAGAAAAAGAGGAACTTAAGAAGGTTGAAACCTTAATGAGTGTCATAAAGGAAAAAACTTGTAAAGTGCCTTATGGTATTGAGGATGAAAAAAGAGAAGAAATAGATAATTTACCATATCATTTTACCATTTTTGCGACGAAAAAAGAAAATGAAGAGAAAATGTTAGCCATAGCCAAAACAATAAATAGAACTGAAATACAACTAAAAGTGGATGATATTAAAATTAGTGAGGCAAGTCAAGATAGTTATTGTTTGTATTTATCCATAGAAGAAAATCAAGCAATTAAAGAGTTACAAAGGGTTTTCTACCAAGAATTTCCAAAGGAAAAGTATGACCCAGATAATTTTATTTTTCATATGACGTTACAGATTGATAAAGGCTATGAAAAGATTTTAACTTTAAAAAATACGTTAAAGCAAAATTTTAAGCCGTTTTCTTTAACATTTAGTCGATTAGCTTTGTTTGATTATCCAGGAGAAATGATAGAAATCATTAATTTCAATAAAAAAGGGGAAAAGGTATGGAAGAGTTAGAAATTGTAAAGGGAATTTTAGATAGTTATCCTTATTTTGTTATTTTTGTAGATAATGAATATAGAATTCGATTTATGAATCAAACAGCACAAGACCATTATCGTAAGAAAGGGAAAGATTTGATGGGAAAAAGTATTTTTGATTGCCATAATGAAAAGTCATCCCAAATGATAAAGAAAAATTATGAGAAAATTAAGAAAGATGGTAAAGAAATTTTTTTGTTTGTGAATTCTAAAAATCAAAGGGTATATATGCAAGGGGTTAAGAACGAAAAGGGAGAGTGGATAGGTTTTATAGAAAGATTTGAATTAAATTTACAAATAGAAAATAATGGGATTAAAAGTTAGGAGGATATGATTATGTTAGCACAAATAATGGGATTAATGGCATCCATCACAATGATTATTTCAATACAAATAAAAGATAAAAAGAATTTATACTTGGTACTCAATATTCTGGCAAAGATATTGTATGGTATTAATTTTACATTACTAGGAGCCTACTCAGCAACGATGACACAATTGATAGGACTTATGATTACTATTGTAGCTTATCGATATAGCAAGAAAGAAATAACTATCCCTAAATGGTTGATAGTAGTATTTATAATAGTAACTCTTGTAGGAGGAATTTTTACCTATGATAACCTATATAGCCTTATGGCCATAGGCTGTGGCATAACGTATGCTTTAATTATTACTTCTAAAAATATGAGGGCAATTAGAAAATTAAATATTTTACAAGCTTTATTATGGACTATCTATGATTTAATAGTATGTGCTTATACAGCCTCCATTTCTTCTGCCTTTGTCTTAATCTCTACTTTAATTGCTATTTTTAGATATGATAGAAAGGCGACTAAAAAAGAAGTATAGAAGGTGTATTTTCTATACTTCTCGAACTTATTTTAATTGAATAAATTTATCATAAAATTCTGGTATTTGTTTTTGCAAACGAATTGGTTTTAAATTCATATCCGTAAAACAGTGCTTCGTTTCGCCAGTTAAAACTAGGTCACCAGTTTTTTTGTTGGTTATTTCATAGCTCATTGTTAGACGAACGCCATTGAAATCTTTTACCAATGGTTTGATTTGGATAATATCGTCAAAAGTAACATGTAGTTTATAATTACAATTAACGCCAAGAACTGGTATCATAACCTCCTGTGCTTCAAAGGCAGAATAGGGCATACCAGCAGCATCTAACATATGACAACGAGCCTCTTCTAAAAAGCGAATATAATTTGAGTGATGAACAACTCCCATACGGTCAGTTTCATAATAATTAATTCTTCTGTCAAAAGTAAAATCCAAGTAAATCGCATCCTTTCCGATACTATTATAGTGAAAAGAAAGGTGCTTGTCAAATATTGCAAAAAGAAACATAAAGTAGTATAATTAATATTATGAAAATGTAGCTAAGCTCTCAGTTATAGGGGCAAAAATAAAAAGGAGGGGAAGATTATGCTCCAATTAAATGAAAAAGAATTGGGGTTTTCGGCGATAGTAAAAGTCGAAGGGAACAAAAAGGAAGTATTTAAGCGGTCAGAGAGGGAAAGTTTTATAGAGAAAATTAAAACAATTTCTGATTTGGCTGCAAGACATGAGGCGATGCAGACTTTAGATTGCCTCATGACAGGGAGGAAGGTAGAGGTCAAGGATGGAAAAATAAATCTCTATTCTTCCAACGAATTATTTCGTCCAGTGTGGACGATAACCGATAACCCAGAACTGGTTTCTCTACTTGAGGAATTAGTTCGTTAAGCCCCAAATAAAAAAGTCATTCAATCGCAAGAAAGAATGGCTTTTCCTTTTGTTTTTAATTTTTTCTCTTTCCAAAAATAGAAAGAATACGTAAAAAGATATTGATAAAATCTAAATATAATTGCATTGCACAATAAATATGAATTTTATCATTATCAATCGAAGGCTCCTCTTGTAAAAGCTTTATCTTATTAATATCATAAATCGTAACACCAAAGAACAAAGCCAAAATAAGCCAATCTAAGATAAGTTCAAAAGTATTATTTTTCAAAATAAAAAGATTTACAATACTAAGAAGAATGCCAGCAATTAAAAATACAGATAAATAAGGTCCCCATGAAGTTAAATCTTTATTTAAAAAATAACCAATCAAACCTAAAGCGGCAAAAAGTAAAGCAGAGATGCCAAATAAATAAAGAATAGAAGATAGTTCAAAGGCAACAAATATGACAGATAAAGTAACACCATTTATCATCGAATATACAAAGTACAAAATGCCTACAACAATGGGTGGCATCTTCTTAAATAAAAGACTAAAGGCAAAAACCACCACTAATTCAAGCACTAATAAAATGTTAAAATAATCTCCTACAATAATGTCGATAAATAAGCCAGAAGCATAGGTGTACCAAGCAATAATTCCAGAACCTAGTAAGCCTAAAAACATCCAAAAGAAAGTTTTTCCGAATAACTTATTTTGCACTGTAATTTCTTCGTTCATAAAATTTCCCCCTCTCTTGTATAGATTATACCGATAAATTGGAAAAAATACAACATAAAAATTAAAAATATATCTTGACAACAAAACTAATGTTTGTTAAAATGTACGATAATTAAGAAAGGAAACGTGAGATATGGAGGAAAAAGAAATTGAATTGAAAAATAATACCATAATTCATAAAGATAATTCTTTAAACAGATTAGACTTATCTTTTATTAAACACATTGAATTAAAAGAATATAAGAAAAGTGACTTACTAGCCTATTGGATACATGACTTTTCAGTGTATCACGATGAAGAAAGGGAATTTAATATTGCTAAATCTGGTATATATTCTCGTGGTGATATCATCAAAGTAAACTTAGGTTTTAATATTGGAAACGAATTAGGTGGACTACACTATTGTATAGTTTTAAACAAATATGATAATACAAGAAATGGAACTTTGAATATTATTCCATTAACGTCTAGAAAAGATAATAAAAAATATGTTTCTTCTGTAAATCTTGGAAAAGAACTCTATAATGTCTTTCAGAAGAAAATTGAAAACGAAAAACAAAAATTGCAACAAATATTGAGCGAATTAGAAAAAATAGAAGATATTCCTAGTAAGATTAAAAGTATAATAGAAAAAGAACAAAAATATATTGAAAAAATGGAAATAGAAATTGGTAAAATGAAAAAAGACAGTATAGCTTTAATTAATCAGATAACCACCATTAGTAAACAAAGAATTTTTAAAGATACCGTAAGAAGAAATGTAAAAATATCAAATGCATCCCTTGATTTAATTGATGAACAAATGATTAAAATTTTCACAAAATAAAATTTTTTAAAACAAAAAAGGAGAGTTGCTTGTAAACTCTCCAAAATCATTTAGGCTCCCGTCTTACTATCAAAAGATAGTAGAGGGCTAAGTTAAATATATTTTAGCATAAAATAGCCAGATTTGTCAAACATATTTAACAGTATTATTATATGTTAACAGTATTATTATATGTTAACAGTATTATTATATGTATTTTACTTTAATTTATGTAATATTTTCTTGATAAAAAGCTAAAAATATGATACATTTATGTCGAATAAGAAGAAAAGACGAAAGAGGAAATAATGAAAGAAAAACAAATTGCCAAAATAAGAAAATCAAACATGAAATTATATACCATCTATCAGATGATAGGATTGGACTTTATTTTTTACTATGGAATAGAAGTATTATTTTTATCACAAGTAAAAGGCATTTCAGATGCCAATATCGTATTATCTACTTCTATTTATGCCATGTTCCATATCCTATTGCAAATGCCAATGATGGTAATTGTAAATAAAATAGGAAAGCAAAAAAGTATTCTTTTGCGGAAATCTATTAAGAATTCTAAGTATTTTATTCGTCATAGGTTGCTTTAACTTTGGAACCTTAATTATAGCAAGATTTGTCAGAGCAATGGCTTATTGCCTAACCAATGTATGCTTATCTCCATTTTTGACGGCTTCTATCCCAAAGACAGACAAAAAAGGAGAAATATTTTCGCACATTGATGGCAAAGGATACTCTAAATATTGTTACATAGCAGCAGCTTCTAAGGTGTTATCAGGTTATCTATTTACCATCAATCCTTATATACCGTTGATACTTTGCTTAGTAGCCTTAACTTTTGCCACAATAGTAGCCTATAACTTCATTGAAATTGAGGACTATACAGAAGAAAAAGTAGAAAAAATAACCTTTAAAGAAAACCTAAAAAACATAAAAGAAGGACTGCAATATATTATTAAATCGCCAAGGCTAAAAGCTTTAATGCTTATGTTAGGGACCATATGGGGATTGCTAAATTTATTAGATACCTATCAAACTACTTTACTTAAGGATTTAAGCATATCGGCTACTTATATTGGAATTATTGCAGCAACTGTACAAATGATAACTGGTTTTACTTCTAAAAAAGCCAACGAATATAACAACAAATTTAAAAATAAATCCCTAACCATATTGGGAATAGCCATAACATTAGGTGCTATGATAATTGGAGCAACTACCATTTTAAATATACCACTTTGGCTACAACTAACCATCATCATTACAGCATTTTGTATTAGGCATGCTTGTAAAGGCGTATTTCAAATCATTAAAAAGCGTTATTTAGGTAATTTTGCAAGCAATGAAATCTTACCTAAAATCTACTCTAGTAACGAGATTATATGCAACTTGATGAAAGCCATAATAGAATATGTAGGAAGTACTATTTTATTAGTGATGGATATTCGAAAAGGAACCTTAGCAATAGGAACACTATTTTTAGTTGTAGTGATTATGATATCGATTTATATGCGAAAAAGAGTGGGGATAGAAATCAAAAAGGAGAAATAAAATGTCAAAATTTGTGCATTTACATATACATAGTGAATTCAGTCTATTAGACGGAGCCAATCGAATAAAAGACTTACCAGTAAGAGCCAAAGAATTAGGCATGGATGCCATAGCCATCACAGACCATGGCTCTATGTACGGAACCATTGACTTTTACAAAGCTTGTAAAAAAGAAGGCGTTAAGCCAATCATTGGTTGTGAAGTATATGTAGCACCAAGAAGTCGATTTGACAAAGAACCAAATATTGATAACCATTATAATCACTTAATATTACTAGCCAAAAACCAACAAGGATATCGAAACTTAAGTAAATTAGTATCCATAGGATTTGTCGATGGTTACTATTATAAGCCACGTATTGACCTAGAAGTATTAGAAAAATATCATGAAGGACTGATTTGTTTAAGTGCCTGCTTAGCAGGTTCTGTTAATCAAGCGTTATTAAATGGAAAACAGGAAAAAGCAGAAGAAATCGCCCTTTGGCACAAAAAAGTATTTGGAGAAGATTATTATATTGAAATCCAAAACAATGGATTGCAAGAGCAAGTATTAGCCAATCAAAAACTAATTGCCTTAGCCAAAAAATTAGAAATTCCATTGGTGGCAACCAATGACGCCCATTATTTAAGAAGAGAAGACGCTTATACCCATGAGGTCTTATTATGTATTCAAACAGGAAAACGAATGAGTGATATAGACAGGATGCGTTTTGATACGGACGAGTTATATGTCAAATCGCCAGAAGAAATGATAGAATACTTTAAAGCCTTTCCAGAGGCCATTGAAAATACCGTAAAAATTGCCCAAAAATGCAACGTAGAATTTGAATTTGGACATACCATACTTCCGAACTATGACGTACCAGAAGAATTCCCAACCCATTATGACTATTTTAAAAAATTATGTGATGATGGCATTAAAAATCGATATGGCGAAAATCCATCACAAGAAATTTTAGATAGGATGGAATATGAACTAGGGGTTATTCAAAAAATGGGATATGTCGACTATTTCCTAATCGTATGGGACTTTATTCACTATGCCAAAACACATGGTATTCCAGTAGGACCACGGACGTGGTTCAGGAGCAGGTTCGATTATCGCCTATGCCATCGAAATCACAGACATTGACCCCATGAAATATGGCTTGTTGTTTGAGAGATTCTTAAACCCAGAAAGAATTAGCATGCCTGACTTTGACGTTGACTTTTGTTATGAGCATAGACAAGATGTCATTGACTATGTATCGAATAAATATGGTCACGACCACGTATCGCAGATTATCACCTTTGGAACGATGGCTGCCAAAATGGTAATTCGTGACGTAGCAAGAGTATTAGACGTACCCTATTCAGAAGCAGATAGTTTAGCTAAAATGATACCAAATGAGTTGCATATTACCATAAACAAAGCATTAGAACAAAACAAGGAATTAAAAGAGAGATACGAAACAGACGAAACTGTCAAAAAAGTGCTAGACGTTGCCATGGCCTTAGAAGGGATGCCAAGACAGGCCTCTACCCATGCTTGTGGGGTGGTTATTACCAAAGACCCAGTCGATACCTATGTACCTTTATATGTTCGTGATGGGCAAATATCCACCCAATATATCATGACAACTTTGGAGGAATTAGGTCTATTAAAAATGGACTTCTTAGGACTAAGAACACTTACGGTTATCCAAGATACCATCGATTTAATTAAAGAAAATACAGGAATTGACGTCGAATTTGATAAAGACATGGCAGACCCAAAAGTATATAAATTGTGGCAAGAGGGAAAATCATGTGGTATTTTCCAATTTGAATCACAAGGGATGACCAACTTTATGAAAGAACTAAAACCAGACTGCCTAGAAGATTTAATTGCGGGGGTATCACTCTATCGACCAGGGCCAATGGACCAAATCCCTAGGTATGTAAAAGGAAAACTAAATCCAGGTCATAACGAATATACCCATCCACGACTAGAGCCAATCCTAAATGTTACTTACGGCTGTATGGTTTACCAAGAACAAGTTATGCAAATTGTACGTGACTTAGCGGGCTATTCCTTACGGAAGAGCAGACTTAGTAAGACGTGCCATGGGTAAGAAAAAGCTAGACGTCATGGCAAAAGAAAGAGAAATCTTTATCCATGGTCAAGTCGACGAAACAGGAAACATAGTCGTACCAGGTTGTGTCAGAAATGGGATAGACGAAAAATCAGCCGATAAAATCTTTGACGAGATGGCAGAATTCGCCAAATACGCCTTCAACAAATCCCACGCAGCTTGTTATGCCGTAATCGCCTACCGAACCGCTTATCTAAAAGCATACTACCCAGCAGAATTCATGGCAGCCACCCTAAATAGCTTTTTAGGAAACCTAGACAAAATCCCACAATACATAGACGAGTGCAAACTAATGGGAATTGAAATACTAAAACCAGAAATCAACAAAAGCGATGGTAAATTTACGACTGAGTACGTGCCAGCTTCTGAGTCCCTTTTTGGGACAGGCCCTAAAGTGGACAATGCCCTTTCTGGGACTGTCCCAAAAGTGGCCAAAGAGGCCAAAATTCGTTTTGGCTTGGGAAGTGTTAAAAATGTTGGAACTACGCCAGTTAGTAATATCGTAATGGAAAGACAAAAAAATGGTCCCTATAAAAGCTTTACGGATTTTTGTGAAAGGATTGCGGATGAGGCAGTTAATAAAAAATGTGTAGAAAGCTTGATTAAAGCGGGAGCATTTGATGAGTTTGAACAAACTAGAAGTACGTTATTAGCTTCTTTTGAAGGGATTATGGATAGTATTCAAAGTGGAAGGAAAAAGGGATTTGCTGGTCAAGTTTCTATGTTTGATTTAGGTTCAGAAGAAGAGAAAGAGGAAATGAACGAAATCAAATATCAATTTAATGAGCACGAGGAAATGTCAAATAAAGAATTGCTATCCATTGAAAAAGAGATGCTTGGAATTTATCTTTCAGGTCATCCATTAGAGAAAATGAGAAGCCAAATAGAGGCACAAACAACGATTAATAGTATAAACCTAAGAGCGATTGAAGAGCAAATGTCTTCTACGATAGAAGACCCTGAAATGATGATGACAAGACAAAGTGGAAAAACTAAATATAAAGATGGACAAAGTGTGAAATATGCTGGTATCATAAGTTCTATTAAAAAGAAATACACGAAAAATAATAAGATAATGGCTTTTGTTACGATTGAAGATTTGTATGGCACGGCCGAAATTATTGTTTTTGAAAATGCTTATATCAATGCTGGAAAAAGCTTAGTAGAAGAAAATATTGTTATGGTAGAAGGACGTTTGAGTATTAGAGAAGATGATGCAACTACGATTATTGCAAATGAAATAAAGGACTTTGGCGAGCAAAAACATAAGATTTTTACACTAGATATTACGACTGCTAATGAGGGACAAAAGGAGAAGTTAAGAGGGGCTCTGCGCTATTTTAGTGGAGATAAAAATAATATGAACGTGCAAATCCAAATAGAAGATGAACTAAAGCCTTGTGGCCAATTGTATTTGACAGATAAAATTATGACGGTTTTTCAGGATATTTTGGGAGAAGATAAGGTGATGATTTTAGAATAATATTAGAAGTCCCCACTGGTTCCGGGTTTAAATGGGGACTTTTGAGAATTTTTTAAATCCACTCGCCATATTTCTTAATATACACCTTTTTCGCAAAAATTGCGACAAAGCAGTAAAGCAGAGTAATGGCAAAAATCATAAAAATATATTTTAAATCCATAGGAACTAAGCCTATCCAATTTCCTAAAGCAGTGAAAGGAACTAAAATTCCAATACAAATTAAAGAGATAGAGGAAATATAAACAGCTTTATGAGCATTACTTTGTACAAATGGTAATTTAGCAGTTCTTATGATATGCATCCCTACTAGGTTAGAAGTGATACTGTAACTAAACCATATGGTTTGAAACAAGGCTACGTCTCTTATTTGAAAAATAAACCAAAGAGAGGCAAATACTAACATATCAAAAGCAGAACTTAAAGGCCCCATAAAAAACATAAAGTTTTTTAAACTTTGGATGGAAAATGTTTTTGGATGTTGCAAAGCTTCTTTGTCTACATGGTCAAATGGCAAAGTTAATTGCCCAAAGTCGTATAACAATCCTTCCACTAATAATTGAATTGGTGTTTCTGGTAAAAATGGTAGTAAGGCACTGGCAATAATGACAGAAACTACTTCTCCAAAGTTAAAACTAGTAGCCAATTTGATATATTTCATAAGGTTTACGTAGGTTCTACGACCTTCGGTAACACCATCTAGCAAGACATTTAAATCTTTTTCTAACAAAATAATATCAGCAGATTCTTTGGCAATATCAACTGCGGTATCAACAGAAATTCCTACGTCTGAATTGGTAAGGGATGGACTATCATTGATACCATCTCCCATATAACCAACAACATTACCAGTCTCTCTTAAAAGTCTTACAATTCTGGCCTTTTGAATAGGAGATAGTTTGGCAAATATATTGGTTTTTCGGAGTAGTCGTAACACTGCCATATCGGTTAATTTATCGATTTTATTTCCGCAGAACAATATTTTTAGAGTTGATGCCTACTTTGTTACAAACGCATCTAGTTACTTCTGCATTGTCGCCAGTTAAAACGATGACACGAATACCAGCACGATTTAACTTTTCAATGGATTCTTTAGCACTTTCTTTTGGTGGGTCTAAAAAGCCAATAAAACCTAATAAAATCATATTTTTTTCGTCAGAAACCTCGAAGTGTTCTAGGTTTTCGATATCATTTTTCTGACAAACAGCCACTACTCTAAGTCCTTCTTCATTTAACTCTTTGCTAATCTTTCGAATAGTTTCTTTGACTTCTTTCGTGATAGGAGATACCTCTCCTTTATAGTCAACCATAGTACAAATACTTAAAATTTCTTCCACAGCACCTTTCGTAATTAACTGCTTTTTAGTGCCATCACTTACAATAACCGATAAACGTCTACGAGAAAAATCAAAAGGAATTTCATCGACTTTTTTGTATTTTTCAGAAAGTTCTCCCATATTGTTTTCTAAAGCTCTTTTGATGACAGCTTCGTCAATGTTACCTTTTAAGCCAGTTTGGAAGTAAGAATTTAGAAAGGCATGTTTCAAAACTCTTAAATCCTCATCTCCGTTAATATCTAAGTATTTTTCTAACACAATTTTGTCTTCTGTTAACGTTCCTGTTTTATCGGTACATAGAATATTCATAGCACCAAAATTCTGAATAGAATCTAGCTTTTTAACAATTGTTTTTTTCTTAGACATACGTACAGCACCTTTTGACAAGCTAGAAGAAAGGATAACAGGAAGTAGAAGTGGGGTAATTCCAATGGCAATTGCAACGGCAAAGGTAAAGGCTGTAATAATATCATGTTTCCAAGCATTGAGTAAAAATACAATGGGTATCATGATTAACATGAAACGAATTAACAAACGGCTAATGCTTTCAATTCCTTTTTGAAAAGCGGTTTTAGGCTTTCCGACTGTTAAGGTATGGGCAACTTTACCAAAATAAGTAGAGTCAGCCGTCTTAATAACAATTCCTTTGGCACTTCCAGAAATGACGTTAGTTCCCATAAAACAAATCGTATCTAAATCAGCAATGCTATCTAAATTCTCTAAAGATGTTTCGGTCTCCACATTTTTCTTTACACTGTCAGATTCACCAGTCAAAGAAGATTGACCAACATATAAATCTTTTGCTTCAATTATCCTTAAATCAGCAGGTATCATACTACCAGCAGAAAGGAGAACGACGTCTCCTAGTGTTACTTGACTAATTGGAATTTCTATTTTTTCTCCATTTCGAAGGACCGTAGTAGTCGTTGCTACCATTTGCTTTAATTCTTCAGCAGCCTTATTAGAGCGAAATTCCTCAAAGAAATCTAACAAAGTACTAGCAGAAACTAAAACAGCAATGACAATAATATTAGCATAACTAGGTGTTGGGGGTAAATAGATATCAGTATAAATTAAAATAGCAACAATACCTAGTAAGATACAGTTAAAAGGGGTAAATAAACTCTCTAAAAAATAATGATACCATTTTTTAGGTTTGGCTTGCTTAATCTCATTTAAGCCCAAATTACGTAGCTTTTCTTCTGCCTCATGAGAAGAAAGCCCATTTTCATTTACTTTGTATTTTTGCATGAACTCATCTTTGGATAGAGTGGCTTCTAACCCATATAATTTGCTAACATTTACTTCATCTTTCATCGTCGTATTTGACAATTTTAATCATCTCCAATCTTTCGTATATCATAAAGATTATACCACTATTTTTAAAAGTTGAAACAAAAAGATAGAAAAAAATAGAGAAGTATGATAAAATCATGTTCAGTTGGGGACGTTTCCTTTTGCACATTTTTGTGCATTTGGGACACATTTTCATTTTTAAAATCAGGTAATTCTTCAAGAAATGTATTATTTATTAAACTTGGAGATATGTCCCAAATGCACAAAAATGTGCAAAAGGAAACGTCCCTATTGAACAAAGGAGTGAAAAAATGAGAATTTTAATGGGAACGAAAAATCCTGGAAAGATAGAAGGAGCAAAGCAAGCTTTTGAAAAGTATTTTGACAAAGTTGAGATAGAAGGGATAGCGGTAGAGTCAGAGGTTAGTAATCAACCGTTTGATGAAGAAATTTTAAAAGGTGCTAAAAATAGAGTGGAAAATCTAAAGAAATATGCAAAAGAAAATAATAGGGGAACAGATACTATAGATTTTTATATTGCAAGTGAAGCTGGGATAACCAATTTACTTGGCGATTGGATTGATTTTAATGTGGCAGTGGTAGAAGATGCAAAAAGCTTCCAAAGTGTGGGAATTAGCCAGGGATTTCCTGTGCCAGAAAAATACATAGAGGAAATTAAACAAAGTGAGCTTCGGAAAAGTGATGGATAGGCTTTTTGAGGGAAAAGAGCTTAATAAAGGCAAAGGTGGCATCAGTAATTTGACGCATGATGAGATATCAAGGATTGATTTGACAAGAAATGCTTTTATCATGGCTTTGACTTCTCATATTAATGACGAAGTTTGGAGATAGCAGGTACTATTAAAACAAGATGGAATAAAGAAGGAGAGTAAGAAAGATGGAAAGAACTAGAGTGGCAGGGATTGTACCTATGAAGGATGGGTTTGTTTTTATGCATAGAGTAGGTGTGGTAAAAAACAAAGATTATCAAGAGTATTACACGTTTCCAGGGGGAAGGCTAGAAGAGGGAGAAACACCAGAAGAGGGGACAATAAGAGAGATAAAAGAGGAATTTGGAATTCATGTAAGGGTTGTAAAAAAACTATATGAAACATATTCAGAAAGGTTTGACCGAAAAGAGTTATTCTTTTTATGTGAGTATTTAGATGGCGAGTTTGGAACAGGGGATGGACCAGAGTTTTCGAATAATCCAGACTATGCAGATTGTGGTAAGTATTTACCAGAGATTGTAAAGAAAGAAGAAGTGGCTAATATTGTGATTTTGCCATTACAAATAAAGGATAGATTTGTAGAGGATTTTTGCAAATAAAAATGGAAAAGTAGGGAAGAGGAATAAAAGATGAAATGTTCAAAATGTGGATGCGATGATAGTCAAATTATTAATGAAGTAAAAATGACAGGAAAAGATTTTTCTGTATCTAAAGGGTGCTGTGGCTATATTTTAGCAGGACCAATTGGAATTTTATGCGGGGCTTGTGGGAAAGGAGTACAAACTAAAAATACACAATATTGGGTTTGCAATAATTGTGGTCTTAAGTGGAGAGCCTAATGAAAAGAGCAGATAAAGTTTGGCTAGCATTAATGAATTTTGGAAATAAGATGGGATGCCATCAAATGGAAAGTAGAAGTTTCTTCTTTAAAGGCTATCAATTTCCAGTTTGTGCAAGGTGTACAGGTGTTATTTTAGGAGAATTGATAGCACTATTTTTAGTCCTTATCAATTTAAAAATCAACTTAATACAATCTATGTTATTACTATTAATTATGGGATTGGATTGGTTTCTTCAGTATGTCAAAATAGCCGAATCGAATAATGGAAGAAGATTATTAACAGGTATTTTAGGTGGGCTAGGTCTTACTTTTATGTATTATCATATTGTGATTGATATTTTTATTTTTTTGTTTTTCAAGTAATAAATTGGAGACTTTTATGGTATTAAGAAAGATAGTTTTAGTTTTCAATGGGAATTACAAGTATGGAATAAGTCAGATGAGATAAATAACATAAGTTCACATGAAAAGTATAAACAAGATTATGTTAGATGGGAAAATGAGAACAAAGGAGGGAATAAATAATGGTAACACATTTTATATTTATGAGCAGTTCTTATTCATTAGGAACAAGAATTGCACTTGATTTTATAGTGGAAGAAGCGAGCATACAAGAAGAATTAAAAAAAGATTTAGATAGGATTATTCAAGAGTGTGGAAGAGATGTATCTATTTCAACACATATGATACAAGCAGAAAGAAAAGATTGGAAATCTGTATGGGAAGCAGACCACTTTTTTAAAGGGGTAAAAGTAATAGAAACACTAGAAGAATTTATTAAACTTATTCAGCAAGATAGAGAACTAGAAGGAATCGATATTGCTAAATATATATTGTCTAAATTTACGTGTACGCAATTGAAATTACAAAAACTAGTTTATTTATGTTTTGCGGATTATTTGTGTGAAACAGAAAAAAAATTATTTACAGATAAGATATATGCTTTCAAATATGGTCCTGTAGTAGATACCGTATATAAAAGATATAAAGAATATGGATATAAACCAATTGAAGAAGAAACAATTGACATAGATAGTAAGAATATATTTGAAATGCCTGCTAAGAGTAGAATTTTATTTGCCAAGGATGGAACAGAAAAGATATTAAGCATTGAAAAAACCTTGAAAAAATATGGGGAAATGACGGCTTCTCAATTAGTCGATTTAACACATAAACAAGATTCGCCTTGGAATAAGACTTCTAAAAGTGATAGTTCGAATTATATTCCAATAGACTTAGAAACGATTAAAAAATATCATAAATTTGAGATAATATTAAAATAGTAATTGTTTAAAAGCTAGCAAACTTTAAAAGTCTGCTAGCTACAATCATTTTATACCAAAATATGATAAACCAAATTGGTTAACATACAAACTACAATACCACAAACCGTAGGAAGTAAGAAACTAAGAAAAGTCCACTTCCAACTACCTGTTTCTTTTTTTATTGTTAAAAGAGTAGTAGCACAAGGGTAATGTAAAACGGTAAATAACATTACATTAATAGCTGTCAAAAACGTCCAACCATGAGAAATCAAAATTTGACCAATCGAAAAAGTATCCTCTAAATTCACCAAAGAATTTCCACCAAGATAGCACATTAAAATAATCGGTAATACAATTTCATTGGCTGGAATACCAAGAATAAAGGCTGTTAAAATATAGCCATCTAACCCCATTAGGCTAGCAAAAGGTTGTAAAAAATTAGCGACTAAATCAAGAAGACTGTTGCCATCCATACCAATATTAGCAAATAGCCAGATGACCAAACCAGCAGGTGCTGCAACGCTAACGGCTCGACCTAGTACAAACAGAGTTCTGTCAAAAATAGAACGAATTAAGATTTTTCCAAATTGAGGTTTTCGATAAGGCGGTAATTCCAAAACAAAGGAGGATGGCATACCTTTTAAAATCGTTTTGGATAGTAATTTAGAAATACCTAAGGTAAAGAAAATACCTAGCAAAATTACTAAAATAACAGCAAAGGTTGAGACAATAGATGCAGCAAAACCTTGCATACTACCAGCAATAAAGATAGTAGCAATGGCAATCAAAAAAGGAAATCTTCCGATTGCAAGGCACAAAATTATTGGTTAAAATAGCAATTAATCGCTCACGTGGTGAATCAATAATTCGGCATCCAACACAACCAGCAGCATTACAGCCAAATCCCATGCACATAGTAATCATTTGTTTTCCCGTACAACAACACTTTTTAAAAAAGCCATCTAAATTAAAAGCAATTCGAGGAAGATAGCCTAAATCTTCTAAAATTGTAAAAAGAGGAAAGAAGATAGCCATAGGGGGAAGCATAACTGCTACAATCCAAGTTAAAGTCTGATAAACACCAGAAATTAACATAGAAGAAAGCCAGTCTGGGCAGTGTAAGAAGTTAGCCAATAAAAAGAGTTTTTCTTGAAACCAAGCAAATATACTAAAAAGTATTTCGGAAGGAAAATTAGCTCCTACAATGGTAAGCCAAAAGATAACCCCTAAAAACAAAAGCATAATGGGAATACCCAAAGTTTTTGAAGTTAGAATTTTGTCGATTTTTTGGTCACGTTTGGAATAATTTTCATCTTCAAAAGTACAAACCTTTTTAACAATTGTTTCTGACTTGTGCATAATACTTGTTACAATTAAGTCTTTAAAGTTGTTTTCGTTAATATTATTTTTAACAAAATCATCACGAATACTATTTTTGACTTCTTGCAGAGCCTCGTTATTTAATAAATCAATGGCAAGATTTTCTTCGATAGATTGCAAAATGGTTTCTTCGCCATCCATGATTTTTAAGGCAATCCAACGAGCCAAATCAGAAGATAAAGAAAATTCGCTAAGTAACACATTTTGTAATTTTGTCAAACCACTTTCAATTGTTTTAGAATAATTGATTTTCTTAGGGTTTACTTTGATTTTGCCAAGGCAAACTTGTTTGACCGTATCCATTAATAAATCTAGCGTTTTTTTCTTTCTAGCTGTTGTTCCAACAACAGGTACACCTAGTTCATCAGATAATTTGTCTAAATCAATATGTATTTTTTTCTTTTTAGCTTCATCTAATAAATTGACACAAACAATCACGTTATTGGTAATTTCCATCGTTTGGAAAACAAGATTTAAATTTCGTTCTAGACAAGTGGCATCTACTACAATAACGGTACAATCTGGATTGCCAAAACAAATGTAGTCTCTTGCAATTTCTTCTTCTTCAGAATTAGACATAATCGAATAAGTACCAGGAATATCCACGAAAAGAAAATCAGTATTTTGATACATACAATTACCAGTAGCATTTCCAACTGTCTTTCCGTGGCCAATTTCCCGTATGCTGATGCATCCCTGTTAAATGATTAAAAATAGTGGATTTTCCCACATTGGGGTTGCCTGCTAAAGCAACTACATAATCACAATTTTCTTTAAAAAATGATAAGTCATCTACTAATAAGCGACTTCCGGTAGAGGATTTGGTAAGTCCCATATTGAACCTCCTACATATAATTATAGATTTAATAATATAGTATGAAGAAAATAAGCTAAAAGTGAATTCTTATTAAAGCAGCATCTTCTTTTCGAATCGCAAGTAGAGTATTTCGAACGACAAAAGCACGAGGGTCGCCAGAGGGACTAACTAAAATTGGTGTGATGGCTGTATTTTCTATTAAACCTAAGTCTAATAATCTTCTCTTAATATTTCCAGTACAATTTATTTTTTCAATATAACCTTTGGTATGTAAAGGTAAATCGATTAAAGTATTTTCTTTTGATTTCATTCTGTTACGCCTCCTATAGTATTATATTTTGTCGAAAAATAAATGTTACTATTGACAATTTTTAGGTTTTGTGAAAAAATAGGGAAAAATCAAGCAAAGGGATAGAAACTACTTATGGGGTATCCCAGAGCGACAAGGAGGAAGAAATGGAAAAAGTAAGAGGGTTTGAAATTGCAAAGGGATTTGAAGATAAACAAATTAATTTGCCAGTAAGAAAGACAAAATATTCAGCAGGATATGATATTGAAGCAGCAGAAGACGTGGTAATACCAAGCTTTAAGAAAGGAAGTAATCCGACTTTAGTAAAAACAGGGCTAAAGGCTTATATGCAAGAGGATGAAATGTTACTTTTATATAATAGAAGTTCTAACCCAAAGAAAAAAGGGTTAATTATGGCTAATAGTGTAGGGGTTATTGATAAAGATTATTACGGAAATCCAGATAATGACGGACATTTTATGTTTGCTTTTTATAACATAAAAGAAGAGGATATTACCATTAAAAAGGGAGAGGCAATTGGCCAAGCTATCTTCCAAAAATACTTAGTAACAGATGATGACGCAGCACAAGGAGAAAGAGTCGGTGGCTTTGGTTCTACCAATTAATAAAAAAATTAAAAAAAATTTTATCCTTAGAAACTAGGGACTTAGAGACGAAAAATAGGAAGAAAATGGGTGGTGAAGGCTTTGACTTTTACCATCTTTTGTTGTATAATAGAAATGGTTAAAAAATCCAGTAAAGTCTATGACTTTATTATCTTTTTTCGCCGGAAGACCAAAAGAACTGAAAGGAGTGGCTTACATGTTTAGTGTAGGAGACAAAATCGTGTACCCAATGCATGGGGCAGGAGTAATTGATTCAATAGAAGAAAAAGATATATTAGGAGAGAAACAATCTTACTACATATTGAAAATGCCAGGAGAGGTAAAGGTTATGATACCAACTGCTAAGGCAGAAACGGTTGGAGTAAGAAATATTATAGATAAAAGTTCAGCAGATAAAGTAATTGGAATACTTGAAAAAGATGAAACAGAAATGGACAAAAACTGGAATAAGAGATATCGTGACAATATGGATAAAATGAAGAGTGGCGACATTTATGAAGTAGCAGACGTGGTTAGAAACTTGAGTTTTAAACAAAAAGAAAAGGGACTATCAACAGGAGAAAAGAAAATGCTAAACAATGCCAAACAAATTTTAGTAAGTGAGTTAGTGTTAGCAGAACATGCTTCTCAAGAGGAAGTAGAACAATTAGTTGATAATAAAATTAATACTTCTTTTATGATGTTTAGAGCAGAAGAAATTCAACCAGAAAGTGTAGTAAATAAATTTATTCCATTTGATGGCACAGGAACAAACGATTAATAGAAGATATCCAGCCAAGAATTTAATGGTTACTTGACTGGATTTTAAATTATTTTAAAAATTTAGGGCAAATGTATTGACAAAAATTTTACAACATATTATAATATCATTTGTCAATAATTGATAACCAGTTCATTTTTTATGCAGATGTGGCGGAACTGGTAGACGCACAGGACTTAAAATCCTGCGAGGGTTAAACCTCGTGCCGGTTCGATTCCGGCCATCTGCACCATCAGAAAAAACTCTACAATCTATATACAATAAGGATTGCAGAGTTTTTATTTTGTATAAATAATGCAAAAGTAATGCAATAGGGGGTTAATTTATTTTTTGCTTATCTTAAATTATCATAGAATATTTTGCTTTATTCTATTAAAAATTCAATAAAAAATCTTGCTATTTTTACAGTATTTATATTTCAGAAATGTTTTTTACAATATTTTAATTTTGTATTTTAGATAAAAACTGTTAGTAATGTGTTAATATTAGTGGTACTATAAATTAAAAATCGTAGAAATCTATATCATAATTTGACGTAGAAATCTATATCATAATTTGACTTGCGTTTTATGTAAAATTGTAGTATAATTTAATTATACTAATCGCAATAGCGAGAATTGAAAGGAGAATTTTTATGAAGGTCATTAAGGAAGGAAAAAAAATTGAAGGTATTATGCGGGTAATCTGCCAAACGTGTGAGGCCGAGTTAGAGATTACGGCGGGAGATTTAAAAAAGGAAATTGGCGACAGACGCGAGATTAGTTACTCATACAAATGCCCTTGCTGTAGACGCAGAAATCACCTTGACTACCACGACTTGTCAGAGGAAATTCTTTTCAACATGACCGATTATTAAGGTCAAAGAGTTGCCACCCTCAATAAGATTTAAAGAGGGTGGTTGATTCTTGTTCTTTTTGTATTTAGACAATTTGTAATAGAAAGTAATAAGAAAAGTCTATAAATGGAGGAAGAAGGATGGAAATAAATTATATTATCATAGGAGATAGCATTACTTATGGAATTGGCGACTTTGAAAATGGTGGATGGGCTACAAGATTTAAAAACTATATCATTAATCAAGATGACTCTAAAATATGTAGCAATTATGTTCATATCGCTGGATTTCCTGGTGCTACAAGTTTAGACATATTAAATAAAATCAATAGTATATTACAAACCTTTAGACATGAAGAATTTACAAATACAGTCATACTTTCTATTGGAGTTAATGATACGCAGGTTTTCAATGGAGAACCTAAAAATAACATAGAACAATACAAATCAAATATAGAAAAAATTGTAAAAATTGTTACAGATAAAGGGTGCAATTTAGTAATCTTAGGACTAACCAAAATAGAAAGCGATGAAAAATTTTTGTGGAAACCAAATAAATATTATGATAATGAGATTATTTCGGAATATGATAGAGACTTGAAACTTATTTTAGATTATGATACCAAATTAAAAGAGTTATGTAAGAATAATAAAATTAAGTATATTCCGATGCAAGAAGTATTAAGAAAAGAAGACTTTATCGATGGATTGCATCCAAATCATAAAGGACACAAGAAAATTTTTGAATATATAAAGGAGGCAGTTAATGAAAATTGATATTAATAAAGTAAAGATTATTGTAACAATTCCAATGGATAAGTTAAATAAAGTAAGAAATGCTATATGTGAAATTGGAGCTGGAAAGATTGGAAATTATACGCATTGTTCAGTAACAACAAAATGTATAGGTACTTTTAAACCGACAGAAGCAGCTAGTCCCTATATAGGAAAAAAAGATAAATTAGAATTTATTGAAGAAGAAAAACTAGAAGTTAGGTGTGATATTGATAAGGTTAGAGATATCATATTAAAAATAAGAGAAGTTCATCCCTATGAGGAACCAGCAATAGATATTATTCCACTAATAGACGAAGAGATATTTCACGAATAAAGAGTATTTAATAGTTATCTCTTTTTACGTTTTTTGTTTAGCATTTCTTGAAGGAGGATTATTAAGGGATAGCCAACAAGATAAATTAACACTAACCAATATAGAGCATTAGGAAATAATAAGGTTATACTAAATAGGCCTGTCGAAAATAAAGAAGTAATTACCAATAAGATAAATTCAAGCGTACAAAAAATAATAAATACCATTGAAAATAAAACAACAAAAAGCCAGTGAAGTTGTAGTTGCTTTTTTAAATTTTTTAGTAATAACTTTTTAGTAAAAATAGAATACAATACCAAAAATAAAGAAAAAGAAAAGATAACAAAAAATAAATTAGCCTTATATTCTGTAATAGCAAAAAATTGACTATTAATACGTCCAGTAGGCTTGGTTCCTATGTGGGATAACGTAAAAACAACAAAAGAAATAATATGAAACATAAGCATGTGTAAAATGGTTTCTAATTGATTTTTTAATCCAATTTTTAAAAGTTTTTTATTGATTTTCATATTTTTATTCCTCACAATTTAATTTACTTATTGAAATCATAGCATTATAATTTTTTACCGTCAAGTTTCTAGTTTTTCCATTTTAAAATTGTGCAAGAAAAATCAAGAAACAAAACTCATAATTACTTATAATAAAACCATAAGGGAGGAAAAACATGAATTACCTTGTAGAAATCCAAAAAGCAATCAATTACATAGAAGAAAACCTAGAAGAAGATATCGATTATGAAAAAGTGGCCAAAGAAATAGGGATGTCATCTTTTTATTTTCATCGTATCTTTAGTGCGATAGTTGGAATATCTCCAGCAGGATATATTAGAAACAGAAGATTAACTTGTGCTGCAGAGAGCCTGAGTAGAAATGATATATCCATACTAAAGATGGCTATTAAATATGGATTTGAGAGTAATGAAAGCTTTAGTAGAGCCTTTGTAAAATTTCATGGGATAACTCCTAAACAGGCTAAGAAAAAGGGAACACAGTTAAAAGTTTTTAGCAAAATAAAACTAAGCCTAACAATAGAAGGAGGAAGTATTATGAATTACAGAATTGAAAAAAGGGAAGCCTTTAAGATAGAAGCAATTGTAAGAAAATTCAACTTACAAACTTCAAAACAAGAGATACCAAAATTTTGGGACGAAATAAAAGAAAGTAAAAAACTAGATGAGATATCCAAAGATGCTAGCAAATGTGTAATGGGAATTTGTCTAGGAGAGAGCCAAGCACAGAATTTTAACTATGGGATAGGAGCAGAACTAGAAAAAGACGAAGAAAAAATGAGAGAAACAGAAATAATTGAAGTACCAGAAAGTTTATGGGTAGTTTTTCAATGTGAAGGACAAAAAGCAGAAGATATCAATGAATTATGGCAAAAAATTTATAAAGAGTATTTTGTTACGTCAGAATATAAACAAAGTATGGATATAGACTTTGAATTATATGACAGTAAAGATACAGAAATTTGGATACCCATTAGTAAATAAAAATTAGTAAAAAGAGGAAAGGAAAAATCTTTCTTCTTTTTATGTTAGATAGCAAAAGAACATTGAAAAAAAGAAAAATATGATTTATAATCAGAAAAGGTAGTGTAAAGTAATCTATGAAAAAATAGAGTATGGAAAAAATTTCCATAAAT
>CANPIU010000020.1 GCA_947574235.1 uncultured Clostridium sp. | reverse complement strand
TTAATTATAACTTTGGTTATTATTTTGAGCAAATAAAAAAAGCACCACGTACGCTTTCGCCCAAGCTATGTGGTGTTTTACTATAAAAATATATGGTAGCACACGTATCTGTGGCTCTCATTTTCTATTTTTATTATACACAGTTTTTCCTCATTTGTCAAATGTAAATTATAGCTATTGACATGTTTTTAAAATTGTACTACAATCAATGCAATAAACCTATGTCAAGGAGGAAAACATGCCATCATGGATAACTCATTTAGTGACAGCCAAAAAGATAAAACAAAAGGATGAAGAAAATGAATTTATTTTTGCTAATATTATGCCAGATATTTTAGAGGGATACCATGTTCAAGAAGTTTCTAAAATCGTGAGAGATTATCAGACACATTATCCCAAAAAACAAGTAATTCATGGCATAACAATTCCAGTGCCTGATATTGAAACCTTTCAAGAACACTATCAAAGAAAGTTGCAAAATCCAATTATTAAGGGATATTATTGTCATTTACTAACCGATTATTATTGGAATACGTATACGTATGAGAATTATTTTGAGAACTATCAAAAAGAGGAAAATTTAGTAAAAATAAAATTAAATAAGGGAGAAGAAATTCTTAAATGGGATGAAGCGGTAAGAATAAAGCAAAGAGATTTTAAAAATTTTACAAATTATCTAAAAGACAAAGAAAAAATAACAATACCATATTATGACCAAAAAATAAAAGAATATAGTAAGGATTTAATAGAATTTGAATTCACAGACAAAGACATTAAAAATGCGATTTTTTCTATCCAAGCAATGCTAGAAACTAAGGAAAAGGAAGAAAAAGAATATCTGTTATTTACCAAAGAAGAATTAGTCCAAAAATTAGAAGAGAGTGTTGTATTTATAGAAGAAAAATTGAAAGAAAGTGGGATTTAACTGAAGACACACAAAAGCTGTCCTATAATCCCTAAAGGAGAGAATATTGGAGGAAATAAGATTACAAAAATATTTAGCAGAAGCAGGGATTGCTTCTCGAAGAAAGGCAGAAGAATTAATTAGCCAAGGGAAAGTAAAAGTAAATAATCAAGTTGTAACAGCGTTAGGAACTAAGATTGACCCCGGAAAGGATAAAGTAGAATATGACGGAAAATTTGTTGCCAAACAAGAGGAAAAGGTGTATATTATTTTAAATAAACCAATTTGCTATGTAACAACAGCAAAAGACCAATTTAATAGAGACTCAGTTTTAGATTTAGTCAAAGTAAAGCAAAGAATTGTTCCTGTAGGAAGGCTTGATATGTATACTTCAGGAGCTTTGCTATTAACTAATGATGGCGATTTTGTTTATCAAATAACGCATCCTAAGCATGAAATTGAAAAAACTTATACGGTTACCATTAAAGGTGTAGTTTCAAAAGAAGCGGTAGAACAGTTGAAAAAAGGCATAAAAATAGAAGATTATACAACAAGACCTGCTAGAGTGAAGATATTAAAAATAGACCAAGAAAAAAATCAGTCAAGATTAGAAATAACGATACATGAGGGAAAAAATAGACAAGTGCGAAAAATGTGTGAAACGGTTGGCTATAAAGTCTTAGCTTTGCACAGGAGCCAAATAGCAGGAATTGGCGTAAAGGATTTACCTTTGGGGAAATGGAGATATTTAAGCGAAAAAGAAAGAAATAAAATTTTAACTGGTAAGTATTGAAAATAAAGAATAAAAAATATATAATAAAACAAACCAACGACAAAAAGGAGAAAAAACAAATGAATACACTAAAATTTAAGCCAGAGGGTTGGAACCATGAAATAACGCCACTTGAGATTAATTGCATAGACCAATATATTAGTAAAAGTGAGATACTACAAGGGTTAGTAAGTGAGTGTGATGATAATTATAATCTGCACATTTCCTTTGAAAATGGTTTAATGGGTATTATGCCAAGGCAAGAGGTAGAGGCCATTAATATAGAAGAAAATGGTTTACCAAAAACAAATTTGTGTACAGGAAAAGTTCATAAATTTGTACAATTCAAAATCAAGGAAGCCAAAGATGAAAATAATATTATTTTATCCAGAAGAGAAGTCCAAGAGGAGGCTTTAGACTGGATAAAAAACGAGTTAAAGGAAGGCGATAAAGTAACACGGAATTGTTAAAAATATCAAGCCTTATGGAGCCTTTATTGAAATTGCAGGAGGGGTGGTAGGTTTAGCTCATATTGAGGATTTATCCATTGCTAGAATAAAAACACCATCAGAGCGACTAAAAATTGGACAAAAAGTAGAGGTTGTGGTAAAATCTATAGATAGAAGGACAGGAAAAGTTATTTTGTCTTATAAAGAAACACTAGGTTCTTGGGAAGAAAACGCTAAAATGTTTACAACTGGTATGAAAGCAAAGGGAATTGTGAGGGAAACCGAAAAAAATAAAAATGGTATTTTCATTGAATTGACACCTAACCTAGTAGGCATGGCAGAATATGAAGAAGGCCTTCAATATGGACAAACCGTAGACGTATACATTAAGAAAATTGATAACCAAAGAAAAAAAGTAAAATTATTAATTGTTTAAATGTAGCTAAAAGCTATATTAGTAGAAAAAGGAGGAATTAAAATGGTTGAAGATAACCAAATTAAAGCACAAGTATCACCTTTTGCCATTCGAGAAGGAGAAATTAAAACATTTGATGGGAAGGATGGCTATGTGTCAATGAACCAAATTGTACACAAAATAGACATAGGTCATATTAATGAAATTCATTTTGCAATTTTAGACTTAGTTAATGAATTTGAATTTATTACTTCAAGACAATTATATCAAATGTTAGAGATTAAGGGGATAGACCCAAAATCACAAGACAAGTTAAACAATAAATTGGACCAATTAGTAAAATCAAAAATCTTAACAAGATATTACTTTACTTCTGATGAAGGAAAGGGAATTTATCGAATTTATTGTCTAGAGAAGATGGGAAAATATCTATTAAATTCAAAGGAAATCGACTGTAAATGGCAACCATCTGACAATACCAAACCAGTGCCAATGATTAAGAAAAGATTAGCGGGAAACCAAACACTAATTGCTTACTTACGAAAAGTAAAAGCATTTGACAGTTATGTTGTAAAACCAGCTATTACGGCAAAAGTCGCAGGAAAACTATTTAAAGCAACCGGGGGAAGTGTAAAACTAACGAAAAATAAAAAATCGATCCAATTTGTGTTTGAAGTAATTAGAAGAGAAGACAACTGGCAAAGAAAAGCAGTAGAAAAAATGAGACTATACAAAGAATTTTACGAGAACTTTGTAGCAGGAGACTCAGGCTTTAGTAGTATTCCACAATTAATTCTAGTTTGTGAAGACGAAAAACATATGGCAGAGACTTTTAAAGAGATTGTAACGAACCAACTAGAAATTCCTCAAATCAAATTGTATTTTACAACTGATTTAAGACAAAACAAGGAAACTTTAGAGGATACTTTGGTTGAATTTAAGCTAGTAGATGGTAAATATAAAATGGAAAACATAGAACTTAAGTTATTAGGTATGTAAAATGATATCCAATAGAGGAGAAAAATAAATAATCAAGAAAGTAAATTATTAATAATCTTACTTCCTTGATTATTTATTTTATCGTTACTCTAATCTTAAATGTGCATCCATTTTTTCTAGTTTGCGAACACTACTATTATTTTTCAATAATTGTAGCTGTTTTTTTGCTATATGATTTAATTTCACAATTCTTTCGCCTTGAGTAATTCCACTTGATATCATTTCGGCATTTAAATTTTCAAGATTTGCTAAAACAATTAAATGCAAAATATCTGTATAATCTCTAATGTTTCCATCTAAAGTAGGATTGTTATCTCTCCACTCTTTTGCAGTTAATCCAAATAAAGCAACATTTAAAACGTCAGCCTCATTTGCATATACATATTGCTTTTGTTTTTCAGTTAATGTTGGAACAATAAATTCTTTAATACTATCTGTATGAATAATATAATTAGTTTTAGATAATTCTCTTTTTACAGACCAACTGATTTCACTTTGATATGCTTCGCTAATTTTTAGTCTTTCAAATTCAGTTATTAAATATAGTTTGAATTCTGGACTTAGCCAACTTGCAAATTCAAAAGCAATATCTGGATGCGCAAATGTTCCAATGCTATATCTACCACCTTTTGCAATAATTCCGATACTATTTGTTCTTTTTATCCATTGAGTAGGAGACATAGCAAAGGAGTTTTTTCCATATTCAGTTTTAATTTGGTCGAATTCGACCAAATTAAAATTAGAATTATGAAGTTGTTCCCAAAGACCTATATAATCAATTGTACTAACTTTTCTTAGCCAATTTTTTACGGTAAAAGATGGGTCACTTGAATTCTGATATCTAGCTAAATCAGTTAAGGATATAAAATCTGTTTTGTCAATTCGAATAACACTTATAGACGTGTCTTTTACTATTATTTCTGTTTTAATAAGTTGATTTTTCATAATAAATATCCACTTCCAATCTCTGTAGACTTTGTATACATTTTAAAACAATTGTTTGTGGATGTCAAGCGAAAATCTAAATATAAATAAAATTCTTTTATAGAAGGTTTTAGGTAATACCCAAAACCTTCTTTGCTTTTGCCATATCTTCTTCAGTAGCATTTCTAACATTTTTTAAGGCATAATCTAAGCCAAGTCTCTTCCATTTAAAACTTCCCATATCATGATAAGGAAGCAATTCAACCTTTTCAACAGTCTTTAAACTATGAATAAAATCCTTTAATTTTAATAAGTCCTGTTCATCATCTGTAAATCCAGGAACAAGGACTTGCCTAAGCCAGATGGGAATATTGTGATTACTTAAATATTCGGCAAAGGCTAGTTCTAGTTGATTAGAAAGACCAACTAAATTTTTGCATTTTTCATCATTAATATGTTTAATATCTAGTAATACTAAATCCGTTAAAGAAAGTAATTTCTTAATATCTTCGGTTAAAGCAACCATCCCGCGAAGTATCAATACAAGTGTGAATTTGTTGTTCTTTTAACCTGGTAAAAAGTTCAATCAAAAACTTAGCTTGCAATAAAGGTTCGCCCCCAGTAACAGTCACACCTCCATGAGGATAAATATAATTCCTATAGCGCATAATTTTATCGAAAATATCATCGAAGGATTTATAAGAGCCACCATTCATATCCCAAGTATCGCGATTGTGACAATATTTGCATTGCAGATGGCATCCTTGTAAAAATAAGACAAATCGAATTCCAGGTCCATCAACGGTTCCAAAGGACTCAATAGAGTGGACTTTGACATAATATCTTAAATCTTTTTCATCCATTTTTTGCTCCTTTGTCGTGTTGGGGACGTTTCTCTTTGCACAAAAATGTGCAAAAGGAAACGTCCCCAACAGAACATTAAATTTTTTCGTGGATCGTTCTATTAATTACGTCTAATTGTTGTTCTCTTGTTAGTTTTGTAAAGTTTACCGCATAACCAGAAACACGGATGGTTAATTGAGGATATTTTTCTGGATGCTCCATAGCATCTTCTAACAGGCTTCTATCAAATACGTTGACATTAATATGGTGACCTGTTTGTGCAAAGTAACCGTCTAACATATTAACTAGGTTGGTAACTCTTTCTTCTTCAGATTTTCCAAGGGTTCCTGGTGTGATGGAGAAGGTGTAAGAAATTCCATCTTCAGATGAGTCAAAAGGAAGTTTGGCAATGGAATTCATAACGGCTAAGGCACCGTTGGTGTCTCTTCCATGTAATGGGTTGGCACCTGGTCCAAATGGTTCTCCTGCTCTTCTTCCGTCTGGGGTATTTCCAGTTGCTTTTCCATAAACTACGTTAGAAGTAATGGTTAAGATGGACAAAGTATGCTTACTGTTACGATACGTTTGATGCTTTCTTAATTTATTCATAAAGGTTTTGACAACGTCTACTGCAAGTTGGTCAACTCTGTCATCATCGTTTCCGAATTTTGGAAAGTCTCCTTCTACTTCATAGTCTGTAGCTAAACCAGTTTGGTCACGAACCACTTTTACTTTGGCATATTTAATAGCAGATAGTGAGTCGGCAACGACAGATAGACCAGCAATTCCACAAGCCATAGTTCGAAGGATTTCTCTATCATGCAAAGCCATTTCGATGGCTTCATAAGAATATTTATCATGCATATAGTGTATCATGTTTAAGGCTTTAATGTAGATTTTAGCGACATAGTCCATCATTTGGTCAAATTTTTCCATGACTTCATCATAATCTAGGTATTCAGAAGTGATTGGGTCAAATTTTGGTGCTACTTGTTTTCCGGAAAGACCATCTCTACCACCATTAATAGCATATAATAAGGTTTTGGCTAAATTGGCCCTAGCACCAAAGAATTGCATTTGTTTTCCAATTTTCATTGGTGATACACAACAAGCAATACCATAATCATCTCCTAAGGTAATTCTCATTAAGTCATCATTTTCATATTGAATAGAAGAAGTATGGATAGATAGTTTTGAAGTGTATTTTTTAAAGCCTTCTGGCAAGCGGGTAGACCATAAAACGGTTAAGTTTGGTTCTGGTGCAGGTCCTAAGGTTTCAAGGGTATGAAGAATTCTAAAAGAGTTTTTGGTAACTAGCGTTCTTCCGTCAATTCCCATACCACCAATACTTTCGGTTACCCATACAGGGTCACCACTAAACAATTCGTTGTATTCAGGTGTTCTTAAGAAACGTACTAATCTTAATTTCATAACAAAATGGTCCATAATTTCTTGTGCTTCGGCTTCGGTTAAAGAACCATTTTTTAAATCTCTTTCAAAATAAATATCTAAGAAACTTGAGGTTCTACCAATACTCATGGCAGCACCATTTTGGTCTTTGATAGCGCCTAAATAGCCAAAGTATAACCATTGTACAGCTTCTTTTGCCGTGGTAGCAGGTTTAGAAATGTCAAAACCATACTTAGAAGCCATTACTTTTAATTCATTTAAGGCAGAAATTTGTTCACTAATTTCTTCTCTATCACGAATAATTTCTTCTGTCATTTCGTCAACATTTAGAACGTCTAATTCTTGTTTCTTTTCTTCGATTAAAACGTCAACACCATATAAAGCAACTCTTCGGTAATCTCCGATAATTCTTCCACGGCCATAGCCATCTGGAAGACCAGTTAGTAGATGAGCACTTCTAGCAGCTCTAATATCAGGTGTGTAAACACTAAATACCCCATCATTATGAGTTTTTCTGTATTTATGGAAAATCTCGTCTGTTTCAGGGTCAACACTTCTACCATAAGCCTCGCAAGATTTTTCTACAATTCGGATGCCACCAAATGGCATGATGGCTCTTTTTAAAGGTTTATCTGTTTGTAAACCAACGATATCTTCTAATTCTTTATGGATATAACCAGCTTCGTGACTAGATACAGTTGATGCTGTTTTGGTATCAATATCTAGAACACTACCAAGGCTATCATGTTCTTTTTTATATAAATCTAAGACTTCGTCCCATAATTGTTTTGTTTTGCTAGTCGCTTCTGCTAAGAAACTAGCATCCCCTTCATAAGGTGTATAGTTTTTCTGGATGAAATCTCTTACATTAATTTCGTTTTGCCAATCTCCTTTCGCAAAGCCGTTCCATTGTTCAAATTTCATAAATTACCTCCCTATATTTAATAATATTATTAACTTTTTTGACAAATATAATCATAACATATGTAAAAAATATTAGCAACATGTTAGGCATTAACTATATAGAAAACTTCAAAAATAAACTGTTGCAAAAACAACAAAAAACCAATATTTTTTAATATTGGTTCTCGTATCTTCTATTAATCATCTAAGTCACTTTCAACAATTGCTTTTGCTACATTATAGATTAATTTTTGTTTATCAGGTGAACAACTTTTGAATAGTTCTGCGAATTCTTTGTTTAAGTAATTTTTAGAATTGCTAGCGGCACCATTTAAAACATAGCCTTCGGTTACGTCTAATAGACCACATAGTTGGTTTAATCTTTTTAAGTTTATGTGTGAATTTCCTCTTTCTACTCTACTTAAGAAAGCGACAGAGATATCAATTTGTTCTGCTAAATCTTCTTGTGTTAAGTTTTTAGCAAGTCTTGCTTGCTTAATTCTTTGTCCAATTACTGTATAATCTAGTCCCATCTTTGTTACCAATCCTTTCCTTTTTATTCTTCGAAACTATAATAGCATTTAATAGTTTAAATTTACAGAAACTATAAAGTTCATACTAGACATATAAGTTAAAAAACAACAAAAAATTAATAATAACAACCATAGAGCATAAAATGAGGGAGGAGGGAAAGAATACATATGCTGAAACAAGAGAAAATGAAAGAAAAAACGAGAGAAATAAAGCAAAAAGTGCCAAAAATGGTAAATTTATCCACTAAATTTGTTAAAAAAAAGCTAAATTGGAACCAAAACAGTATACATAATTTGATTTTGAGCACAATATGTAGTATAATAGACTTTGTCATTTGAAAAGGAGCGTGAATTTTATTTTAAAAAGAAGGTTGAAATATAAAACGAAACAAAAGTTAAAGTATTTTAATGTTGTGGTTTTATCAGCCAGTTTAATGATTGGGGTTGTATCTATCAAGCATAAGCCAATGTACCGAGTAAGTATTGACGGAACAGAATTGGGTTATGTACAAAATAAGGAAGCTTTAGAAGAACAAGTAAAAACAAGTATTTTGCAAGAGACTAAGAAAAATGTAGATAATATCCAAATTCAAACAGAGCCAGAATATCAATTAACATTTGTTGATAGAACCGTTGCATCAACCGAAGAAGAAATTGCAAGCACAGTAAAACAAGACACTGAGGTTACGTATAAATATTATGAACTTGCTTTGAATCATGAAACAGTCGATGCTGTCAATACCTTAGAAGAAGCAGAAATTTTGGTAGGTAAAATCAAAGAGGAAAATAAGGAAATACAGGAATTAAGTATTGTTGAGAAATATACACAAAAAGTAGAGGAAGTTCAGACTACTAATATAGAAGTGGCTAAAGATGAAGTGCAAGTAAAGATTACAGAAAAGATAGAAGAACAAGAAAAACAAAAAGAAGAGGAAGAGCGCATAAACCGTATGCCGGAAGTTAATGGCATTAAGCTTGCTTGTACACCAATTTCAGGAACGATAACTTCAAGATATGGCGTTAGTAGTAGAATTCGAAGTTCCAACCATACAGGTTTAGATATTGCAGCTTCCACAGGTACACCGATTAAAGCTGTGGCAGCAGGAACGGTAAAACAAGCTAGCTATCAAGGTTCTTATGGTAAAATAGTTAAAATTAATCATGGAAATGGCGTAGAAACTTGGTATGCGCATACGAGTAAAATGTATGTGTCAGTAGGAGACCAGATAGAAGCAGGAGAAGTAATTGCAGCAGTTGGTTCAACAGGTAATTCAACAGGACCTCATTTACATTTAGAGGTTAGAATTAATGGGGAACATGTCAATCCACAAAATTATTTGTATCAGTAAAATATTAAAAAGTGCAGTTGTAAAAAGAAACTGTGCTTTTTTGAAGATTTAAAATTTAAGAGGGATTAATGATTGTTACTATCTAAAGCAGAAAGCGTTGCTAAAGTATCTCCGAAGTTGCGTAAAAAAGGCGGATAAAATGGCTAATTCGTCTGGTGTTTTGTCTTGAGCAATAGAACAAGCAAGAACAGAAATAAAAGTTACAAATTCGCAGTTTTTCATAGTAAAAACCCCTTAATCATTATATGCTTTAAGTTTGGTTTTAGTGATAATTTGTAATTGCAAAAAAAGTAACGATATGGAAAATTCGTTACTTTTTATGATGGATTTAATTTAATCCTAAATTCATAAGTCCATAAGCAATAAAAGGACTAGCATATATGGTGATATAAATTAAGGTTATCCAAGGTTGATAGTCAATATAAAATTCTTTTACGGTTAAAGACCAAGGATGCTTAATTAAGACCCAAGCCAATAAATCAAATACGATAGTTAACGTTCCCCAGATAAGTGAGGCAAGAATAACATTGGATAGTGTTACAGTTTCAAGTCCATTAAAATAGAAAAAGGCAAAGATAGGAAATATCACGATATTATATAAGGGATGCCACGGTTTTGTTTTTTCATAGCCTTCTCCCATACCTGGACTATCCTTCATGGATTTCATGTGTAATACGGAAATATTAAAAATAGTATGGAATATGCCTATACTTGTTACAATAAAGTAAGCAACCCAATACCATAAGATTAAATATCCTAAATTTTCCATTTGTATTCCTTCCTTTCTCAATAAATTTTCACATAGTTAACATTTTTATCGCTTCTTTTTCAGTCGCTACAAAAAATATGTCTTTTCCTTTGTTACTTTCATAAATAAAATCTTTGAGTGGTTTACTAGTATAGCTTGAAAAATCTCCATAGATAGCAAATTTTATTTGGTAATTTATGAATTTTTGTAAGATTTCTCCTGCTAAGCCTTTGCTTAAAATAAAGAAATCATCTACGATAGCTTCTTTATTTAAAACGATTTTGTTACAATTTGTTTCAGATTGAATCGTCATCATAAAATCGATGGCGGTTTCAACGTTTTTTATGATGATTTCATTACTGTTTACAATGGCTATATCATTTATCATTTTTGTTTGCATTGCTAGTAGCCCTTCTTTCTATTTTTAAAATCCTTATAATGTAATTTGTTTAGTTCCTTAAATATTACATTTGTATATTATATCATATTTTTTTACTTGTCAATCATCACTATCCAATCTATTTAATATCATAAACTACTCAATATAAAGATTTGCCGTTCATGAATTGTTCTAATAAATAAAAAGTAGACAAAACCTGCAATGGTATATCTACTTTTTATTTGGCATCCTATATACATTGCATTAAGATGCCTATCATGAATAGGCAAAAAATAACTTTAAGCATATTCGCTATTCCATTTAATATCCGTCCAAAGTAAAATTCAAGTAGGGAATAGCCGAAAAAGATTAGACCAATAATGATAAATAATAGTATTGCTAGAATCACCATTACACTACCTCCTTCAAAATGTCAACAAAAGTTACTAAATAATAGGTATCATAAATAGATTAATAAGTATTGCTTTTCTTGTCGAAAGAAAAATATTTTAAAAAAACTAACAAGAAAGAATAAAAAAGGTTAGAATTATAGGTAAATAAAATATAGACAAATTTCAAAGTTATGCTATAATAAAAGTGTTATAAGAAAACACAAACAAAAGATTTTAAACAGCAAATGGCATCAAACAAATAAAAATATCATAAGAGGTGGGGAGAAATATGCCAATAAATGATAAAGAAGTAAGAGAATATGAAGAAAAATACCAAATTCATTTTTAAATTTAATCGAACAAAAAAAGTCGAAATCCTATATGGTTAATTTAGATTTAGAATTATCCTTAAAGGAACAAAATCTATTAAAAGAAACACGAATTATACTTTCTTTGTTATATAGGAGTTATTTATGTAATGCTGAGCAAAGGAAAAAGTTAAAAATAGAAGATAACAAGGAATTAAATGAAAAATACAGTTACAAAAATCTTTTTAAAAAAGGGAAAAAAGGGGAATTTTAGTAAGAACAAAACCTTGACAAATTTTCTTAATAATATATAATAATTGTGGTTAAACTAAACACAAATGAGGAGGAATTTAATATGGCAGAAATAAGTCAAGAAGAACAACAAAGAGTTCAAGATATGATAAACGAGTTAGTCGAAAAAGCCAAACAAGCATCCAAAGAATACCTAAAATTAGACCAAGAAACGGTAGATAATATTACAAAAGCCATGTCAATGGCAGGATTAGAGCATCATATGGAACTAGCAAAACTAGCCGTCGAAGAAACGGGAAGAGGAATTTATGAAGACAAAATCACCAAGAATATGTTTGCAACAGAATACGTATATCATAGTATCAAATACGAAAAAACAGTAGGCATTATCAATGAAAATAAAGAAGAAGATTATGTGGAAATAGCAGAGCCAGTGGGGATTATTGCAGGGGTAACCCCAGTGACTAACCCAACTTCTACGACTATGTTTAAATCGATTATTGCGGCAAAAACTAGAAACGTTATTATTTTTGGTTTTCATCCATCTGCTCAAAAAAGTAGTAGTGAAGCAGCTAGAATTGTAAGAGAGGCAGCTATCAAAGCAGGAGCACCAGAAAATTGTATTTTATGGATTGAAGAACCAAGTGTATTAGCTACTAGGTTATTAATGAACCATCCAGACGTTAATTTAATTCTAGCAACGGGAGGAACCGGGATGGTAAAGGCGGCCTATTCTTGTGGAAAGCCAGCCTTAGGAGTGGGACCTGGAAATGTACCATGTTATATTCACAAAAGTGCCAAACTAAAAACGTCAGTAAATGACTTAGTTTTATCTAAAGCTTTTGACAATGGTATGATATGTGCGTCAGAACAAGCAGTTTTAGTAGACAGAGATATCTATCAAGAATTCGAAGAATTGATGAAACAAGCAGGTTGCTATTTTGTCAATCCAGAAGAAAAAGAAAAACTAAAATTAAGTATGTTCGAATACAATGAAGAATATGGTTTTAAACTAAAATCACACGTACCAGGCCAATCACCTTATGTAATAGCCAAAGAAGCTGGCTTTGAAGTACCAGAAGATACGAAAGTTTTAGTGGTATATGAAGAAGGAATTGGAAGAGATTATCCATTTTCTAAAGAAAAATTAAGTCCTGTTTTAACTTATTATATTGTAGAAAATGAAGAAGAAGGAATTGATAAAGCAGAAAGATTACTAGAATTTGGAGGCTTAGGACACTCAGCAGTTATCCACTCAGAAGATAGAGAAATTAACCTAAAATTTTCCAAAACAATGAAAGCCGGAAGAATTATTGTAAATTCTCCCTCTACGCACGGAGCAATTGGTGATATTTATAATACCAATATGCCATCATTAACGTTAGGATGCGGTTCCTTTGGTGGAAATTCAACAACCGCCAATGTATCCTCTGTTAATTTAATTAATATTAAAAGAGTTGCGAAAAGGAGAGTTAATATGCAATGGTTTAAAATTCCAGAAAAGATATATTTTGAAGCTGGCTCTATTCAATACTTAGAAAAGATGCCAGAAATCGAAAGAGCCTTTATCGTAACAGATGAAGGGATGATAAAGTTAGGATATGTGGATAAAATTTTATATCACTTAAGAAAAAGACACCAATATGTACACTCAGAAATATTTAGCGAAGTAGAGTCTGACCCATCTTTTGAGACAGTAAAAAAAGGTGTCGAGGCAATGAAAAACTTTAAACCAGACGTAATTATTGCTGTCGGAGGGGGAAGCCCAATTGATGCGGCCAAAGGTATGTGGCTATTCTATGAGCATCCAGACGCTGACGTAGAAGGCTTAAAATTAAAATTTATGGATATTAGAAAACGTACCTATAAATTCCCAAAACTAGGAACGAAATGTAAAATGGTTGCGATTCCAACAACCTCAGGGACTGGTTCAGAAGTAACCTCTTTTGCCGTTATTACTGATAAAGAGAAAAATAAAAAATATCCATTAGCAGATTATGAATTAACACCAGACGTAGCTATCATAGACCCAGACTTAGTTATGAGTCTGCCAAAATCAGTTACAGCCGATACAGGGATGGACGTATTAACACATGCAATTGAAGCCTATGTATCCAATATGGCATCTGATTATACAGACGGTTTAGCAGAAAAAGCGGTAGAAATTGTTTTAAAATATTTAGAGCAAGCCTATGATGATGGAAGCAATCGTTTAGCTAGAGAAAAAATGCATAATGCAAGTACTTTAGCAGGGATGGCCTTTACCAATGCCTTTTTGGGAATTAATCACTCTTTGGCTCATAAAATTGGAGCAGAATTCCACTTACCACATGGAAGAATTAATGCTATTATCCTTCCTTATGTGATAAAATACAATAGTTCAAGACCAACGAAATTTGTATCTTTCCCAAAATATGAATACTTTATAGCGGATGAAAAATATTATGAATTAGCTAAAAAAGTAGGACTAAAAGCAGATACCAAAGAAGAGGGAATTGACAGTTTAATTGCCAAAGTACAAGAATTAAATGAACACCTAAATATTCCGAAATCTTTGCAAGAAGCAGGAATTGAAGAACAAGAATTTTTAGCCAAAGTGGATATGTTAGCCGATAGAGCTTTTGAAGACCAATGTACAACAGCTAATCCACGCTTGCCATTAGTGACAGAGTTAAAGCAAATTCTTTTAGATAGTTATTATGGAAAATAGAAAATAAGTGCCAAAGAGAGCCACAGGGATGGATCTTTTGGCACATTTTTTTTGAAATTTGATTGAAAAATCGAAGCAATTATAGTATAATAGTTACATAAAAGTGGCTAGAGATATTCAATAGTGTATATTGAAGGAGGAGAAAATGAGAAATTTTAAGAGTGAAAGAAATCGGGAGTTAGAAGAAATTTTATTGACACAATATGTTTGGGATTTTCCAGATAAGGATGATTTAAAAAGGATACCAGTGGAGGTAGGTGAAGATTATTCTTCATGTAAGGTATCTAAAGCAATGGAAAATTTTGCAACCAATCTATTTCGAAAAGTGTGTTCAGAACTGGGCATTGCATATCAAGAAGTAGAAGGCATATTTTTAAATCAGAATAAGGAATTTTTTAAGACAACAAGGAAATTGTATAAAGCTCGTGGATGGGAACAAACAAAAGGAAAATTTGTAAAAGATATATGTGCAAATTTGATTGTGCCCAAATGTAGAAAGGTAGATAAAATAATTGCAGAGATAAAAAGATGGAGCCCCGAAGAGCAAGCAGAAGCATTGCAATTGCTTGCAGGAAAGAAAATTAAAATAACAGTTGAGGACATTTAGTCCTCAACTGTTATTTTAGAGTTGATAAATTATGTAAAATATGATATTATTAATAGGCAACCAAAAAATGGAGATTTTGATAAAAAAGGCGAGATATCGCCAAAAAGGAAGGGGAAAGGTTTATGTATAGGCAAGAAATAATGCAGGCAGCAAAAGAAAGGGCACGGAAGCGTGTAAGGAATCAGGAGCCAGATTGGACCATTAAATACGAGAGGCTCAAGGATCCTAAAACCGGAAAAGAAGTGGAAGAGCAGGATATGAAGATATATTTGTCTACTCTTACAAGAGCCGTAGAAGAGTTCAGGAAAAAATAAAGGACATTAAGAGTGTGCCAAAAAGACCTCCCGAAGTGTGTACGCTTTGGGAGGTTTCCTCTTTAAAATTCACAATTTTTTGGTGTTCTAGGGAAAGGAATAACGTCGCGGATATTTTGCATACCAGTTAAGTACATAATCGCTCTTTCAAAACCTAGACCAAATCCAGCATGATTACAACTACCATATTTTCTTAAGTCTAAATACCAATCATAATTATCAAGAGGCATAGCTAATTCTTTCATCCTATTTCGTAATTTGTTGTAATCTTCTTCTCTTTGACTACCACCAATAATTTCTCCAATACCTGGAACAAGTAAATCAGTAGCAGCAACGGTTTTTCCATCCGGATTTTGTTTCATATAAAAAGCTTTAATATCTTTTGGATAGTCTGTTACAAATACTGGCTTTTGAAAAATATTTTCACATAAGTATCTTTCATGTTCTGTTTGTAAATCAACACCCCAAGAAACTTTATATTCAAATTCATCGTTATGTTTTTCAAGTTCTTTGATGGCATCTGTATAACTAATTCTAACAAAATCAGAAGTGATAACATGGTTTAATCTTTCTAATAAACCAGTATCGATAAATTTGTTAAAGAAATCCATTTCTTCTGGACAATTATCAATCACATATTGAAAGATATATTTAATCATATCTTCGGCTAAATCCATATCATCGGTTAAATCCGCAAAGCAAATCTCTGGTTCTACCATCCAAAATTCAGCAGCGTGTTTTACCGTATTAGAATTTTCAGCACGAAAAGTTGGTCCAAAAGTATATACGTTGCAAAAACTTTGCGCAAAGGTTTCAGCGTTTAATTGGCCACTTACGGTTAAATGAGTTGATTTTCCAAAAAAGTCTTGTGTAAAATCCACTTCTCCTTCTTTTGTTTTAGGAATATCTTTTAACGCAAAAGAATTTACATTAAACATTTCGCCAGCACCTTCTGCGTCACTTCCAGTAAGAATAGGGGTGTTAACATACACAAAGCCTCTTTCTTGGAAAAATTTATGAATAGCATAAGCTAAAACACTTCTTACACGAAATACTGCATTGAAAGTGTTGGCTCTTGGACGCAAATGTGAAATAGTTCTTAAGTATTCAAAAGAGTGCTTTTTCTTTTGAAGTGGATAACTACTATCAGAAAGACTCTCAATTTCAATGCTAGTTGCTTGAATTTCAAAGGGTTGTTTGGCATTTTGAGTAAGAATAAATTTTCCCACAACTTTAATGGATGAACTTATCGTTAGTTTGCAGATTTCTGCAAAATTGTTTAGCGTATCGTTGAAAACAACTTGAACATTTTTGAAAAAAGTTCCATCGTTTAATTCAATAAAACCAAAAGTTTTAGAATCTCTTACGGTTTTTACCCACCCTTCTATCATAATTTCTTTTTCTACGAAACCATCTGTGTTTTTATACAAATCTTTTACAGTTATATTTTTCATCGTTTTAATCCTCCATTTTCAATATGTTCATATTATATGATATTATGCACTTTTTTTCAAGTATTTATTTTCCCTTTTTGAGAGAGTGCCCTTTCTGGGACAGTCCCAAAAGTGGACATTTTCGAAAAGCTTATATTATAGAGATGCACTAATTTGATGATTTTTTGCAAAATTTATGTAAATAGTATATAATATAAAGTATAGGAGAAATTCCTAAATAAGCAGAAAGGAGCCCCAGTGTATGGGGGGATATTATGGAATTTAAGTATTATAACGCGAAAGAGAGAGCAGAACGGTTCAAAGAGTCAATGAAGGCAGGATACTTATCAAAGTCCGACCTTCCAACAGTTGTAAACTTAGATGGATTGATTCCGGATTATGCAAAAGAAGAGGTAATAAGGCTGGCATTGAAAGATTAGCCGCCTTTACCTAGCCGCCGAAGACACTTTCGGCGGCACTTCTCATTTTAGTGCTTTTTGTCCTTTTTTGGGACAGTCCCAAAAGTGGACAAAAGAGGAAAAGTAAACATTGACATAAAAAAGATAATGTGATAAAAAATAGTTATTAAGTAAAAAGAGGTAAAAATGATAAAGGAAAGCCAAGAAAAATTAGAATTATTAAGAGGAAAGGCAAATAAGCTGTATGTTATTGCGGATTTTGATAATACAATAACAGCGAAACAATGTAGAACTAGCATGGGGATTATTAACCACTCTGGGAGTTTTGAGAGAGGTTTTGAGGAAGAACATAGAAATATTTGTAATCAATATAAAGTAAAAGCAATAGAGGCAACAGACGACGAAATTAAAAATGAAATGTGGAATAAAACTCTTTATGGATTTTTTGAGTTGTTTCAAAGATATCATTTGACAGAGGATAGGCTAGGAAAAATTCTTCAAAATTCGAATATTAAATTTAGAGAGGGTTTTTTAAAATTTATTGAATTTTTACACCAAAATAAAATACCATTAATTATCATCTCAGCAGGGGTAGCTAACTTAATAGAAAAGTTCTTAGAAAAGGAAGAAGTGTTTTATGATAATATAGTAATTATATCGAATTATATTTCATTTAATAAGCAGGGAAATATACAAGAAATACCACCAAATATAATTAATCCTGTCAATAAAAATCAAATTTCTTTTTCAAAAGAAATACAACAAAAGCTTAAAGGCAGAGAGTATATCCTTTTGCTAGGAGATAGACCCGGAGATATTCAAATGATAAAAGGAAAAAATCAAAAGAAAACTTGTTCAATTGCTTTTGTTAACAAGCAAGAAGAAATAGAAGAATTGAAAAACAAGTTCGATATCGTAACAGATGATAGTGAAATATTAGAAATATTGGAGGAAATTCTAAAGACGAGAGATTATTAAATGGAAAAGGAGAAGGAAAATGATAAAAATTGTGATTTTAAATGATACTAGAAATTCAAATGAGGATAAATTAGAAAATGATGATGGTTTTTCAGCTTATATAGAGGTAAAAAATAATAAAATTCTATTGGATGCAGGACCAAGTGAAAAGTTTATTAAAAATGCGGAAAAGTTAGGTGTTGACTTGAACTTGGTGGATACTATGGTATTAAGTCATGGTCATTTTGACCATGGGGATGGACTTAAATATTGGGATAAAAAGTGGACTTTATTGCGCATCCTAATTGTATCTTAAAAAGATGGTGGAAACATGACCACTCACATTATTCAGGAATTCAACTAACAAAAGAAGAATTGGAAAATCGATATAAGGTACATTTTACGAAAGAACCTTATGAAATCAATGAAAATACTTATTTTTTAGGAGAAATCAAAAGGATTTATCCAGTAACGCTTAAGAAGTGGGTGCTTGAAGATGGAAAAAATGATGAAGTGTTAGATGATTCTGGTATGGTTATCAATACAAAAGAAGGAATTATCGTAATTGCAGGTTGTAGCCATAGTGGAATATGTAATATCATAGAACAAGCCAAAAGGGTGACAGGAAACCAAAAAGTATTGGCAGTAATTGGAGGCTTTCATTTAGGAGAAATAGATGATAATACCAATAAAGTGATAGAATACATTAAGAATAATGTGGAAGAAGTGATATTGGCTCATTGTACGTCTGACCAAGTATGTAATAAATTTAGAGAAGATTTGGAAGGGAAAGTAAAAGTTTCAATAACAGAGGTAGGAAAAGAATATTGTTTCTAATTGCAAAAAAAGATAAAAAAGTTCTAAAGAACCAATAGAAGTATTGGAAACTAGAACTTTTTTCAATTCACCTTTTACGTAAAGAAAACATAATATATAGCAAATAAAAGTGAAAGGTGTGAGAAAAAATGTCAGAATACATAATCAGAGGAGGAAAAAAGATAGAAGGAGAAGTTACCATATCAGGTTCTAAAAATGCCTCCCTTCCAATCATAGCAGCCAGTATATTAAATCAAGGAAAAACAACATTATACAATGTACCAAACATACATGATACGCAAATGATGTATGAAATTCTTAAAAAACTAGGAGCAGAAGTAACTAAAAAGAAAAACAAAGTCATTATCGATACAAGCAAAATTACCAAATACGAAATACCAGAAGACTTAATGAGACAGATGCGTTCTTCCGTCATATTTGTAGGAGCATTAATTGGAAGATATGGAGAAGTAACCTTTTCTTATCCGGGAGGATGCGACATAGGAACTAGACCCATAGACCTACATTTAAAAGCCTTTGAAAAATTAGGGATAAATATTGACAAAAACTATGGAAATATTACCTGTACTTGTGATAAAATAGTAGGAGAAAAAATTGACTTAGACTTTCCAAGTGTCGGAGCAACCGAAAATGCAATCTTAGCAAGTTGCTTAGCTGAGCGGAAAAACGACCATAACGAACAGTGCAAGAGAACCAGAAATAGTAGACTTGCAAAACTTTTTAAACAAAATGGGCGCTAAAATAAAAGGAGCGGGAACAGACGTAATTGAAATCGAAGGTGTTAAAAACTTAAAAGACGTTAGTTATAATGTTATGCCAGATAGAATTGAAACAGGAACCTTTTTGTGTATGGCAGCCATGACAGGAGGAGAAATTGTAGTAAAAGGAGCCCAGCCAAGTCACATTACGCCAGTGCTTAATAAATTAGAAGAAACAGGTTGCAAACTAACGGTTGAGAAAAACGAAATTAAATTGCAAGCACCCAAAAGACTAAAAGCAGTAGACATTAAAACCATGCCATATCCAGGCTTTCCAACGGATATGCAATCCATATTTTCAACTGCATTAACCTTATCCAAAGGAACCTCTATGATTGTAGAAAATCTATTTGAAAATCGCTACAAATATACACAAGAATTAATTCGAATGGGAGCCAAAATAACCGTAGAAGGAAAAACGGCAGTCATAAAAGGCGTTAGAAAATTATATGGAGCGAGTGTAAAAGCAACAGACTTACGTGGAGGAGCAGCCTTAGTAATGGCAGGGATAGTAGCCAAAGGAGACACTAGAATTGAAAATATTGAGTATATATTAAGAGGTTATGAAGGTTTTGACAAAAAACTAAAGAACTTAGGGGTAGATATAAGATTAATATAGAATTTCCCCATCGGTTCCGGGTTTCATTGGGAATTGTGCCAGAGGGGACGAACCTTTTTGGCACAAATCCCTAATGGGGACTAATAGGAAAAGCAAAGGAGGAGAAAAAATGGTACAAGACCCATACGAAGACTATGGACAAGCCTATGATAAGGAATTTGAAGAACGCTTAAAAAGAAAAAAAGCAAAAGAAAGAGAAAAAAGAGTCAAAGAAATGAAAGCCAAAAGGAAAGAAGACTTTGATATTGACACAGAAGAAGTTATTAAAATGACAAACAAAAATAAAATAAAACAAGAAGAAGTAAAAAAAAGGAAACTAAATCAAGAAGAGAAAAGAAGAAAGAAAAGAAATAAAAAAATAGTTTTCGTATTAAAGGTTCTATTGCTATTAGGTATCATAGCAGGAGGAATTGTTTTTGCTATGATTTCACCAATTTTTAACATAAAAGACATACAAGTATCTAATCATGAAAAAGTCAGCAGTGAAACTATTATCAGTTTGTCAGAATTAAAACCAGGGCAAAACATATTCCGCTTTAGCAAAAGCAGTGTGGTTAGCAAAATAAAAGAAAATGCCTATATTAAAGAAGCAAAGGTACAAAGAAAATTGCCTGGAACGATACAAATTGAAGTCGAAGAAAGAACGCACGATTATAGTGTGGACTTTTTAGGAAAGTATGCCTATATCAGTAGACAGGGATATATTTTAGAAATTGCAGAAGATAGCAAGCAAAAAATAATTTTGCAAGGAATAGAAACACCGGAAGACCAAGTAGTAGCAGGAGGACGCTTAAACAAAGAAGATTTGGAAAAATTAGAAGACGTAATTAAAATTATCAATGCTACCAAAGAATATGAGTTAGACACCAAAGTCACAAGTATTGACATTACCAATAAAAATGAATATAGTATCTATTTAGAAACGGAGAAGAAAAAAGTATATTTAGGCGATGCTAATAACTTAAGCAATAAAATCTTATATGTCAATGCCATCTTAGAAGAAGAAAAAGAAAAAGCAGGAGAAATTTTTGCCAACGGAGACTTTAACAACAAATTTAGAGTGTATTTTAGGGAAAGCTTAAATGTATAAAGGAAGGAGAACAAGCATGAAGAACCAAACCATAATCAGTATCGTGTTAGGAGCCATGTGTTTTGCGTTAACATTAGGTATCTGTATCCAAATCAAAACCGTAACAGGTTCTAATTCTATTGTAGGAGAAAACAATGGAAGAAATGATGAATTAAGAGCAGAAGTATTACGATATAAAGAGAAATATGATAATAAATATAAGGAATTAGAAAGAGCAGAAAAAGAACTAGAAAAAGAAAGACAGAATTCAACACAAAACAATAAAGACTTAGAGCAAAAAGAAGACGCCATCAAACAAGGAAACAAAATGATAGGGATGACAGAAGTAACAGGACCAGGGGTAATTGTTACTTTAAGTGATGGAAAAAAAGATACCAATAATGTCTTAAATGCAAGTGATTTAATTGTACACGATGCCGACGTTTTAAGTGTTATTAATGAATTAAAAAACGCAGGAGCAGAAGCGATTTCTATCAACAATCAAAGAATCGTGCCAACGAGTAGTATTTCTTGTGGAGGAAACATTATCGATATCAATGGAGAAAAAGTAGGAGCCCCTTTTGAAATTAAGGCTATCGGTTTACCAGAACAGTTAGCAGCTTTAACAAGACCTTATGGTTATTTAGAAATTTTAAAAGAAGCCAATGTTGGGGTAGAGTTAAAAAAATCAAATAATATCACTATCCCAAAATATACAGGTGTCATTAGTTATAAATATGCACAAAACGTAAAATAAGAAAAAGAGGAGAGTAAGAAACGTGAAAAACAATATTAAAAGAGGAAAGGTCACGATGGCAGTGGCAATTAGTATTGCTTGTTTTGCCTTAGTGCTAGTTATGTTTATGCAGTTTAAAATTGTCAACCAAACCGATATTACCGCCATAGAAAATATGAGAGAAACGGAACTTCGAACGGAGCTTGCAAGTTGGAAAGCAAAATACGAAGAAACTGAAGCTAAATATCAAGAAACGACTGCTAAAATACAAGAATATAAACAAACGAAACAATCCAATGAAGAAACGGAAAAAGTAGTGGACACCGAATTAGAGCAAGTGAATATGACTTTGGGAAAAACCGACGTCGAAGGAGAAGGCATCGAAGTTTTTTTAAGAGAAACGAAAAGTGAAGAATTAGGCGAAATTAAAGCAGATAATTTATTGCTAATTGTCAATAGCCTAAAACAAGCAGGAGCAGAAGCGATTTCGATTAATGATGAAAGAATTGTTAATATGTCAGACATTGTTACCATTGATAGTACTTCTAACAGTTTTATCAAGGTAAATGGGCAAAGAATTTTAGCACCCTATATCATTAAAGCCATAGGAAACCAAACCTATTTAGAAAGTGCTTTACTAGGAAATGGTGGACAAGTGGACGAGATGAAAAAACTGGGTTATGACGTGTCTATCAATAAAATCAATCGATTAAAAATTACAAAATACAAGGACGAAATCAAAACCAAATATATGAATTAAAAATTTCCCCAATCAAACCCGGAACGAGTGGGGATAAGTGAGGAAAAAGGAGGAAGAAAAAATGATGATGATTGCCATTTTAATTGGGTGTATTTTAGGAGCTGTTTTAGGGATGAACGCACCAATGATATCGTATACGTATTCAAGCTATTTAGCCATTGCGATTATAGCCGCTTTGGATTCCGTGTTTGGAGGAATTACCTCAGTGATTAAAAAGAATTTCAATTTAAAAATATTTATCACAGGTTTTTTTGGAAATGCGATATTATCAATTTTATTAACCATTTTAGGAGAAAAATTAAATGTAGATATCTACTTAGCAGCGATTGTGGTATTTGTTGGAAGGATGTTTACGAACTTAGCAATTATTCGAAGATACTACGTAGACAAGTGGTCAGAAAAGCTAAAACAACAGAAAGAGAAAACAAATTAAAATTTATTACAAAATCATTACAAAAATATTACAAAAATATAACAATTTCTATTGACAATTGTCTAAAAATGTAATATATATACAGTTAGAAAAATTATACTGAAAATGGAGGAATTAACTTGGCAATAGGAGATATCATTGTAGGTATAGACATAGGAACAAGTAAGGTTTGCACCGTTGTAGGAGAAGTCAATAACTTTGGTCAAATTGAAATCATATGTAATACCTCATATAAATGTAGTGGACTAAAGAAGGGGAAAATAATAAATGAAGATGACATCAGTTTAAGTATAGCAAAAACCATAAAAGATGCCGAAGATGAAACCAATTTAAAAATTAATTCAGCCTATGTAACAATTCCGGGGAAATATATAACCATTGTGCAAAATAGCATAACCAAAGAGATCAAAGATAAATATGCAGGAATCTCTGTAAGAGATGTACAAACAGCGTTAATCCAAGTAAAAGATATAGAAATTCCAGATGGTAAAACATTGATTGATATTGTTCCAGATAAAATAACCTTAGAAAATGGAACAGTAGTTGCTGATCCAGTAGGAAATTTAAGTTCCGAATTCACCATCAGTGCACAAGTTATCCTAGCAGATAGAGATTATGTAAGACAATTAAACAGTGTCTTTAAAAAAGCAGGATTAGAAATTGATGGAATTGTACCAATCACCTTAGCAGAAAGAAATCTAATTTTAGATAAAAATGAATTACATGACAATGTAATGCTTTTAGATATAGGAGCGGGAAATACAGACATAGGAGTTTTTGAAGGCTCAACCTTTGTATACACCAATTCAATACCATTGGGAGGAAATAACATTACACATGATATTGCCTTAGTATTAAACATATCAGAAGAAGAAGCGGACAAACTAAAAAGGCAATATGGACTAGCTTTAAAATCTTTTATTGATAATGACAATGACATTATATTAAACACTTCAAAAGATGCCAATAAAAATCGAATCATAAAAAGTTCAGAATTAATTGAAATTATTGAAGCAAGAATTGAAGAAATATTTACCATTATCAACAAAGACATTACCAATCATGGTGTAAAACACAGAATTAACAATGTTGTCTTAACAGGACAAGGAATTATTAATATTAATAAAAGCGATGTAGCAGGAAAAATCAATCTAAATATTCCCGTTAAAATATCAACAGGAAGAGCCATTAGTACGGTAAAAGCTGCCTATCGAACCAGTTATGCCTTAGTAAGATATGTAGCGGCAAGGCCTTTTGCCAAAACAGTATCCAGCAATATTGATACACAAAATGATGAAGGGGTATTCAGAAGTATCATGGAAAGAATCAAAGAATTTTTCTATTCGTAAGAGATGATTTAAGTTATTAATTTTAAAAATATATAAAGTAGTTAAAGGGAGGAAAAACTAAATGATGGATTACAATGATGATAGCAATATCACAATGATGGATGGAACAGCTACCATTAAAGTTATAGGAGTTGGAGGAGCAGGAAATAATGCGGTTAATAGAATGATTGACATAGGAATAAAAGGTGTTGATTTTATTGCCGTTAATACAGATAGACAAGCTTTGCAAACATCAAAAGCCAATACAAAAATACAAATTGGAGAAAAAATAACAAGAGGATTAGGAGCAGGAGCCAATCCTGACATTGGTTCTCAATCAGCAGAAGAAAGTAAATCTGAAATAGCAGAAGTATTAAGAGGAGCAGACATGGTATTTGTTACAGCCGGAATGGGTGGTGGAACAGGTACAGGAGCTGCACCAATCGTAGCTGCTACGGCAAAAGAAATGGGAATTTTAACCATAGGAGTTGTTACCAAACCATTTACTTTTGAAGGAAAGAAAAGACTTTCACAAGCAGAAAGAGGAATTGAAAGTTTAAAAGGAAAAGTAGATACTTTAGTCGTAATACCAAATGACAAATTACTACAAATCATTGATAGAAAAACATCGATTATCGAAGCCTTCAAAATGGCAGATGATATTTTAAGACAAGGTGTACAAGGTATTTCAGACTTAATTGCCATACCAGGACTTGTAAACTTAGACTTTGCAGACGTAAAAACAATCATGTTAAATCAAGGGATGGCACACATGGGTGTAGGAAGTGCATCTGGAGAAAATAGAGCAGAAGATGCTGCCAAAGAAGCAATCCAAAGTCCATTATTAGAAACTTCAATCGAAGGAGCCAAAGGGGTTATCATCAACATTACTGGTGGCGAAGACTTAGGATTACACGAAGTAAACACAGCAGCAGAATTAGTACAAAGAAGTGTTGACCCAGAAGCCAATATTATCTTTGGTACCGTAACAGACACTAGCATGAGTGATGAGATTAAAATTACTGTTATTGCCACAGGATTTGAAAAAAACAATGCACCAATTTCAAGCATTGGTGTAGATAATATCGTATCCAAAACTTGGGAAAAGAAAATTAATTCTATACCAGCAAGTTCCGAAACAAGCTCATCACCAAATGACTTAGATATACCTACTTTCCTAAGAAAACCTAGAAACAAAAATATGTAATTTTTAAAAGAAATAATCGAAAAAACTCGATTATTTCTTTTTTTCGCCAATAAGAAAAGACAGTTTTTTCAAAACAAAAGGACTATAATAGGAGCACAGGTGATGGCATGACTATTTATCTTGACGTAGTATTGATAGAAAACTTAATGATGAACTTTATCCTATTATTAGCAACAGGATTAATTTTAAAAGAACCAATCAAAAAGATACGATTATTGCTAGCAAGTTTAGTGGGAGCAATTTATTCCGTCGTATCTTATGTGTCTATTTTAGAAATCTATGCAAGTATGATACTTAAAATTATCCTATCCATTGTAATTGTATACATAGCATTTAATCCACAAACCATGAAGAAAATGTGGAAAGACCTATTACTTTTTTACTTAACTTCTTTTGTGTTTGGTGGAGCAGCATTTGCGTTGATTTATATTGTAAAACCGCAAGATATCTTAATGAAAAATGGATTGTTTTTAGGAACCTATCCTTTAAAAACGATTTTGTTAGGAGCCATTATTGCATTTATTGTTATGATGACAGCCTTTACGGTTGTAAAATCCAAAATTACCAAAAAAGATATGTTTACCAATATTGCCTTTGAACTAAATGGGAAAAAGATAGAAACGATAGCCATGATAGACACAGGAAATCTATTAAAAGAGCCAATAACCAATACACCTGTTGTTGTGGTAGAACATACCCTTTTATATGATTGCCTACCAAAAGAAATTTTAAGCCATTTAGATGAATTGTTAGGAGGTGATTTTAGTGGCATACCAGAAACAATGAAAGAGGAATATATTGTAAAGTTAAAATTCATCCCTTTTTCTTCTTTAGGAAAGCAAAATGGCATGTTACTAGGAATTAGAGTGGATGCCATTACTATTAAAAGTGATGAAGAAGAGAAAAAGAAGGAAAATGTTATTTTAGGATTGTATAACAAATCTTTAACAAAAAGGGGAGAATATAGAGCATTAATAGGGTTAGAGTTAATAGAATAACGTCCCCAAAGAAACACGGAACCAATGGGGATAAATGGGGAAAGGAGGAGAAAATGAGCATTTTTGAGTTTGTAAAAAATGGGATTAATACCATTTGTGCCAAATACATGAACGAAAAAGACGAGATAGAATATTTGCCGATATTTTACATAGCAGGAAGTCAAACACTTCCACCACCATTGCCACCAGAAGAAGAGGCGGAACTAATTGAACAATTAAATCAAGAGGATAATTTAGCCGTTCGTCAAAAGTTAGTAGAAAGAAATTTGAGATTAGTCGTTTATATTGCTAAGAAATTTGAAAATACTGGCATAGGAATTGAGGATTTAATATCGATAGGAACCATAGGCTTGATGAAAGGGGTAAATACCTTTAATTCAGATAAGAAGATAAAACTAGCAACTTATGCTTCTCGTTGCATTGAAAATGAAATTTTAATGTATTTGAGAAAAAACAACAAGATAAAAGGAGAAGTTTCGATTGATGAGCCATTAAATAAAGATGGAGATGGCAATGAATTATTACTTTCTGATATTTTAGGGACAGAACCTGATATTACTTCTAGAAATTTAGAAGATGAAGTAGATAAATCACTTCTGCGTGCTTCTATCAATAAATTAAATGCAAGAGAAAAAGATATTATGGAAATGCGCTTTGGCTTTCAAACGGGAAAAGAGAAGACGCAAAAAGAAGTGGCAGATGAACTTCGGCATCTCACAGAGTTATATATCAAGGTTAGAAAAGAAAATTATTGGCAAGATGAAAAAAGAAATTGCGAGCAAAATTGGATAACCGTTATTGCAAAAGTTAAAATAAAGTTAATAGCATAAAAAAACCAAATTTGGAAATACTTAAAATAAGTAAATTCAAAGGAGGTTTTTCTTTTGTATAACAACCGAGTAGAAATATGTGGTGTCAACACAGCGAAATTACCAATATTAAGTAGAAAAGAAAAAGAAGAACTATTTATCAAAATAAAAGCAGGAGATAATGAAGCAAGAACAACATTTATTCAAGGAAATTTAAGATTAGTATTAAGTGTAATTCAGAGATTTTATGGAAGAGGGGAAGCACCAGACGACCTATTCCAAGTAGGATGCGTTGGGCTTATTAAAGCCATTGACAATTTTGACTTAAGCCAAAACGTACAGTTCAGTACTTATGCTGTACCAATGATTGTGCGGAGAAGTGAAAAGATACTTAAGAGATAACAATAGCATAAGAGTTAGCAGGTCAGTAAGAGACTTAGCCTACAAAGCAATTCAATATAAAGATAAATATACGAAAGAACATGGAAAAGAACCTAAAATAGAACAAATAGCCAAAGAATTAGGAGTAGAAAAAGAAGAAATTGCTTTTAGCTTAGATGCCATACAAGACCCCGTTTCTTTGCAAGAACCAGTATATAACGAAGGTTCAGAAAGCATTTATATAGAAGACCAAGTAAAAGATAACAAAAACACAGATGATATGTGGACAGAAAGGATGGCCATAGAAGGAGCATTAAAAAAACTAAATGAAAAGGAAAGGATGATTGTTGTAAAAAGATTTTTTGATGGAAGAACACAAATGGAAGTAGCTGACGAAATAGGAATTTCGCAAGCTCAAGTTTCTAGGCTAGAAAAAAGTGCCATTGTGCACATAAAAAGATTTTATCGATGAGACAAGGGGGACAGGTCTTTTTGTCTCATTTTTTTTATTCTTAGGAAAGTCATCCACGATAGTGGTGAGTTTCCTTAGAAGATAATTATGGAAGAATTAGATTTTCTTATGTGGCTTTGCCGCTTAGAAAATTTTATTCTTATTTTTAAGAAGTAATGAAAATTACTTCTTATTATTTTGCTAGTAGAATATATATAAGGAAGAAGAAAATAAAAGGAGAAGGGAAAATGCAAGACAAAGGTTTAGATTTTAAACACAAAGAAGTGGTTAATATTAATAATGGGAAAAGACTAGGATATGTGCAAGACGTATGTGCAGATTTAGAAACGGGGAAGATTACTTCTATTATTGTACCAGGGAGTAATAAGGTATTAAATTTATTTTCACAAAATAATGAAATTGTGATTCCATGGCAAAATATTAAGTGCATTGGAGATGATTTGATACTAGTAGAAATATGAAAATAAATTTAGTATAAATTTCCATAAAAAGTTTGCAAAAAAGTATTGACTTTGAAAATTAAACATGATATTATTAAGAAGTACCTAGCGACAGACAAAAAACTAAAAATAATTTAAAAAATTAGTAATAAAAAGAAGACGCAAGGAATACAATATAAACAGTGATTACTAGTTTTTTATTTTGACTTATTTTAAAGAAAAATAAGCATATTAAAAATATTTTTAAAAATTTGTCAAAAAGTGTTGACAAACAAAAAAAGGTATAGTATAATGCAAGACGTTCCACGTTAGAGGGACATAAAAAGTACATTGAAAAGTAAACAATAAAATCCTTTAGAGAATAAACC
>CANPIU010000019.1 GCA_947574235.1 uncultured Clostridium sp. | reverse complement strand
TTCGAGATGAGAAAAGCATGTTAGAAGGTGCAAGGGAACAAGCAATAAAAGAAGGAAGAGAGAAAGGAATAAGGGAAGGAAGAAAACAAGGAAGAGAAGAGGGAAGAGAAAAAGGAAGAGAAGAAGGCGAAAGAAAGAAACAAATTGAAATTGCTAAAAGATTACTAAATATGGGAATACGTATAGAAGATATTGAAAAAGCAACAGAATTAACGAAAGAAGAAATAGAGAAATTCACATAAAATTCACAAAACAGAAATTGACAAAATTAGCAAACTATGTTAAAATAAATAATGCGCTATCAAGCGAAATAAAAGCCAACACCAACCAACGTGTTGTCTTTTTAAAGTTAAAAAAGAAAAAGGAGGAAGAAAGAATATGGAAAAAGAAGAAAACATACTAGGAACCGAGAAAATAGGAAAACTCATCAAAAAATTCTCAATTCCTTGTATCATATCATTATTAGTAAATTCATTATATAACATTGTAGATCAAATCTTTATCCGGCCAAGGGGTAGGTTACTTAGGAAATGGAGCAACCAATGTAGTATTTCCCTTAGTCATGATATGTTTAGCCTTTTCTTTAATGTTAGGAGATGGAGCTTCTAGTTATTTAAGCTTAAAATTAGGAGAAAAGAAAAAGGAAGAAGCAGCAAAAGGTGTTGGAAATGGAATTGTATTAGCAACGATAGCAGCCATTATATTATGTGCAATTACTTTAATCTTTTTGCCACAACTATTAAACTTATTTGGCTGTACTGACAACTTAAGAGAATATGCCATGCAATATGGAAAAATAATTGCCATAGGAATTCCTTTTATGATAATAGGAACTGCTTTAAATTCTATCATAAGGGCCGATGGAAGTCCTAAATTTGCGATGGCAAGTATGGTAATAGGAGCCATTTTGAATACTATCTTAGACCCAATTTTTATCTTTGTCTTTAAAATGGGGGTAGAAGGAGCAGCCATTGCAACGATATTTAGTCAATTTGTTACTTTTGTCTTAAATATTTGGTATATTAAAAAATTCAAATCTGTTGTAATGAATAAAGAAGCCTTTCAATTAAAATTCAGTGTAGCCAAAAAAGTATCTGCTTTAGGCATTAGTAGTTTTATCACACAAATGAGTTTTGTGGTAGTTATGGCTTTTGAAAATAATTTATTAGCTAAATATGGAGCCCAGTCTAAATTTGGTTCAGAAATACCAATTACAGTGCTTGGCATTGTTATGAAAATCAGCCAAATTTTAAATAGTATTATCATAGGAATTGCAGCAGGAACACAACCAATCTTTGGTTACAACTATGGAGCAAGAAAATTCGACAGAGTAAAATCAGCCTTAAAAATTGTACTGAGTTTAAGTGTTGTGATTAGTACGATTGCCTTTATTTTATTCCAAACCATACCAGATAAATTAATTTCTATTTTTGGTAGTGGAGACGAAAATTATATGGAATTTGCTTGTTTATCTTTTAGAATTTATCTTTTATTATGCATTGGTAATGGAATACAAATTCCATCTGGTATCTTTTTCCAAGCGATTGGAAAAAGTATTAAGAGTGCGATTTTATCGTTATCAAGACAAATTTTATTCTTAATACCAGCGTTATTAATTCTAGGTAAGCTATTTGGCATTATGGGTGTATTATCAGCAGGACCAGTAGCAGATGGTCTAGCATTTGTAGTTGCAAGTATTTTATTGTTAGCAGAATTAAAACATTTAAAACAAGGTAATGGTAAAAGCCAAGCTTTAGTAGATGACACTAGCACAGATAATCAATTAAACAAACAAATTGTCATTACGATTGCAAGGGAATATGGTTCTGGTGGAAGATATATTGGAAGACTAATTGCTGATAAATTAGGAATTAAATTTTATGATAAAGATTTTATCGCAGAAATAGCCAAAGAAACTGGTTTAGCAGAAGAATATATTGAAAATCAAGAACAAAAAAGAGAAACTTTAGCAGGTCTAAATAATGGCTACTATGTTGGACTAGACAACAGTGATGAGCTATTTATTAAAGAAGCAGAGTTAATCAAAAAAGTAGCCAATAAGGAGTCTTGTGTTATTATTGGTAGATGCGCCGATTTTATTTTAAGAGATAGAAATAATGTAATTAAAGTGTTTGTTTATGCCAATCAAGAAGATAAAATCAAAAGAGCAACCGAGATTTATGAATTAGATAAAACAAAAGCGGAAAAAGAAATTAAGAGAATTGATAAATTAAGAGCGAACCATTATAAACATTATACAGAAAAGAAATGGGATGACCATAGCAATTATGATATTTGTATCAATAGTGATACCTTAGGTGTTGAGAAATCAGCGGATTTAATTTGTGAAATAGTACAGAATAAAAGTGTAATGTTAGAAACAATTTAATAAGAATCAATAAGCAAAGTAAGTGTTAGTTAAAACTAATGCTTATTTTTTAATATAGATTGACAAGCAGGAAAAAGTAAGATATGATATTGATAATAAATAAACATAAAACGGAAAAGGGCTACTAGAATAAAAAAAGAAACAAATGTAAAAACTAAAGAAAATAAGGAGGAAGAAGAGATGAACAAACAAAATGGAATTACATTAATTGCCTTAGTAATCACAATCATTGTATTATTGATTTTAGCGGGAATAAGTATTGCTAGTTTGACAGGAGAAAATGGAATATTAAAAAAGGGGATGAAAGCGAAAGAAGAAACAGAAATTAAGGGATACCATGAAAGGATAGAACTAGTAAGAACCGAATTAAGATTAGAAAAAGAAAATTATGTACCACCAACCATAGCAGAAATGCAAAAAGAATTGGATGAAAATCAAACAGAATGGGTAGCAAGTACAGAAATTAAGCTAGTAGATGGAATTGAGACATTAGAACTAAAAACCAAGGAAGGATATATTTTTCACATAACAGAAACAGGAACTGAATATAAAGGAAAAGGAGAAGTCGTAGATACGAGTGCTTTAAAAAGAGAAGATGCTTTAAAGCTAGAAATTGTAGGAGAAGGTAATAATGGAGGAAAATTAGTACAAATTACGGACTTATCAGGTGTAGATTATTATAAAATAGAATATACGATTGGGGATAGAGAAGGAAATTGGTTACCAATAGAAAGCAGAAATACTGTAGAGGTTGGTCCTAGTTTAACCATATATGCTAGATTAGTGTATGAAACGAATAAAGGGGTTATCGTAAGCTTATCGATAGAGGCAACAGAACCAACAGTAATAGCAAAAGATACGGATATGAGTCAAGTAGTTAGAAAGACACAAATACCGTTAGTAGATTTATTTGAGATAACATGGGGAAGTGATGGAATAGGGACAGTAGAATATAGTATTGCAGGAAGCTTAAATTTCCAAAATACAAGTTTTAGTAGTACAGAGATTAGTAATGTATCAGAATTAGAAATCGGAAATTATGAAGTTACTTGCAAAGTGACAAGCCCATCGAATAAAGTGCAAACAGCAACCAAACAAAATGTAAAGGTAACTAGGCTAGCTAATACAACCGTAGCAAATGCAAGTAATAGCCAAGTAGCAGCAAATGCTATTTATAGTGAATATGATTTAGCGTATTTTAGAGATTTAGTAAATGGTGGTCAATTTACCATCAATGCAAAACTAATGAATGATATAGATATGACTAATATTTGTTCAGATAAAATAGGAAATTGGAAACCAATTGCAGATTATTTAGATTTGAATATAGCCTATAATGGAACGTTTGATGGAAATAGGAAGCACATAGATAAAATGTATATAAATAATACATTAGGCATACAAGGACTATTTGGAAAAAACATAGGAATAATAAAAAATCTGACTTTATCAGAGGCAAATATTAAATCTTATCATACAATTGGAGGAATAGTTGGTATTAATAGTGGAAGAATAGAAGATTGTAAAAATACAGCAAATATTGAAGGAAGTTATATTGTTGGAGGAATAGTGGGATATAATAAAGAAGGAGGAAACATTGAAAATTGTTATAATACAGGTAATATTACGACAATAGGAAAACAAGAAGAAGATTCTTATTCTTATACAGGAGGAATAGCAGGGGCGAATTCTCAAATAGGGGATAACACAATATCAAGATGTTACAATACAGGAAATGTTGTGGCTTCTTATCCGATAATTGGAGGTATATGTGGTTCTAATGGTAACAATTCTGTATATTTTTGTTATAATAAAGGTAACATTATGGGACTAAAAGAAGGTAGTGTGATAGGAGGAATTGTAGGATGGAACCATAATGGAGGGATTGTTGAAGGGGGATATAATGAAGGAACAATCCAAACAGCAGGAACTTTTTTAGGAGAAGAAAGAAACTTAATAGGAGGAATTGTAGGGTCTAATTCTAGTACAGGAAGTAATATTATAAGAAATTGTTATAACAAAGGTAAGATAATAGGAAATTATAGCCAAGTAGGGGGAATAGTAGGATATTCAGGTTCAAATACTAATAAGACTAGTAATACGTATAATATAGGAGCAATAAATGGCTCAACGGAAACAGGAGGAATAATAGGGAGAAATAGTGAAAGTAACACAAGTAATAATTATTATAAAAAGCAACTTGTGACAGTAGGAGGAGTTATTCAGGATGTAGGAATTGGAATAGGAACAATGATAGGGAGTGTAGGGAAAGAAGAAGAATTTTTTAAATCTGATATAAATAATAATACTTCTTTAATTTATCTGTTAAGGGAAGAAAGTCCAACAGATACTTGGTTGAGAAATGATAATATAAATGATGGATATCCATATTTAAATGTTTTGCTAGAAAGTTATAATTGATTTTGTAACACAATTGTAACATAAATGAAATAAAAAGAGATATCCTTGAAGGGAGTAGGTTTAGAAAAAGCCTACTCCTGTTTTGTTGCAATTGCAACAAAAAGTTTTCTTTTTTGTGATATAATTTCGATATCCAAAGAGGAAAAACGAAAGGGGAAAAAAGCAAATGAAAATTATTAAAAGAGACGGAAACATAGTAGATTATGATGCTGAAAAAATAAGAGTAGCGATACAAAAAGCAAACAATGAAGTAGTAGGAAGAGAGAAAATCTCAAAAGAACAAATCAAAGAAATTGTAAAATATATCGAAGAATTGCAAAAACCAAGAATTCTAGTAGAAGATATCCAAGACATTATAGAAGAAAAACTAATGGAAATAGGAAAATATGCACTAGCTAAAAAATACATTACCTATCGTTATACAAGAGAATTAGTCAGAAAAGCAAACACCACAGACCAATCTATCAAAGAACTAATCGAAGGAGAAAGCGAATACTGGAATAACGAAAATTCCAATAAAAATGCTAAAGTAGTAACCACACAAAGAGATTACTTAGCAGGAATTACGAGTACCGATATTACGAGAAGATTTTTATTATCCGAAGATATCGTAAAAGCACATGATGCAGGAATTATCCACTTTCACGATGCCGATTACTTTGCACAAAATGCCTTACACAATTGCGAATTAATCAATTTAGAAGATATGTTACAAAATGGAACCATCATCAATGGCGTAATGATAGAAAAACCACATAGATTTATTACAGCAGCAACGATTGCTACACAAATTATATTAGCAGTTACCAGTTCAAGTTATGGAGGGGCAACTATCACATTAAGTCATTTAGCACCTTTTGCAAGAGATAGTTTTAACAAATATGTAAAGAAATACAAAGAAAGAGGACTAGATGAAGAAACTTGCAAAAAATTTGCAAAACAAGATACGCAAAAAGAAATAGCAGATGGTGTACAAACTTTTAATTATCAAGTAAATTCTATGACCAATACCAATGGACAAGCTCCTTTTTTATCCGTTTGTATGTATTTAGGAGAAACGGAAGAATACAAAGAAGAATTAGCAATGATAATCGAAGAATTCTTAAATCAAAGAATTCTAGGCTTTAAAAACGAAAAAGGTATCTATGTAACACCAGCCTTCCCAAAACTTCTTTATGTCTTAGAAGAAGATAACATTAAGGAAGGAAGTAAATATTGGTATTTGACTGAATTAGCAGCAAAATGTACAGCGAAAAGGATGGTACCAGATTATATATCAGAAAAGAAAATGAAAGAACTTAAAAAAGACAAATATGGCAATGGAAATTGCTATCCATGTATGGGATGCCGTTCTTTCTTAACCCCATGGACAACCGAAGGCAATCCTTCCAAAGCAAAGAACTACAAAGAAGGCGAGTCAAAATATTATGGAAGATTTAATCAAGGGGTAGTTACGATTAATTTAGTTGACGTAGCACTATCTTCTGACCAAGACGAAGACGTTTTCTGGAAAATTTATGAAGAAAGACTAGAATTATGCCATAAAGCATTGCAAGCTAGACACCAAAGATTAAGCAAGGCAACTAGTGATATTGCACCAATTTTGTGGCAACACGGAGCTTTAGCAAGATTAGAAAAAGGAGAAAGCATCCATAAGTTGTTACACGATGGTTATTCAACCATTTCTTTAGGCTATGCTGGTTTATATGAGTGTGTAAAATATATGACCAATCATAGTCATACCGATAATGGAAAAGGAAAAGAATTTGCTTTAAAGGTAATGCAAAAATTAAATGACAAATGCAAAGAGTGGAAAGAAGCAGAAAACATGGATTACAGCGTATATGGAACGCCGATTGAGTCAACCACTTACAAATTTGCTAAATGCTTAAAAGAAAGATTTGGTGTCATTAAAGGAATTACAGATAAAGATTACATTACCAACTCTTATCACGTACCAGTATTTGAAGAAATTGATGCCTTTTCTAAATTAAAGCTTGAAAGTGAATTCCAACAATTAAGTCCAGGTGGAGCCATTTCTTATATTGAAACACCAAACCTACAAAATAACATAGAAGCTGTTTTAGAAGTGATTAAGTTTATTTATGACAATATTATGTATGCCGAATTAAATACGAAATCCGACTATTGCCAAGAGTGTGGTTTTGAAGGAGAAATCTTAATTGATGATAATTTAGAGTGGTACTGTCCAGAGTGTGGTAACCGAAATCACGATACATTAAATGTAGCAAGAAGAACTTGTGGTTATATTGGTAGCAATTTCTGGAACAAGGGAAGAACACAAGAGATAAAAGAAAGAGTACTTCATATTGATAATAAGGATGATGAATAAGGATGAGATATAATAAGATAAGAAAAATGGATATAGCAGATGGACCAGGGGTTAGAGTATCTATTTTCATGCAAGGGTGTACTTTTAATTGTAAACAATGTTTTAACCCAGATACCCATGATTTTAATGGGGGAAAAGAATTTACGAAAGATACGATTAATCGAATTTTAGAACTAGGAGAAAATGAAACCGTTAAAGGGTTATCCATTTTAGGTGGAGAACCCATGCACCCTAAGAATATAGAGGGAACAACTGAACTTGCCAAAGCGTTTAAAGAGAAGTTCCCCAATAAAACGGTGTGGTCTTGGACTGGCTATTCCTTTGATAAAGATTTAAAGGATAAAGAAGTTTCAAAATATATTGACGTTTTAGTGGATGGTCAATATGTTGACGAACTTCGCAATCCAAAGCTAAAATATTGTGGCTCTTCTAACCAAAGAGTTATTGACGTGCAAAAGAGTTTAAAAGAAGATAAACTTGTTTTGTGGGATTAATAGAAAAGGAACGCAGTATGTTCTAAGGATGAATATACTGTGTTTTTTGTATCTGAATTTAATACTTGTTTCTATTTGCACTTGAAGTACAATTTTACTAAAAGAAAAAAGTGTATGTTAGAAGGGAGAAAAATTGTTATGCTAGAAACACAAATTCAAACCATTGAAGATATCATCCAAATGGCACCAAGATTAAATAGAGAAGACTTAGAGGCTATAAGATTTTAATGGAAAAGGCACTTAATTTAGAACTTTTAACTAGAGAACCTACTATCGTTTTGGAAAATATGGATATCGCAAAAAAAGTAATGTATTTGGAGCATTTAGAGGAAATCCGACCTCAAATTTAAAAAGAAAAACCCAAAATAACAATGTGAAAATTAGACATGTAGTAACTTATTGACATAAATCTTCCCATTTCGATAAAATACAAAAAGAAAAAAGTCTATTTTTGTAGGCAAAATAAATACAAAGGAAGGGGAATATATTAAAATGAGAAGAAAAAAGACCAATGGAGGAATTACATTAATTGCCTTAGTAATTACAATCATCGTATTGTTAATATTAGCAGGAGTGAGTATTGCTATGCTAACAGGAGATAATGGAATATTAACAAAGGCACAAGTAGCAGCAGAAAAGACAAATGAGGCAAAAGCCAAAGAAAAAGTACAAGTAGCCGTAATGGGAAGTTATGGAGAAGATGGAAAGTTAAATTATAGTGAATTAAAAACAAACTTAGATAGTGTAGAAGGAATTGTTAAATCTACAGTGCCAGAAGAGATAACAGAGGAAAGTTTTGACTTAAAAGTAACGGTAGATGGTTACAATATCATCATAAAGAAAAATGGAGAAGTATCAGTAGAGGGAGTTAGTGTAGGAGATAATGATAATAAGCCAGAAGAATTACCAGATAACACAGAAACAACAGAGGCAGGAACCATCGTAAAATTACCAAGCAATTGGTTAAGCACTGTGCCAGATGAGATAGAAACAAACAATGGAACAGTAACAATACCAAGTAAAAAGATAGCCAATGTTTATGCTGTATCAGATGGAGCAGGAAATACCATACCAGTGCCATACGGATTTTATTATGTAGGCGGAACTGTAAATAGTGGAGTGGTAATATCTGATAGTGAAGAAGATAAAAATAAATTCAAAGGGCAAGAAGACGTGCCAGCAGGAGCAAGTTATAATAGTAATGGAACGGTCAATAAAGACAGTAGTGAATTAAAAGGAAATCAATTTGTGTGGATACCATGTGAAGCCAAAGATTATGCCAAGATTAATTTTGGAAAGCAAAATGCAACAGGATGGGATACGTCAACGAATACAGCAGAATTATTACCAATTCAAAAATATAGTGGATTTTATGTAGGAAGATATGAGGCAGGAACGAGTGAAGTAACCTTATCGGGAGGCGTAAAATGGGAAAATGCCTCAACAGGAAGTACGAATTCACAAGGATGGGTATGGCAAAATGGAAATTTTGTATCGAGTAAAGTAACAGGAGGAAAAATAACAAGTAAAGCCGGAGAAATCCCATATTATCATGCTGATTACACAACAGCGATGGAAATGTCAAAAAACATGATAAGTACAGAATATGTGCAAAGTGGATTGATTACTGGAACTATGTGGGATGCTATGATGAGATTTATGGCAACTGATAAAAGTAGCTATTCAGATTTAAAAAGTTCTAATTGGGGAAATTATAATAATAATACAAGTGTAACTTATACAGCAGGAAGAGGAAGATACTTAGCTGTCAATTCAAGTAATGGTTCTACTTCAAATGCAGCTGTAGCAGACAATAGTTATCATTATGGAATCAGAACAACCGCATCTAGTGAAGGGGTAAAAAGAAAGAATTTATATGACGTAGCAGGAAACCAATGGGAGTGGACGCAAGAGTCTGCTTATATAACTAATGACTCAAACTTAATTTATAACCTTCGTGGCGGGGGCTTCAGCAACGTCTACACTGGCAACCCAGTCTGCTACCGTGGGTGCTATTATGCGGCTCGCACCTACACGAGCGCTGGGTTCCGCCCTGCACTTTTCCTAAAGTAGCACTGAGCACTGGCAGCGATGCACCAAGAAGAGTTTCTGGTTAGGACTAAAAATCGAAATTTGAAATAAGTTAATAAGAGGAAAAATGGAAATAAGAAAAGAACTAGTATTAATACCAAAAGCAGAAAATTATATTAAATATATTTTGAATTTGTTATTCAAATTACCAAGAACGGAAAAGTTTAGTATTGGCAATGAGTACAAGCAAACCATGTATAAAATGTTAGAAGATATTATGATGATAAGTAAAGTAGGAATAGAGGAAAAATTAAATTATATCAATCGAATTGATGCTAGATTAAATACACAAAGAATATTCCTAAGAATTATGAACGAAAATCATTGGATTGATGAAAAGAAATTTAGATATAGTATGGAATTAGTAGATGAATTAGGAAAAATAGTTGGAGGATTGCTAAAAGCTTATGCCAAAAACATTAAGAAATAAATTTGATGAATATCTAACCTATGAAGAGTTGATGAAGGCACATAAAAAAAGTAGTACCAATAAAAACTGTAGAAGAGACGTGATTACTTTTAATTTAAAAAAAGAAGCCTATATTCAATATTTGTATGAGGAATTAAAAAATCAAACCTATAAACATGGACCCTATTCTATATTTTATGTACATGAGCCAAAACTAAGAAAAGTACAAAAGTCTAGATATATTGATAGAGTAGTTCATCGATGGGTAGTAGACAACTTTCTTGCGCCAACCTACTTGCCCCAATTTGTTGCAACCTCCTATGCGTGCATCCCAGATAAAGGGATGCACAGGGCAAGTTTGGCAGTAAAAGAAGCAATGCTACATTGTAAAAGAATATGGGGAAACTATTATATCATTAAAATGGACGTCAAAAAATATTTTCAGAGTATCAATCGAGAAGTATTAAGAAATATATTAGCTAGAAAGATAAGAGACAAAAAGTTAATGTGGTTACTGGATGAAATTATATCTTCATCAGAGGGAGAAACAGGAATACCAATAGGAAATTATACTTCTCAAATTTTTGCAAATATTTATTTAAATGAGGTAGACCAATATATTAAACATAAATTGAAGGTGAAATATTATTTTCGCTATATGGACGATTCTATTGTATTAGTTAAAACCAAAGAAGAAGCAAAAGAAGTATTAACCCAAATAATGGGATTTTTAAAAGACAATTTGAAATTAGAGTTAAATAGTAAAACACAAATTTTTAAAAGTAAACAAGGAGTAAATTTTTGTGGTTATAAAATAAATGAATATAGGATGAAATTAAGAGAAAGAGGAAAGAAAAAACTCAAGAAAAAGATAAAGAATTTAAAAAAGCAGATAAAAAATGGAGAAATGACCAGTAAAGAGGCTAGAAAATACTTGTGTGGTCATATGGGCTATATTCAATATGCCAATATTCATAAGCTAAAAAAGCTGTTATTTTTTGAAGAATAAAAGCTTAGGGGTAAACCGAAGGGTTCTTGCTTCGTGGCGGGAGCTTCAACAACGTCTACACTGACAACCCAGTCTGCTACCGTGAATACAATTATGCGGCTAACACCAACACGAACAATGGGTTCCGCCCTGCACTCTAATATGATACCAGATTATATATTTTACGGAATATATACAGTGTTCTATTAGTATTAAAGAGGTTTATTCCTTCCTAATAGAGGTAAATATGAAACAATAAAGTAGGTATTGGTAGTAAATTTTATGAAGGTACTTACTTTATGCATTTTAGGAGGAGTACAAGTAGTGAACGAGTGTTGTGTGATAGGTAAAGTATTAAATGAACCAGAATTAGATTTTTTATATCAATCCAAAAGAAGTTCAGTTGCGTATTTTTGGATAGTATTAAGTAATAATAGTAAAATAAGGGTAATTGGCTATGATGATAATGCTGATTATATCTATCAAACTGTTAAAAAAGACGAAGTTTTAAGTATAGAAGGCATTTTGCGAGTGAGTAAGAATACTCTGGAGTTAGAAGCAACGGAAATAGAAAAAGTGAAAACAACAGAAAATTAACTGTTGTTTTTATCCTTTTTAAGGGAAGTTAATTGAATAGCTTCTTGCTTAATTTTATCGATAAATTCATAAGCCTCTCGGATAGAAAGGTTTTCAGGATTTACATTTCTAATTTTGTTTAATAAGTCAGAAATATTTTCGTCGACAGAATAATCCGTTATGGAAAAAGAAGCATTTTCTGTGGTATCAATTATTTTAAATTGATAACCACAATTATCTAATTGCGATTTGTATTTTTGAAAAGAATTAATCGGAAAGCCACATTTAACGACTTCTGAATTTAATTGTGTTATTTTCAAATGAAGTAAGCCAGAGGCAATTTTAGCATCCTCTTGTAGGAAGATGAAAAAAATACCAGACTTGAATAAATATAAGGTATGTTCTCCATCGGTATCGGTTCTTTTTAAATAATTGTATCTTTCGTATAATTTGCTCATATTTTTCTCCTTTTTTTAGTACGATTTTTATAATCTTAATCATATCAAAAAGAAATCAAAAAGCAAGCTATTCGACAAAGGTTCTACGTTTTCGACAAAACAAGACAAAGAAAAACAAAGTAAGAAGCTAGTATTTCAAATCCACTATTTTGACATGCAAGTTTTGCGCTATCTATAACCTTTGCAAAATTTTCCCACTTTTAATATTGTAAAACTTCACTTAGTTCCAGGTTTCATTGGGGAAACAATTGGAATTTCTAAAATTTTTAGTAAGTGTTTTAAAAAGCGAAAAAAGATGATATAATACCTAAAGAAAGGATAGAGAAGATGGAAAAAATATATATTATCTTAACCCATACGGGAACCAGTTTATCAAAATTGATAAAGAGTTATACCAAAGATGAATTTTCCCATGTGTCGATTGCTTTAGACCGAGAATTAAAACATATGTATAGCTTTGGAAGATTAAATCCTTATAATCCATTTTGGGCGGGATTTGTTCATGAATTTATTGATGATGGAACCTTCAAAAGATTTTATTTAACGAAAACAAGAATTTATTCCTTAGAAGTCACAGAACAACAATATAAAAAGATACAAGAAGCCATCCAAAAAATCGAAAGCGAAAAAGACCAATATACTTTTAACATACTAGGATTATTTGCAGCAGGTTTTCGTAAAAAAATAGCCAGAAAAAAATCGTTTTATTGTGCTGAATTTGTCAAATACGTATTAGAAGAAGCAAAGGTCAAAACAGGTTTGCCAGAAGTAGCAAAGCCAGAAGACTTTAAAAAGATAGAAAATTTGCAAGAAGTTTATCATGGATTTTTAAAGAAGTATCAATAAGACCTGTAAGCGTCCCCAATCAAACCCGGAACCAATGGGGACAGTGAGGATTTTAGAGGAGTTCAAAGGAGAGAAAAGATGCCAAAAATAGTAATCGTAGAAGATGACGAAAAGGTAAGAAACGAATTAGAGATTTTTTTGAAAAACAATGGGTATGAAACAAAAGCTTTAAAAGAATTTAAGTCTACCATGCAAGATATTATTAAAGAAAAACCAGATTTAATTTTACTTGACATTAATTTACCGAATAACGATGGTCAATATCTTTGCAAAGAAATTAGAAAACAAATGACCACTCCGATTATTATGGTAACGAGTAGAGATAGTGAAATTGACGAATTACTAAGTATTAATTATGGAGCAGACCATTATATAACAAAGCCCTTTAATATTCAAATCTTACTTGCCAAAATTGCCTCTTTATTAAGAAGGAGTAATTATGGAGGTACACCATTAGAGAAAATAGACGGCAAAGATTTTATTTTGCACCTAGATAAAAGCACTCTTGAAAAAGAGGGAAAAGAGATAGAATTAACCAAAAATGAATTAAAAATTTTAAAACACTTAGTACAAAATCGAGAAAAAATTGTGCCAAGAGAAGAAATAATAGAAGCCCTGTGGGATAGTGAAAGCTTTATTGATGATAATACTTTAACCGTTAATATGACACGCCTAAGGAATAAATTAGAGGCGCTAAACTTAAAGGAATTACTAGAAACCAAAAGAGGTCAGGGCTATCGATTAAAGAAATAGAAAGGGTAGGAAAATATGACCATAAGAGGTTTTTGGAAGGATAGGATTTTAACCTTAAATTTACTATTATTTGCGGTGATAACCATAGAGATTTTTTTAATGATTTATCCTGTAGGTCTGTTTATTAAAATCTATATTCCTGTTGTGATTTTTGGCGTATATTTAGTTGCTGTTACAATAGAATATTATAACAAAAAGAGGTTTTACCAAAAAGTATTTTTTCTGTTAAAGGAATTAGAAGAAAAGTATTTAATTACAGAATTAATCAAAAGTCCTCATTTTGTAGAAGAAAAGCTTCTTAAAGAAATCTTAGAACAAACTAATAAAGCCATGCTAGAAAAAGTCAATCAATACAAATATATAACCGAAGATTATAAAGAATATATTGAATTATGGATACATGAAATCAAATTACCCTTAGCAGCTAGTAAATTGACTATTGAAAACAATAAAAATAAAGCGACCAAAAGCATTGACGAAGAATTAGATAAAGTGGAAAATTATATTGAGCAAGCCTTATATTATGCTAGAAGTAACACCGTTGAAAAGGATTACTACATTAAACAAATTAGGCTAGAAGAAGTCGTAAATGAGTGTATTAAGAAAAATAAAAACGTTTTCATTCAGGAGAAGATAAAGATTGAATTAGAGAATTTAAAAGTTTTCGTAAATACAGATAGTAAATGGCTTAGTTTTATCCTAAATCAACTCCTTCAAAATAGTATTAAATATCGAAAGTTAGATGGGAATTCAACGATTAAAATCTATGCCAGGCAAGAAAAAGAAAAGGTGATTTTATCCATCAAAGACAATGGGATGGGAATAAAACAAAGTGAAATAAAGAGTGTTTTTAATAAAGGTTTTACAGGAACCAATGGAAGAACGCTCAATAAAAAATCAACAGGAATTGGCTTGTATTTGTGTCAAAAGTTATGTCATAAATTAGGAATAGCAATTGAGATAAATTCTATCCAAGGAGAAGAAACAGAGGTAAGACTAATTTTTCCCAAAGGAAGTTATCTAACGATAGATAAAAACGAACCATAGGCGACCTTCTAAGGGTGGCCTTTTTATGGATTATAGAAAAACAGATGCATCAAATAGGTATTAAAGATGGGGTTAATGGGAAAGGATAATTTGTTACTACCCTGTTACTAATTTGTTACTAACAGGATAGTTTTTCATAGTTTTAGATAGGTTTTAAAAATCTATTAAGATATTAAAAATCAATAAAAACTCATTATATCAACATATCGAAAATATAACATAAAAAATAGAAAACTTACAAAAATATAAGGAAACGGTAAGGAAAATCGATGGCAAAGTGCATAAAAAAGTTTTATGATAAAAACAGGAGGGAGAAAAAGATGGAAAAAATATTAAGAGTTGAAAATGTTGAAAAATACTATGGAACCAAATCTAACTTAAGCAAAGCCATTGATAATATAAGTTTCGAGGTAGAAAAAGGAGAATTTGTTGGAATTATGGGAGCATCGGGAAGTGGAAAGACTACTTTGTTAAACTGTATTTCTACCATAGACAGAGTAACAGCAGGTCATATTAAAATTAAGGAACAGGACATAACGAGGTTAAAGGGAAATCGCCTGAATCAATTTAGAAGAGAAGAACTAGGTTTTATCTTTCAAGATTTTAATTTATTAGATACGTTAACAGCCTATGAAAATATAGCACTAGCATTAACAATTCAAAAAGTAAAGGCAAAAGAAATCGATAAAAGAGTAAAAGAAATAGCACAAAAATTAGACATAACACAGATATTAAATAAATACCCTTATCAGGTATCAGGAGGGCAAAAGCAAAGAATTGCTTCGGCAAGAGCCATGATTACCAATCCTAAGTTAGTGTTAGCCGATGAGCCAACAGGTGCCTTAGATAGTAAATCAGCAAGACAATTACTAGAAAATTTTGAGTTTTTAAATCAAAACATGGAGGCTACGATTTTAATGGTCACGCATGATGCTTTTACTGCCTCTTATGCCAAACGAATTCTATTTATTAAGGATGGAAAAATCTTTAACGAAGTAATCAGAGGAAATGATACAAGAAAGCAGTTCTTTGAAAAAATCATTGAGGTACAAACTCTTCTTGGAGGTGACTTAAACGATGTTATTTAAGTTATCTTTTAAAAACATGAAAAAGAGCTTTAAAGACTATGCTATTTACTTTTTAACCTTGGTACTAGGAGTCGCTATTTTTTATATGTTTAACTCACTTGATAGCCAAGAAGCAATGCTTACGGTTTCGAATTCAGCAAGAGAAATGATAAAATTGATGGTTAGCATGTTAGGGATGGTATCGGTATTTGTAGCTGTGATACTAGGCTTATTAATTGTATATGCCAATAATTTTTTAATCAATCGAAGAAAAAAAGAATTTGGAATTTATATGACGTTAGGGATGGGGAAAAGACAAATTTCTAAAATCATCTTATTAGAAACGGTTTTAGTAGGTATTTTATCACTTGTTATAGGAATTGTAATTGGCGTATTTGCTTCACAATTTATGTCTATTTTGGTCTCTAAATTATTTGAAGCCGATATGAGCGAATTTACCTTTGTATTTTCCAAAAATGCGTGTGTAAAAACATGTCTTTATTTTGCCATTATGTATCTAGCAGTAGCTATTTTCAATACCATTACGATTTCAAGATATCGACTAATTAATCTTTTAACAGCCCAGAAGAAAAATGAAGAAGTAAAAATTAAAAATCCATGTTTATGTATGGTTATTCTTGTACTAGCAAGTGTAGTGCTAGGTTATGCGTATTGGAAGGTAACAGCAGGCATTCAAACCATGAACACAGCAGATAAAATTTTGCCGGTTATCCTGATGGGAAGTGTGTCTACCTTATTAATTTTCTGGTCTTTATCAGGCTTTATATTAAATCTAATCAAAGCCATGAAGAAGATTTATTTGAAAGGAACAAACCTATTTGTATTAAGACAAATTCATAATAAGGTTAATACGATGGTAGTTAGTATGAGTGTAATTTGTTTAATGTTATTTATGACCATTTCTATTTTATCCTCTAGTTTGGCTTTAAGAAATACGATGGAGAAAGATTTAGAAGAAATGACACCAGTTGATATTAATTTATATAAAACTGCCTACTTACCAGAAAAATCCATCAATCGTTATGGAAAAGAAATGGTGTATACAGAGGAGGCAAGAGAAGATTCAAAAGTAAGTATACAAGAAACATTTAAGAATTATGGGATAGATACTAAGGTGTTAAAAGACATAGTAGAAATACCAATTTATACGAAAAAAGATTTAACTTGGGAGACCTTTTTTGGCGAGGATGTTGATAAGGTAAAAGCACAATTTTCTATGCTTAGGTACGAAACAGAGGAAGAAATTGTAAAGATATCGGATTATAATAAAATAGCAGCACTTTATGGAATAGAGCAGTATCAATTAAAGAACGAGGAATATATTGTGCTTTGTGATTTTAAAAGTATGGAAGAACTAAGAAATCAGGTGTTAGAGAAAGGAAATCATACCATTTCTATTGCAGGAAAAGAATATCATGCTAAATATCCAAAATGTCAAAGTGGATTTATTGCTATGTCAACGAGTCATATCAATACAGGAATTATTTTAGTACCAGATAGCTGTGAGTTAGTAGAAGAAGACAAAGAAATGACCTTTTTAGCAGCCAATTATAATGCAGTAACAGAAGAAGAAAGAGAAGAAATACAAGCTATGTTTTCTAATTCAGAACAGATGCAGAATTTAGTGAATCGAGGAATTGTACTAGATGGAACAAGCAAGATAACGATTATCGAGTCAAGTGTTGGATTAGCAACCATTGTGACCTTTATTGCTATATACTTAGGTATTATCTTCTTAATTGCCAGTTCAGCAATTTTAGCCTTAAAACAATTAACAGAAAGTTCAGATAATAGACAAAGATATCTTATCTTAAGAAAAATCGGTTGTGACGAAGCAATGATAAACAAATCGCTGTTTCGACAAATTGGCATCTTTTTTGCTATGCCACTTGTGCTTGCTATTATTCACTCTATTTTTGGAATTCAATTTGTCCTAAGCATGATGGCTGGTTTAGCTAGCAGTGAAGATTTATTACCTTCCATTGTAATAACGGTTGTAGTAATTGGTGTAATCTATGGTGCTTATTTCTTGGCTACCTATTTAGGAAGCAAGAATATTATCAAGGAGGAGGATTAAAAAATCCCCACTGGTTCCGGGTTTCATTGGGGAACTAAAAATTCTCTAAGCAAACCCAGAAATTTAGTGGGGATTTTGAGTTAATTACTACTACTATATTTTTGTTTAGCACTATCGATTTTTGTTTGTTCTGCATTTTCCATTTTGTACCAACCTCTTTCTGCCATCAAATTATAGATTTTGTTTTGAATATCTAGGGCTTCATTTAGGGCTTCCTTGAAAGCACAGTGAACTTCAGCAGTAGAAGATTCAATGGTCCCATGAAGATATAAGTCACAAACACCTTTAATAATGAGTAATTCTTTTTCCATTAAGTCTTTATCTTGCATTTTAGTTCCTCCTTTATAATAAATTTAAAAATTTGTTAAAAATTTCAGTATGTTTTTGCTCTAATTCTCCTATATAAGTAGATAGAGTTGTGTCTTGAAGTTGAGATGAGGTATTTTTACTACAGGTTTTCATGAAATTTTCATGGCCTAAAGCATCCTCAACATATAAAAGTTCTTTACTTGTCATAATAATCACCACCTAAAGAAAGTATTTCCAACCTTTTAAAATTTATACATTATCCTTATCTAGTTCCCCAATGAAACCCGGAACCAGTGGGGACATTTGTAACACTTTTAGACAAAAATCTATATGATAATAAGAAGGAGAGTGAGACAAATGCAAAATAGGCAAGTTATGAGAGCAAGAAAATATTTATGTAGATATGATGAGATTATAAGTGAGATGGCAGAAAAAATGTTATCACAAGAGATAACCAATTGTATTACGATTAATTTTATCGAAACAATGATACCTCATCATCAAGCAGCCATTTGCATGGCTGAAAATTTATTAGAATATACAACTTATCAAGCCTTACAAGAGATGGCTAAGCATATGATTAAAAGACAAACAGAAGAAATAGAGCAAATGAGGGAAATTGCTAAAACTACGTATGGTTTTCAAAATATGCCACAAGAGGTGAAGCCTTACCAAGAAAAGTACCTAGAGATTACAAAACAGATGATAGGAAAAATGAAAAGTGCTCCTAGAACGATTTATATTAATCTAGATTTTACTTATGAAATGATACCTCATCATGAAGGTGCCATTGATATGTGCAAAAATCTACTAAATTTTCGAATCGACCCAAGATTAAAGGTAGTTGCAGATGGTATCATAGAAGAACAAACAAAAGGTGTGAAGGAGTTAAAAGAAATTCAAAGAAGATTATCTAAGAAAGCATATTAAATAAAAAATAGGAATATAATAATACGGTGTAATTAGGCTTGACAAATTAAAGTTTTAAGTAGTATACTAATTATACTAGATCGTACCACGGTCAACCTACGGGCCCGTGGTCATTTTTTATATTACTATATTTAATAAATGATTATAATGATAAGAATACAATAGAAATTTTGCTATTGTATTTTTATTATGCCTATTTTTGAACAAAAATTTACTTGAAATATTTACTAAATAACTTATTAAAAAATTTGGCATAATAAAATTATTAAACAAAAAAAGGAGGAAAAAAACAATGAAAAAAATCATTAGCATTTTTATTATGATAACTTTACTTAGTGTACTTATCTTTGCAGGAAACAGCTATGCAGCAGCCCTAGACACCATAGACGTACAAACGAGTAAAACTACTGTAAGACCAGGAGAAGAAGTAACGGTAAGCATAAACTTTGGACAAGCTTTAGGAGCCTATACTTTTGACATTGCCTATGATAACAACATTTTTGATTATGTATCAGCAGAAGGAGGAACTGCTAATAACACAGGGGATAAGGTAAAAGTAACTTTTTATGACACAACAGGAGGAACCAATCCTAGAAACGATATGAGTGCAACTTTCCGTGCTAAGGCAGATATTACCACTTCTAATCCAACTGAATTTTTAGTAACAGGAGAAGGATTAGCTAATCCAGATGCATCTGTTCAATTTGATGATATCACAACACCAATTGTTAAAAATGTAACAGTTGAGCCACAATATGTAGATTATACTCTTAAATTAGAACACACAGGGGAAATTGTAAAAGACGAAGAAAAGGCAATGAACTTAAGTTATGCATCGCCAATGGGACATTATTATGAACATGCAAGATTAGTAGCAGAAAGTACAACACCAGCAGGAGCAACGGTTCAATTATTAGCCAATGACCAAAGCAACTTAGAACATGACATTATCCAAAGTGGATGGGGAGACGCACAAGGCTTTAAAATAGGAGGAAAGGACGTATTACAAAGTTTGCAAACAAGAGCTATTTTTAGTCAAGCAGGGGATTATACCATTACTTTAAAACTAATTGACCGAGATAATTCTGACCAAGTCATTTCACAAGCAAGCTTTGCTTTTACAGTACAAGAAATAGCAACACCAGTACCACCACAAACCAATGAACCAACTGTAAATGAAACACCAGAAGTAGAAGAAGTAAAACCAGAGGAAACACCAAAAAAATTACCAAAGACAGGTAGCAATCTTTATATACCAATTCTTGTTATTTTAATGGTTTTAGTTAGTTCCTATGTTTATTACAATAAGAAAAAAGATTAACAGGAAAAAATAAGATGTTTTTAAAATTAGAAGCATCTTATTTACATACTAACGAGGAGAAAAACAAATGAAAGGAAAAAAGATAATTTTCAATTTTTTCATCATAGTAGGGGTATTAAGCGTTATTATTTGGGGTAGCATAACAGAACAAAAAGAAAACCAAAAGAACGAACCTATTTATGAGACGCAAAATATAAGTACGAAACAGGAAGTAAAAGAAGAACCCCCCATTACGGTTCCTGTGAAAGAATATCCGAAAGAAAAGGTAGAAGAGGAATATAAAGGATATACTGTCGCAGCTAAATTAGAAATTCCTATGATTAATTTAAAAACTTATGTCTTAAAAAACTATTCAAACCATGCTTTAAACGTATCAGTCACCAAATTTTGGGGAGCAGATGCCAACCAAAAGGGAAACTTTTGTATTGCTGGCCATAATTTCCCAAATCGAAATATGTTCCATCGCTTAAAAGAATTAACAGTAGGCGATACCTTTACGATTTCAGATAACTTAGTTGGAAAAGTGGAATATAAAATTTATGACATATATAAAGTAATGCCAGAAGAAGTAACTTGTTTATCCCAAGACACCAACGGAAAAAAAGAAGTTACCTTAATTACTTGTACGAGTGACTCAGTCAAAAGAATTATTGTAAAAGCGGAGGAAAAATGAAAAAAATAATTTTTATTGCCATTTTATTTTTATTAATGTCTATCAGTCTATTTCTTTACTTTCAAGTAGTAGCATCTACTAAATTAGAAGGAATTGATAGTTTTCCAGCTAGTTATCAACCCTATTTAAGAGAACTTGCTAAAAAACATCCAAATTGGAAGTTTACAGCCCTTTATACAAACTTAGATTGGAATTATGTGATTAACGAGGAAAATGTCTTTGGAAAAAATTTAGTTCCCAAGAATTATTCCGATCGTTGGAAAAATACAACACCAGGTCAGTACAATGTAGAAGTAGATGCAGGGTGGGTAGATAGTTCGAGACAAGCAGTAGAATATTGCATGGACCCTAGAAACTTTTTAAACGAAGTTCGCCTTTTTCAATTTGAAGGCTTATCTTATGATGCTCATACGAACAACTTAGATGGCATTGAAAAAATATTATATGGAACAGAATTTTACAATACTAAGGTTTCTTACTTCGATAGTAATGGAAATACCATTTCCATGAACGAAAAATATGCAGATTTAATATTAAGAGGAGGGAAAACTTCGCTTGTTAGCCCGTATCACTTAGCTTCTCGTATAAAGCAAGAAGTAGGACCATTTTTATCGCATAGTTCCATTAGTGGAACCGTAGAAGGATTTAAAGGACTTTATAATTTTTATAATATCGGAGCTACTAGTTCTTCTGAACCAATGGGTGCCATTAAAAATGGATTGCAATATGCCAAAGATGGAAAAGGGGCTAGTCAAGCCACCAAAGACAAATATCAAATTCCTTGGAATACCAAAGAAAGAGCTATAACAGGAGGTGCCATTTTTATCGGTTCTAGTTATATCAATGTAGGTCAAGATACCATTTATTTGCAAAAATTCGACGTCAATGATGAAGGCCGGAAATGGCTTGTTTTGGCATCAATATATGACCAATGTCTTAGCACCATATAGTGAATCAAAATCCATTTATAATGGCTATTCAAAAAGTGGACTATTAAGTACGACCTTATCCTTTGTGATACCCGTATTTCAAAATATGCCAGAGATACCAACCGAAAGTCCTAATATCAATAGCAGTGACTTTGTGCAGGATAATACAAAAGTATATTGCAATGGAAATAATGTGAACGTCAGAACAGGTCCATCTACCTCTTATGAAGTAATTACCACGCTAAATCAGCAAGATAAAATGACAAGAATAAAAAAGGGAAGGCAAGCAGGAGAAAGGTGGGATAAAGTAAAACTAGATAATGGTATCATTGGCTATATCTATGCAAGCTATATAACAGAAGTTCCACCCGTTCAAATTGAAAAAATTGACCTTAGTTTAGACAATACTACTTTGCAAAAAGGAGAAACAAAATCATTACAAGTAACGATTTTGCCACCAGAAGCAAGTACGCATAAAGTAAGTTATCAGTCGAGCAATCAATTGGTTGCAACGGTTGATGACAAAGGAAAGATTCAAGCACTTCGTTCAGGAGAAACGACAATTATTGTTAAGGCCGAAGAAAATAATGTACAAAGTCAAATTACAGTCAAAGTATATAGCAAAGTGACAGGGATTTCTTTAGACCAAGAGGAAATTTACCTAAACCTAGGAGAAACTTTCCAAATCAAGGCCAACATAGAACCAGAAGATGCAGATGAACCAGGAATTAATTATCAAAGCAGTAATGCAGAAATAGCCACAATACAAGAAAATGGGATAATTACCGCTAAACAAATAGGAGAGACGCAAATCATAGCTAGTAGTAAAGAAAATCCAGCAATTCAGGCAAAAGGTAAGGTTGTAGTAGTAAGAAATATGGAAGATTCCGAAATTGATTTTGAGAGCCCACTGGTTGTAAATGGTTTAGAAATGAGCGGATTAGAGTACAACAAAAATACGGTAGTAGACATCTTACCAAAAATATCGACAGCTTTAGAAATTGAAATCGTAAACCATAAAAATGAAAGGTTAAGTGATACAGACGTAGTAGGAACAGGTTCTAAAATACAAGTAAAAGAAGATGGCAAAATATTAAGGCAATATTCAATTATCCTGTATGGTGATGCCAATGGAGATGGAAAAATCAATAGTGTTGATTTATTAGTCTTACAACGTCATATATTAGAAATAGAACCGATAGAAACAATTTTTAGGAAAGCAACTAATATCAATAAAAACGGCAAAAAGCCGAGTTCAGTCGACTTATTATTAATACAAAGACACATTTTAGGTTTACAAATAATACAACAATAGAAGTCTTGAGGTCCCCACTGGTTCCGGGTTTCATTGGGGAAATTGAAAAATTCCCCAATTAAACCCGGAACCAGTGGGGACGAGGAGGAAAAGTATGTTAAAAAAAGGACTACGCATTATTATTATATTTTTTATCATTGCTTGCATTTGCAATTGTTATAGGATGAATATAGCTTATGGAAAGGATAAGGCTACCATTATACTTACAAGTAATCAAGATACGATAGAAATAGGAGAAGAAATAGAGATAACAGTTAGAATAGAAGAGGTAAAAACAAGTGCCTACGATTTTTCTCTTTATTTCGATACTTCTAAGTGGGATTATATTTCTAACATAGAAAATACAAATGTAATAGGAAATCGTATTCTTTTTGTATGGTTTGATGAAAAAGGAGGAAAAGGTGCTAAAGAAGGGGATTTAATTACTTTTCAATTTAGGGCAAAAGAAAAAGGGCTTGCTACTTTTCAATTAGAAGGAGATTTTTATGACCAAAATGGAAAATCCTTAGAAACAGAAGTTAAAGAAAAACAAGTTAGGATAGGAAAAGAGGAAAGTGATTTTGCAAAGCAGGAAAAAGAAGAAGGAGAAAATTCCCAAGAGGGTAATGCTAATTTGCAAGTATTAAGACTAGACAAAGAAGGGATAACGCCTGAGTTTAGTCCAGAGGTTCATGAATATTATCTAACCGTTTCAACTAATGTTAAGGATATTGAAGTTTTAGCTATTACCGAAAATCCTAAGGCTACTATCCAAATAACAGGAAATACCAATTTACAAGAAGGGTTAAATAGGATTGTTATTCAAGTAGTTTCTTCGGATAAAACGCAAAGCAATACGTATACCATAGAGGTAACCAAAACACAAAATTTAGAACTGGCTAATACCAATTTAGAAATTTTAGCGATTGAAAATGTTTTGCTATTTCCTCCTTTCGATAATAGCCAAACAAATTATCAAGCCCAAATACCAAACCAACAAGATACTTTACATGTACTTGCAATACCAGAAAATGAACAAGCAATCGTATCTGTTACAGGAAAAGAAAATTTAGTAGTAGGTAATAATTTCTTAGAAATAGTAGTTACAGCACCAAATGGCTTTTCGAAAAAGAAGTATCAAGTAGAGGTTTATCGAAGAAATGAGGAGGAAGAAAAGAAATATCAAGAGGAGAAGCAATTGGAAAAAAACGCATTACAAGAGGCTTATCAAGTAGAGGAATTGAGTAACCAAATAGAGGAAGTTCAACAGACTTCTACGAAAGAACAAACGAAAAAGTATGGACTTATTTTTGTTGGCATCGCTATAAGTACTGTGATTTTGTTTGTGATAGTTAGGTGGAAGTCGAAACTTAAATAGTCTAAGGATTTACAAAAATGTAAAAATATGTAATAATAAAGGAAATAGAAAAGATAAGAGGGGAAGATATGCGAAACATTAACAATATAGAAATTGATAAAAACAGTATATGCTATGGAGATGAAGTCTTAAAAATTTCGAACATATCAAGAATGTATATTTTTAGATTTCAAAATGTAAAAAAGAAAGAATATGACAGAGAAAAGCAAAGATATGAGGATTTAAAAAGGTATTATGAAGTACGAGAACACAATAAAAAGAAACTAGAAATACGAAATTATAGTATTGCTTGTATCCTAATAGGAATTTTTTCGTTTTGCGTTTTAGAGACAACGCCTTGGGGATTAGCAGTATTAGGGGGGAGCATAATATGTGGTTTGATGGCAATAAAAACATATAGGAGAAAGATTAAATATGACCAAGAACCACCAGAAGAAAAATTTTTTCCAGAAAAGTTTGGTTTAGGAATACAGATGAACTCTGGTTATTATGCGGTATTTGCAGCAGAAGGAACTGAAGGAAGAGATGCTTTGAGAAAACTGCAAGAAGATATAAAAAATGCAGATGTACACAATGAAAAAACGGTTTTCAATATGAATAAATACAATGTACAAGTAGAAGGCGATATTGATGGTATTGTTAACCTTGGAAATGATAATATAAATGTGAACAAAGGAAAGGATTTACAAATGGTATGATGGTGAGTGATAAAAAGAGTGTAAATATTAATGGTTCAGTAAGTGGTATAGTGAATTTGGGCAACAACAATGTTAATATAAATGAGAAACTAAAAAATACTAACATACAATTGGAAAGCAACTACATAGAACAATCAGAAATAAGTAATAATAATCCGATTGTATCTAAGAAAGAGACGGCTAGGGATAAAGTTGTTAAAATAGTAATTGAAGTAGTGGTAGGAATTATTGTTTCGGTTATAGCGGGAGCTATTTTATATAAATTAAATATGATATGAAACGGTAACAATTGAATAAATTTAAGAACCAAAAATAAACTTCTTTCATACAATATACAAAAAATGAGAGGAGTTTATTTTTATGGATTATGAATTAATGATGAACGGAAATGTAAAATTAGGACAAAAAGCACCAAGTTTTCAAGCACAAACAACCTTTGGAGAAATATGTCTAGAAGACTATCAAGGAAAATGGCTCGTGTTATTTTCTCATCCAGGAGACTTTACCCCCGTATGTACCACGGAAATGATAGCATTTACCAGAGCTCATCAATATTTTAAAGATTTGAATACGGAATTACTAGGATTAAGTGTCGATAGTAATAGTTCCCATTTAGCATGGTTGTATGACATTTATTGTAAAACTGGAATTAAAATACCTTTTCCTATCATAGCCGATAGAAACGGAGAAATTGCTAGAAAATATGGGATGATTGCCAGTGACATTAGTAACACAGAAACCGTTAGAAATGTATTTATCATAGACGACAAAGGAAAAGTTAGAACCATTTTAATTTATCCCTTAAATATAGGACGTTTTATCCCAGAAATTATAAGGACAGTGCAAGCTTTACAGATGGCAGATTGTAGTAAAGGGTCTACGGCAGCTAACTGGATGCCAGGCCAACCAGTAATTGTAGCACCGCCAAAAACATTTCAAGAACTAGAAGAAAGAAATGCACAAATTCAAAAAAATAGAAATGGAATCAGTTGGTATTTAAGCTTTAAAGAGCCACCAGAAAAATGTATGGAAGAAAAAGAAAGTTGTAAAAGACTAGAAAAAGAGAATAAAAAGTAATAAAATGGAGAAAATGAGAGTAAATAGTAAAAAAACAAAAAGAAATCAGAAAAGACCTGTTTGCCAAAAAAAGGAAAATATCATATAATAATACCCAATATTTAGAAGGAGATAGAAACATGGAAAAAACAATTGGTTTTATTGGAAGTGGAAATATGGCAAAAGCAATGATGGGTGGAATTTTAAAAGCAAAATTAGTTTCTGCCAATCAAATTATTTGTTCTGACCCATCCAAAGAAAAATTAGAAAAGCTAAAACAACAATATGGTGTAGTAATCACGACCGATAATAAAGAGGTAGCCACAAAAGCAGATGTTTTAGTATTATCCGTAAAACCACAATTTTATCCAGAAGTCATTAAGCAAATTAAAGCACAAGTTAGCGACAATACCATTATTGTCGTTATTGCTGCTGGTCAAAAAATCGAAAACGTAAAAAAACTATTTGAAAGAGAGATTAAAGTAGTACGTTGTATGCCGAATACGCCAGCATTGGTAGGCGAAGGTATGGCAGCAATCACACCATGCCCCATGGTGCTACCGGAAGAACTAGATTTAATTTGTAATATTTTTAATAGTTTTGGAAAATGCGAAGTTTTAACAGAAAATCTAATGGACATTGTAACGGGAGTAAGTGGTTCATCACCAGCCTTTATCTTCATGATAATAGAAGCCATGGCAGACGGAGCCGTCTTAGAAGGGATGCCAAGAGATAAAGCTTATACTTTTGCTGCGCAAGCTGTTTTGGGGTCAGCCAAAATGGTATTAGAAACGAAAAAGCACCCAGCAGAATTAAAAGATACGGTATGTTCGCCGGGAGGAACGACCATAGAAGGGGTTTCTGTTTTAGAAGAAAAAGGACTAAGAAGTAGTCTTATCACAGCTATCCAAGCAGCTACGAAAAAATCAAAGGATTTAGCAAAATAAAAATATTAAAATTAAAGTAGAAAATCGATAAAAAAATAAATATAGATTTTCTACTTTTTAGTGTTTAGGAAGGATTGAAATAAAAATGGAAGAAATAAAAGAAAAACTTTGGGAAAGAATAAAAGATAAGAAAAGAATTGTTGTTAAAGTTGGGTCGTCTACTTTGACGCATAAAGACACAGGAAATCTAAATTATACACAACTAGAAAAAATAGTGAGAGCATTAAGTGACTTAAAAAATAGCGGAAAAGAAGTGATTTTAGTATCTTCAGGAGCCGTAGCTTGCGGAAGAGAAGCCTTAAAAATAGGAACCAGACCAAAAACAATGCCAGAAAAACAAGCTTGTGCAGCAGTAGGGCAAGGAAAATTAATGATGAATTATTACAAATTATTTGCAGAATATGGTCAAACTGCTTCTCAAGTATTAATGACAAAATACAATTTGGGACAAGAAAAAGCCTATGAAAATCTAAAAAATACCTTTCAAGAATTATTAAAATATGGAAGTATTCCAATCGTAAATGAAAATGATGCGATTGCGACAGATGAAATCGAATTTGGCGAAAACGATACCTTATCAGCGATGGTAGCAGCCATCACAAAGGCCGATATATTAATATTATTAACAGATACTGATGGCTTATATACGGATGACCCTTTTCAAAATAAAGACGCTAAATTGATAGACATTGTAACAAATGGAATTAGGCAAGAGGCACGTACGATGGCAAAAAAATCAAGTGATAGTGACGTTGGAACTGGCGGTATGTATACAAAAGTTTTAGCTGCAAATATCGTTAATCCTTTAGGAATTGACATGATAATAACCAATGGCAAAAATCCTGCTATTTTAAGCAAAATTATAAATGGAGAAAAGCAGGGAACCTTGTTTGTAGCACAAAAAGAAGTAGAAACAGAGACAAGAGATTATTTAGTATCGAAAATCAATGGATAGAAAGGGGAACAAAAAAATTGGAAAATTTAGAAGAAATGGGAAAAAAAGTAAAACAAACGACGAAAACATTAAATAATATGAGCAGTCAAGAAAAAAATAAAGTATTATTGGAAGTAGCAAAAGCCATAGAAGAAGCGCAAAGCGAATTGCTAGAGGCAAATCAAAAAGATATTAAGCAAGCCCTTAAAAATGAAATGAAGGAAAGTCTAATTGATAGACTAAGGCTGGATGAAAATAGAATTTTAGAGATGGCAGAGGGAATTAGAAAGATAGCCGATTTAGATGACCCAATTGGGGAAACGATAGAGGGAAAGACCTTAGCGAACGGACTAGAAATCTTGAAAAAAAGAGTTCCCTTAGGTGTGATTGCTATTATTTATGAATCAAGACCAAATGTAACATTAGATGCTTTCCGGGTTATGTTTTAAAACAGGAAATGCCGTTATCTTAAGAGGTGGCTCAGATGCTATTAATACTAATATAGCAATCATTAAAGTGCTTCATAAAACATTAAAAAGGTTATCACTTCCAGAAAATTGTGTTTATTTGTTAGAGGATACGGAAAGGGAAACGACGATAAAATTAATGAAATTAAACCAATATATTGACGTTTTAATTCCTAGAGGGGGAGCAGGGCTAATTAGAACCGTAGTAGAAAATAGCACCATTCCAGTGATTGAAACAGGAACTGGAAATTGTCATATATACGTAGATGAATTTGCTGATTTTTCAATGGCACTTTCGATTATTGAAAATGCAAAAACACAAAGAACGGGGGTATGCAATGCTTGTGAATCTTTAGTAGTGCATGAAACAATTGCGAAGGAATTTATTCCTATGTTAGTTGACACGCTAACTAAAAAACAAGTAGAAATAAGAGGAGACGAAAAAGCTTGCAAAATTTCTAAAGAAATTAACCAGGCTTGTGAAGATGACTGGGGAAGAGAATATTTAGATTTAATGATATCTGTTAAAGTTGTAGATGATTTACAAAAAGCGATCGAACATATTAATTGCTACAGCACCAAACACTCAGAGGCTATTATTACACAAAATTATGATAATGCTAGAAGATTTTTAAGAGAAATTGATAGTAGCTGTGTATATGTTAATAGTTCAACACGTTTTACCGATGGTGGAGAATTTGGTTTTGGTGCTGAAATTGGCATAAGTACGCAAAAACTACATGCAAGAGGACCAATGGGATTGAAAGAATTAACTACGATTAAGTACGAGATTTATGGTAATGGACAAATTCGATAAAATTACCGATTGACATAATTTCAATATTACTATATAATATTAACGAATTGCTATATGCAACAGGTAACATAATGTTTGAAGTTTTCAAAAAATTAGGAGGAAAAGAACATGTTAGAACGGATTTTAAGAAGGACGAAGAGATTTTTCAGAGAACAAATTGAGAAAGTAGCAGAAAATATATATTGGGGGAAATACAAAAAAGATGCAATTAGCCACTATTGTGGTGGCTTTTCTGTATCAACAGAAGCACAACAAAGTTTAGACTATATCATAAAGTGGGCAGGGAAGAAGGATCCTATTGAGCGTTTTTTGGGAGCTTTAAGGGAAATAATAGGATGCGAAGTTCCTGTATGTATTCAAAAGATGCAAGTATGCGAAGATAATGTTGCTACTTTTAAAATTCTTATTTCCTTATTTGAAGTAGGGAAGGTTTTTTTAGAACTAAATGAAGAAGAATCCATTATTGCAATGCAACATAACCATTGCCTTGAAAGAAAATTAGTTTATACAACGTACTCTTGGAATAGGAATAGTTATGAATATGAAACTATTGGAGGTACGTACATCAAGTGTGGAAAATATGAAATGAAGATAGTGGGCGTTTTAAATGATGATGAAAAGTGTAATGTTTCAGTTTCAGCAATAAAAGGATGCGCAGGTAAATGTTTGTATTTACAAGTAAAAGAAATGGCAGAAACGATAGAAGATGCATTAGATCAAATTTTAGTGGAAAAAGTATGTTCTATTTATAAAGTTATAAAAGAAAGCATTTCTTCAGCTTGTAATGTAGATGGATGTACTATTTCAATTTCAGCATTGGGAGTATCAGCTAAATTCGTTGACGAAGAAGTAATCGAGTATAAACAGGAAGATAAAATGGTAAGTATAACTCCATACAGACATTGGCTTCAAAAGATATTTCGTGCGGAAAATGGTGCTGAAGTCATTTTTGAGAACAAACAGTTTAAGATACTTAATGCCGAGCTAGAAGAAGTAGGAAGCATTTTAGAGAAGGCAAAAGAAGCCTTTGATAAAATAGAAAGTTTAGATTTCTGAAAAATTAAAATGATAAAGACATGTTTTAAAAGGGACTTGCTTGATGGCAGGTTCCCCTTTTTCTAAAAATTAAAATAATTTTATAAAAAATGTACATACTATAACTAAATAAAAATTTAGGAGGTACTTAAAAATGGAAGCAAATCAAAAAATCAATTGTACAGTAGCAACTTGTAAGTATAATAATAAGAAAAATGCAAAATGCACATTAGAGTCAATTCATGTAGCACCAATCAAGAATATGGATACAGAAGCAGCAGACGAGTCTATGCGTGCAAGTTATGAAAATGAAAAGAATTAAAAAAAGGTAAATGACAAGTATTTCTTATGATATTTGTCATTTTTAATACCTAAAAAGGATGACTTGACAGATTTAAAAAATAGAAATACAATAACAAAAAAGAAGGAGGAGATAATATGTTAGTAACAACCAAGGAAATGTTTGAAAAATCAATGAAAGAAGGATATGCGATTGGAGCTTTTAACGTCAATAATATGGAGATAATCCAAGCCATTGTAGATGCCGCAGCGGAAAGTAAATCTCCAGTTATTTTGCAAGCTTCTTCTAGTGCTATTAAATATGCTAGAATTAATTATTTAATGAAAATGGTAGAAGCAGCAGTAGAGGAGCATCCAGAAGTCCCAATTGCCATACATTTAGACCATGGACCAGACTTTGAAACGGCTAAAATGTGTATTGACCATGGTTTTACGTCTGTTATGATAGATGGGTCAAAATATGATTTTGAAGAAAATGTAGCTTTAACCAAAAAAGTAGTGGACTATGCTCATAGTAAAGGAGTAGTAGTAGAAGCAGAACTAGGAAAATTAGCAGGGATTGAAGACGAGGTAAAGGTAGAAGCATCAGATGCTATGTACACAGACCCAGCGCAAGCCCAAGAATTTGTAGAAAGAACGGGTTGTGATTCTTTAGCCATTGCCATTGGAACCAGTCATGGAGCTTACAAATTTAAAGGAGAGGCAAAATTACGTTTTGATATCTTAAAAGAAATCAAAGAAAGAATACCAAATACACCAATTGTATTACATGGAGCATCAACTGTAATTCCAGAATTAGTAGAAATGTGTAATCAATATGGAGGAGATATTCCAGGAGCAAAAGGAGTGCCAGATGAAATCTTACACGAAGCAAGTGTATCAGGCGTATCCAAAATAAATGTAGACACAGACTTAAGATTAGCTATGACAGGCGGTATTAGAAAAGTATTTGCCGAAGAACCAAACGCATTTGACCCAAGAAAATATTTAACACCAGCAAGAGAATTAATCAAAGAAACGGTAAAACATAAAATGACAGAAGTTTTTGGTTCAAGCAATAAAATTTAATGTGAAATAGGGACGTGTGATTTTTGACAAAAAAGTTGAAAAATAAAAATACCAAATTAAAAATATTTTTAAAAAATGCAATTTTGATTTGCGCATCTTTTTTTTGAAAAAC